>CAZNGW010000022.1:0-28912 GCA_964572925.1 uncultured Candidatus Cloacimonas sp. | reverse complement strand
ATGATCGACGACGGTGAAGTGCAGGAAATCCTGAACCGGCATATGTAGTTTTTTTGAATGGTAACACGGATTTGACGGATTGAACGGATTTACAGGGATTGGAATCGGAACACGGATTTTCACAGATTACACGGATTATTGCATACTGATTAATTAACTTCTCTCATTCCTGCTCTTTACTTCTCGTTCGTGTTTTTTTCCCACCTCGTTCCTGTTTTTTTCCACCTCGTTCCTGCGAAAGCAGGAACCTCATGCAAGTCTGGGAGATTCCTGCTTTCGCAGGAATGAGGATCAACACTCCAACACTCCAACACTCCATCACTCCATCACTCCATCACTCCAACACTTCACATACCACTATCATACCACATGAGCATGCGGTATGAAAGCGGTATAATAGCAGTATGATTTTCGGGGTGGGAAGGGAAATGATCTATTGCTTTTCCACCATTTCCAATGCGCCGGCAAAGCAAAGTTGGGTGCATAGTGAGCAGCCTACGCACTTGTCCTTGTCTATGGTCGGATAGCCATCTTCGTTCAGGCTGATTGCCAGATAGGGACAGCGGGTGCAGTTCCCGCATTTAACGCAAAGATCCTGGATGAGAGAGGAATGCTTGTGGGAAGGCGGCAAATCCATGAAATCAGTGATCGAATCGGGCTGAGCGATGCCGATTAGTTCTGAAACACTTGTAATACCCCTGGCTTTCAGGAGGTGGGAAAGTCCACTTTTCAGATCGTCGATTATCCCATAGCCGTATTTTTCCACGATTGTGCAAAACTGCACATTTCCAGCTCCCAAGGCCAGAAAGTTCGCCGCATCAAGATAGTTCATCGCACCGCCGTTTCCTGATACGAAAACTCCCATCCTGCCAGCCCGGGCCAGACTGAGAAAGCTGATTGGCAATGCACCTTCACCGCTCATGCCGACAATTATGCCTTCGTCCCATGGCTTTTCCCGATCCCGGAATGCCAATGTGGGGAAGGTATTGGCCAAGGTTACTCCTGCTTTTTTATCGGGATAACGGTCAAAAACCTCTTTGACGGCTTTGATGATGGGATAAATGGCTGTGACAGCTCCTGTCAGCTTGAAGAGCTTGGGTATCTCGGGATTGCTGATCTGCATTACCCAGTCTATGATCTTGGCGGTCAAAACAGGATCCTGGGCGACAATATCGCCATGCGTGCCATCTCCCCCCTGTGGACAGGAAAGGCTGTATTCAATTCCCATGACTCCTGCCGCCTCAAGTTTGCGGGTATTGCTCTGCCAGCCAAGTTTATCGTGATCGTCGTCTCCTGTAACCGGCCCACCGGTGGAAGCCATCGTGAGACGGTCAGGATATTCTTGCACCAAGCGTGCCACTTCAGCGCATACTCTATCCAACGGGTGTTCGGAAACGTTGTCGCAATTTGCGAAGGTTTTATGTTTGTCTCCCCAGGTAAACATATACTCTCCAGGGATGTGGATATCGAGGTTATCGAAGGCAGTTTTCATGATTCCGCCTGCCCAACCTGCTTCATAGGCTTTTTTCATTTGCTCGTATCCATCAGTGGGAGGTGCAGCAGAAAGAATGAAAGGAGAATCCATCCGGCGGCCAAAGAAATCAGTGGTTAACGGCACTGGAAGCTTGTTCAATCCTGGAACGGCACTGCAACTTTTTACGGCTTTGGCTGGCATGATATAGGATTGGCCATTTAGTTCCGCGTGAACCTGAAGTGCAGTATTCTTTCCGGAAGCAACGGCTTCCACAACTGTGGTGGGACCATTCACCATGTCTCCACAGGCATAAATTCCCTGGGGAATTTCCTGGAAGGCAGGGCGATTGCCAACTGCAATAATTACCAGGTCGAAGGGACGGAAAAGTTCGGTTGAGCCTTCTTCATCCTTGATTTTGGAGGGATGGAAGCTTTCCCCTTTGGGTAAATGCACGGGTTTGGTTTTGATGCCCACGGTTTGCGAACCTTCGTTCACAATCTCAGTGATCCGCATCCGGTTTGAAAAAGCAACTCCAGCCTCGATCAATCCTTCTTTTTCATCATCAGTGAGGGGCATTTCGGCAAAACTCTCCAAAGTGACCATTTCCACATGAGCCGCTTTTGCCCTGGCAGCAAGCAAAGCCTGGTCTGCGGCAATTGCACCTCCTACCAGGGCAATGCGTTTGCCTTCAAAAAGAATACATTTATGGCGTTTAAGTATGTCGAATCCATATATGGCATTTTCGTCGCCGGGTATGTTCAGACGGATGGGCTTGTTCAGTCCTCCTGCCACAATAACAGCGCTATAGCCTTCCTGTAAAAGGGATGCGGGATCGCTGACCTCAGTAAAAATCTGCTTTAGTTTGAAGGTGTCTCCAATGAACAGCAAATCGGAGAGTAATACTCCTGCACCCATGCGCTCATCGGGAATCAACCCAGCCTGCCCGCCCATCGGTTCCAAATCGAATAGAACGGGAGTGTAGCCAAGTTGGGCGAGCGTTACGCCTGCACCAATGGCAGCAGGCCCTGCCCCAATGATGGCTATTTGTTTTCCATTGGGTGAAGAGTGTATGAATTCAGGGGTCACACCAAGTTCGCGTGCTTTGTGAATAATGGTGGCCTGAACTGCCTGGATTTTTATGGGATGATCGAATTTCTCACGAGAACAAGCCTGAACACAATGGTAATCCGGGCAGACATTACCACAAATTCCGCCCAGGGGATTGCTGGCAAGGATCAAGCCGGCAGCCCTTTTGAAGTCTGATGGTCTGCCCTGGGCTGCTGCCATCATAAAGTCGGCGGGTGAGCAATCACAAGGACAGGCCGTCTTGCACGGTTTTGTTTCGCAATATTCACAACGGCGAAATTCGCTAAAGAGCTGTGCATCGGTTAATTGCATTTTTCCTCCTTGAAAAGCAGGGGCGACCGAAGGGGTCGCCCTTACCTTAATATACTATAGTTTTTTCTACGAGATTCCTGCTTTCGCAGGAATGAGTGAACATTGTTTTCCTCATCCCGGACTTGATCCGGGATCTCCAGTTACTGCATGAGATTCCTGCTTTCGCAGGAATGAGGTCTAAGACTGAAGGACAGAGTTCAAATTGTTTACCTCATCCCGGACTTGATCCGGGATCTCCAGTTACTGCATGAGATTCCTGCTTGCGCAGGAATGAGGTGTTTCAACGGACTCCAGGACTCCAGGACTCCAGAACTAATCGACTATATGTCCCTTTCCCACACCTCGGACTTTGCATCCCAGGCCTTTGTAGATATTGATCGTGGCATCGGAAAGGAAGTTGGAGCAATCAATAATCAAAGGTTTCGTTTTGCAGATAGCCAGAAGTTCCTTGGGATCAATTTGCTTGTATTGGCTGTGGCCAACTGCAAAGATCACCACGTCAGCATCTGGTAAAACGTCGTTCAGATCATTATGCACGTGTATCTCCTCCAATTCTGGCCAGGCTTCTACATACGGATCATGGGCTTTTACAACTGCCAGATCCTTACGCAGGAATTCCACCAATATCTTAGAGGGCGAATGACGTGTGTCGCCTACATCTTCCAGATAGCTTACACCCAGAACGGCGATCTTGAGGTTCTTCAGTTCAGGGAAAACCTGTTTGATGATCTCAATAGTATGCAGGGGCATGGTGTCGTTTATATTAACTGAATTAATGGCTACCCCGAGACTGCCAGGGACTCCAAACAAAGCTCCCATCGCCCAGTTGGCCAGAACAGGATCCTTGGTAAGGCAATAGCCGCCAACTCCCAAGGATGGACGCAGCAGGTTGTCGTGCGTACCCTTGCGTTTACGGATGGCATCGCGAACCTTGAAAAGGTCAACCCCAATTTGTTCGGCAAACCTGGCCCATTCCAAGGTAAGGGCGATGTTAGTAGCCCGATATGAGTTTTCCATGGTTTTGGCTAATTCACTGGCATTGGTATTATCAAGCTGGGTAAGTGGAAAATTTTCCACATTCAGGACATTTGATAAAAACTCCCGGCATAGTTCAATGGATTTAGGGTTAACCCCACTGAAAACGCGCCAGAAATCTCTGATGGAAGCCACATATTTTGCTCCCGGCATCACACGTTCATAAGAATGAGCAACCAGAGGCGGGTTGGTTTTTATATCTATGCCACGTTTAGTGAATTCCTCTTCAAGAATTGGTTTTACAACCTTTTCACAGGTTCCTGGAGGAACCGTGGTTTCTACCAGAACCATGCAATGCGGTTGGATATATTGTCCCAAAGTGCGGATTCCTTCGCGGAAGGCGGTAATGTCACAATATCCCTTTTCTGCCTCACCAAAGGCGGGTTTTGTGGCATCGAGCTGAATATCCACCACTACTACATCCACTAAGCCGTAAACATAGTCCTCGCAAGTAGCGCGGAAATTTTTCTTTTCCATAACGGTGCGGTGAAAGATTTCCGGAACTTCGGGGTCGGAAGAACTCACAGGTGGAATTCCGGAATTTATCACCGGAACTTTCCAATAGGAGCGTTTGGAGGCACGCTGATGCCCGTGAACGAAATAAATTGGTTTCCCTTCTTTGTCTGTGGCATCTGCAACCACGGTTGCCATTACACAGCCAACGAAACCAAGACCTTGAACGGCAACTATTTTGCGTCCCAGAGCACGCTGTTCGTCGGTAATCTTCTTCAGTAACTCGCGTTCTTTTGCAGATTCTTCTTCGGTAGGCATCGGATACTCTTTGCCATCGGGAGCGATTGAGACTTTTAACATATACCCGTATTCTCCTTTATAAAGGGTAATTTATCATTAGTTTTTAAGCTTTTGGGAAGGCATATGCTGTCAAGATTTTTTTCTTTTATAGCCGATGCTGGCAGCTCAGGCTGATTGGCCTTATAGATTTATATCGGTCATTCAGTTAATGCTGAGAAGAATGTTCATCTTTTTCACAGATAATGACATTATTTTACGAAGCAAAGCCACTATTATGGTAAATACTGATAACAAACTCTTGGGAACGAGGTTTAAGGTATTAGTAAAAAAAGTAACCTCAAAAAAGGTGGTTTTCATGCTGAGAATTGCATAAATCAAGGCTACTAAAAGCCGGATAGCTATCCTATAGTCAACTTGACAGTTACGTTGCGGGCATTTGTAACTGTTTGAATTGCAGTAAAATGCCGAGATAAGAGAGATACCTCATCAAATCTCTTGACAAATAATCTCAATGCTATTAGTGTGCCTCTTGAGTTGGAGTTTTTTCAGCTCAGAGCATGTATAAAAGTGGAAATATATGTTACGCAATGAAATAATAGTAAAAAGTATTCACGGATTTGCCGGGAAATATCCGGAAAAGGGTGAGTACCCAAATAGATGAAGTCCAGAAACACTGAATTAAGTTTGTTTATTTTGAATAATCGGAGATTCTCCGGTGAAAAACAGAATAAGACCCGAATCCTAATGACTTGAACAAGGGGAATTGGTAAAAAAGAGTAATGATGAAGCAAGTAGTCTGGTCAATGGTCTGGATGCCCAAGTGGAGCGGAGTTCTGCAGGTTTCGAAGGTGTTGCGTATTTTGGGAGAAGTGTCTTCAGGAAGGGGTGTTTGATGAGGTCTCAATCTACATTAAGGCAAATTGGTAGCAGTTTTTCAGCTGTCCTCATTGCCGACACATTCAATGAATTAGCAATTTTTAATAATAAAATAAGGGGCTTGGGTATTAGGCCTGTTAGCCCACAAGGAGAAATCATGAGCATAGAGAAACGTAAAACCAAATTCACTCAAGTTTTACAAATCACTTTCTTGACAAAAACACAAGGATTTAACTCAAAAAAAGCGAGGTGCAAATGAAAAGCAAAATTCGCGTAACACTACTGCTTGTAGTGTTGTTTGTAATCGCAATGACCACAGCCTTCGCTCAGACCAGAGCTTTTGATGACAGTCACATAGCTGTGACGATCGAAAATGCTGGTCCGGGAGGAGTAGTAGTCATTGGGTCAACAGTGAAGGTTACCCTTACTGACCCGGAGTATTCACCAGGATCAGATCCTCCGAATGAGATAGAATCTGCCTCGGTGAACTTCAGTCAGTTTGGCGGGCCAGCCACTGTTGCTATGACTTGGGATGCCATCCTGCTAAAATGGAAGGCAGACTACCTGGTAGTTCCCGGTGCCATAAACACGACCACTGCCAAAGTGATCGTAACTGGGAACTTCTTTAGTGGTGGATCATCCATAATTCCGGATGACCAGCTGTTCACGGTAAACAACATTGCCGGAACCTTGGGTCCCTTGGATATCGTAACGACAGTTACCGATGCAGGTGCGAACGGAACGGCAATCGTAGGATCTACAATAACTGTAACCTTCACCAGTGCCGTAGTAAGTTCGGCTTCGGTAAACTTTGCCAGTTTTGGTGGCGGGGTTGTTCCGATGGTGAAAGCCGGGAATACTTTCCTGGCGACCTATGTGGTTGTTCCCGGAACAAATTATGGTAGTTATAAAGTGCAGATAATCGCTTTCGAAGGCGCAAATCCGAATCCCGGAACTGCCCTTGACAACGATTTTACCGCCATTAACAACGTCCTTCCGTCCGCCACGGACATCCTTGCCAGCCACTTGCAGGTAAACAATCTGCCCAATCTGGCTTTCCTTAAAATTGGAGATACCATCCATGTGATGGGGACCTTCAAGACAACCGGCGCAACGGTTGTAAATAAAGTATGGATCAATTGGGGTTCAGCTTTTACCGGCGCTCCGGTTATGGATTATGTGGTAATTAACGGTGTGCTTGATGCAACCTATCAACCGGCATCGGGCTCACTGAGTAACACTGCAAACCTTACTATTGCCATCACCAAGATGCAGACTGCCGCAGGTAACGTTGCCACTGGCATCTGGAATGTTTCACTGAATGGTGCAACTCCTCCTGTAGCCATTGAAGCCGACCTGATGGCTCCCAGCATCGTAGGTGTCCGCGACTTGTTCTACGATACGACAAAGCCCCTGCGCTTTTCACCGGTTGTAGCCCAAGTTGATGGTTATGATACGATTCCGAACACTTTCGATATCTATCTGACGATCCCGAACTGGGGAACCGCAGATGGCGTGAAATCATTTACCCTGAAATTTACTTCAGAGAATCGCCAGGAATTTTTCCGAACCTACAGTTTTTCAGATGCCCCGGCTACGGTAGTAGCAGTGGGTGGAGATCTGAAAGTTGCCTGGGACGGAAAAGACAACAATGGCACTGTGGTGGCCCAAGCTGCTCAGACCACCTTCGGGATCACCCTTTGGGAACTGAAGGATGGAGTGGGTAATGCTGCTACCCTCAGCCATGTTCTGGGTAACGAATTCTCTCCTACAGGCGCATATGATGTCACAACCCACCACAATATATATACAGCTGGGGATGATGCCTGGGTGGGATCAACCTATCTGAACCGCATTCATGTGGTTGCCGATAATACTCCCCTGACTAAATCTACCGATTTTCAGCCACTCGGGTATACAAGCTTCACACCCGCAGCCCCGATTCACCTTGTCCGGTTGATCGATGACCGCGATAATGACAATGCTTACACTGCAGGTGAAGCAGTCTATTATCGTGATGCTGCCGGTGCGACAGTCAGCACTCTTGATTTCAAGTTCCAGCTGACCCGCGATTATACCGTGGACTCCAATCCGCTAAGACATGAGACCGGAAGATACTGGGCTGTGATTGAAAGCGGGGCATCAAAGTGGTTCTACGATGGAGCAGCCTGGCAGACTTATCCTGCCATATTCGACCATGTGGCTAATTCCATTGAAGTTCCCTTTGCCGGCGCTAATACCGTGTCGAACCTCATGAACCTTAGCTGGAACACCAGTAATATTGCCACCTTCCCAGGTGCAGTAACTACCGGTACCCCTTACAAGGTTTATGCCTACTTCATGGATAATGCCGGAAACATAGTGAAATCCCAGGAAGTGAACGTTAAGATCGAGCACAGGTATTACCATATTCCCATTATCAGCGATGTAACTGTTATCTCGCAGCATGATAATGGCGGATCGGGACTCCCTGTTACTACTCTTGGCGTGGAAAACTTCTATGTAACCTCTGCTTATACCCCTGGCGGAGATTACACAGGAAATTACTATGTGTCTCAGGATACAGTCCGGGTTGAATTGCTGATCAACGACATGGATTATCTGCGTGATAACCAGGCAGTAAAGATTCAGAACAACCTTGGTGGAACTATTCCTTCCACTATCTGGTTGAACAAATCTGCGTTCGTGAACAATCCGAATGCTTTGCTGCCCGACCGTGCCGTAATCGAATTTGTGGTGAACAATATGTCCAGCGCATCAGGTGCTGTTGCACCCGGAAAGCAATGGACCATTGGCGGTGCAGCAGGTCCTGCCAACTACATTAAGGTAGAGGCATATCCGCTGACCGTAAATCCGTTCATCACAAGTTATGAAGCCACCGGATCTGATGTATTTAATCTGGTGCGTCCGGAAGAGCCTGTATGGCCGACTACCGATATCGCCGATTATGCACTGACCGCCACCCCGGAAGTATTCTCTCCCGGCAATCCGATAAATACCTATGATGCAGTTACCAATCCTGCAAATGATAATGCCGCGGATGAAACGAATTTCAACTTCACGATTCCTTATTCGAACCGTAATGTAACCTGGACTTTGAAGCTGGAAAGACAAGCCGGTGCTTTGCTGAAATCCTGGACCGGATCTCTGACTCCCGCTCAATTGCCCTACACTCCTGCAACTCCATTCAATTTTAACGGATTGCTGGACAACCTCAGTCTGGTTACCCCGGCTACGGCCACCGAAGCATTGAATCTGAAATTGGTGGTTCAACCCGCTCCTTATGAAGATCCGGGTTACAGCACACCTCCGACCGCAGTGACACCTTCCAAGGTAGTTACGGTAGATAATACCAACCCTATCCTCGCTACAGGTGCCAATTCAAGCTTCTCGGCAGACAAGGTTATCACCCTGTTGCCGGCTCAGCCTACTCCTGTGGTTACCGAGGTTCAAAACCAGATTTCCTTCACCCTGCATACCAACGAAGCTCTCAGCAATGCAATTCTGAACGGTCTTGATCCAATCGCCGATCCTTTGAAAGGAACAGGATGGAATATTCAGGTTTTGGATTCTCTGGGTGTTGCCCTGATGAATGGCGCTAACCCTGTAACCGCTACAATAAACAGCGTTGTAGCCAGCAATGATAACAAGACCTTTGCCATTACCGCAACGCTCAATAATCTGGCTGGTGATTTCACCGCTGAAAAAGCAAAGCTGCATATCCGTCTGCCTTGGGACAGCGCAAAGAACCCTGCCCGTTACAACAATCCCAGTTATCCCTACAATGCAGACGTTTATAATAATGATAGTGCGGAAGGTTTCCTCACAATTCACATCTTGAATGCCAAACCCCGCATTACGAATATCACATTTACGAATAAAACTATCACCGGAACCGCTTCCTACGTTGGCGGTAACTGGAATCCTGCCACCACCCAGGCTTGGGTACGTGATGGCGGTTCCACACCTCCATTGGGTAGCTTCACGATGGTTGCAACCGTTGAAGGTGGCGCTTACCGTGCCATGCATACCGATTGGACAGCCAACTTGCAAACTCTCCTCGGTGGAACCGGAGCTCAAAATACTGCTGTAGTTCCCACTTCAGCCGTATCCGGTGCTGGACCAAATGAATCCTTGGTTTGGACGCTAACCTGGACAGGTGTGATTCCCGCTTCGGTGGCCAATGCCTGGACTAACAACCAGACCTTGTCGATTCCGATCACGATAGTCACCCGCAATGGTTCCAATCCGATTGCTCACACTGAAACAAAGAACATCAATGTTATGGTTGATAAGGCAGCTCCTGTAGCAATCACCTCTGTTAGCAGCCTTACAGCCGATGGCACTGCCAAGGCTCTGAATTTCACCGTGACCGATACACCCGGATCAGGAGTCTATTGGGATACCATCGTTGGTAATCCCTATGGCTATGTGGGTGAATCACTGGTACTTAATCCCAATACCGGGATGACCGTAACCGATACCGGAAACGGAACCTTCAATGTAACGATTCCCACCAACACTGCAGTTAAATATGTGCAGGCCACCTATACGGTCAGCGACCACATGGGTAATCAGGTGGTTTATAATCGCTATATTAATATCGTACCCGTTCCTCAATTATCCAATGTGAAGATTAATACAGATGCCACATGGTTTGTGCCCGGTAATAACCTTACCGTGACCTGGGATCTGGCAAATTACCAGAGAGCAACCGGAGTAGTGGTTACCCTAACTGCTCCCGGAGTAACCCTCACTTCCTACACACAAACCATCACAACCGGTTTTGCTGCAACCATGAGCTATACCTTTACCAATTTCTTCCAGAACAACACCAATCTGGATGGCAAGGTGCTCACAGCTACCGTTACCGGATATACAACCGGTTATACCAGCCCTACAGCCAGCACAACCGGCAATATTCCCTTCACATACAGTGGAAACAGCGATGTGATTAACGTGGATACCAAGCCGGTCATTTCCAGCGTGGTATTCAAATACAATGGTGTGGCCACCAACGTCATCACTCCAGACATGACTGGAGTTCAGATCGTTGCCACAGTTACATCAACTGATATTGCAAATACCGCTGCATTCCCGATGACCATAACTATGAGCGGAGTAACCGGCAACTTTAACCTGCCTGCTCCCACGGTAACCCAAAGCACTACCGGTGGAGTTCTTACCAGAACCTACACCTGGGATAATGTAAGCTTTGCCGGTCTTACCTGGACTCCGGCCAGCGATTACAAAGTAGCCAACTTTGTTTTCAATTGCCAGACAGACCGTGGCTATGCCGCTGCTCCCTACACTCATCAAGTCGCTGTGCTCAGCAATCCCACATCCCTTATCCAGGGAATCGTAGCAAGCCGCACACCTTATGCCGGAACCGATCCGGATGGTTGGTTTGCACCCGAACATCTTCTGAGCACTCAATATACCTTCATTAGCACAGTCAACAATACCAATCCTCCTATCACAGCAGATTTCGATCTGATCGAGGATAATATTGTTCAAAATCTGCAAGCTCCGATTCCCGTTGGACAAACGAATGGTTCCACCAAAACAACTCTGACCATTCCTCTTACCCAGGGTGGAGCAAATGTGAACGCCACTGCGTATAAGTATGTAGCCAAATGGAGAACCCAGCCCGATGTCCAGAGCGTGTGGAATGCCTACGACGATGGACAGGCTGTGCCAATCTACTTTGCCTACCAGCAACTCACTGGCAGCATTGCAGACACACGCTCAATCAAAGTTGATAAGAAAGTTCCCGTGTATGATACAGACCAACTCTGGGTCGCTACCGGAACTTCCGCTCCCGCTGACTGGACTACTTATTTCGTCAATAATGGATTCCACCAGCAGATCAACCTGGCTCTTACCACCAATGGTCAGTGGCCTACTTCTCCCAGCACCCAGAAGATCTATCTGAAGTATCTGGCGAAGGACGGAGTTACCGGAGTTGGCGTTATTGATGTTGCCACTCCTGCCCTAACCGGTTGGACAGTAGCCCAGGTATCTCATACTGAGCTTGCTCAAGGTGTGGTGGAAAAGGTAATCAGCCTTACTCCTACCAATCCTGGTGCAATCAACGCAACCACGGTTATCAATCTTACTCTGGCGTTAATCCAGGATAAGGTTGGCCACGTGAACTATGGTATTCCTGTAAACTCCACTGACCCTGCCTGGACTGCCAATGGTCCCGTTCTGACATTCGGATTCAGCAGCAATTATCTGCAGAACACCGAGTTCCTTACTGCCTATCAGTATGTGAACGGAAATCGTTTGGATGATTACACTGCTCCCTACGTAAGGAAAGGCGCAAACTTTGGGTTCAAAATGAAGCTTGCCGCACCTCCGCGTGGAGTGGATGTGTCCAATATAGCTGTAAGTGGTATTGATCTGAATACCTATTACGTTACCAATGCATCCGGAACAGGCACCACATGGACTGCCCTAACTCCTGATGTGGATGGAACTTATTACCTGAATACAAATATCCCTGTAAGTTCCTCGTATGCAAATGGTGCTGCAATCAAATTGCAATACCGCGTGAATTATACCATTACCTACACCGATGGAACCAACTCGACTACCAGCTATGTATCACAAGAGATTTCGAACAAAGCTTATGTAGATGCTGTTTCCCCTGTAATCACTTCGGTGCAGATCTGGAGTGAATCTCTTGGTATTTCCCAGGAAGGTTACGTAGTTCCCTTCGATCAGAATGGAACTCTGGAAATCAAGGTTACCGAGATCGGTGGATATCTTAATCCCACTACAGTTCCCGTTCTCAGTGTTACCAACCTGAACCAGTTTGTCGCCTCCAGAAATGGTATCCCGATGATCAGTCCCTATGTTGTTCCAGCAGCTGATTTCAGCTTTGCTAATGGCGTTTGGACTGCCACCATCAACAATCTGGTCATTACGAGCCCGGTGCCTCCCACCACCTCTGTTACTATCGCTTATAGCGTAACTGATCCAGTCGGTAACGCTCCTCATGCTGGAAACAGAATGGTTGAAGTTGCCACCAATGGCCCGATCGTTCCGATCATTCGTGATGCTGAACTGATCACTACCCTGCCCGATGGCCAAACGGTTCGTAACTATCTTGCTCAAGGTGTCCCTGCCGTTCTAAAAGTATATATCGATACTCAGTATCAGGCATATATTGAACAAGTGTGGGCGAATGCAGTTACCGGTGTAAGCTACGGAACTCCCACGATCGTGGAAGATACCGATCCTCTGAATAATTATCGCTGGATCGCAACCATTCCGGTAACCCCAACAACCGTAAATAACTATCAGACTATCAACTTCGTGGTTAACACCAAGCGTAATCCGTTCGGTGGCGACGTGTTCCAGGATACCCATACGGTTCCTGTGATCGTTGATGGAAACAATTTCATCATCGCCAATCCGATAGTGAAGGGCGTTTCAGCCTATATGACAATCCCCGGCATGATCAATCCTGCCGTGGCGGCTGTGGTTACTGCTGATTTCAACCTGATTGGCGAACAGATCGCTACCGGTACCCCCGGTGACCCAGCTGTCCTGCCAAACAATGCTGCCCTGGCCGCTTGGTTTACCCTCCAAAATACAAATCCAGTTGCCTTTACCAATATTCCCGCTCCCGTGGTAACCGGAACTGGCAATAACCGCACTGCTACCTGGACATTTGCACCAGCCGATATAAACCAGAATCTTGCCGCAAATGTTACCCAGCTGGCTATAAACTTCAAATACAAGAACATCTATGGTTTGGAAAAGACCTCGAGCAACGTCAACTTCAACGTTGACCGTGGCCAACCTGTGATCTCTGCAAATGGAATCAAATTCTATACCGGAACCACAGTTACTCAAACCAATAGCTATAATGCTACAAACTATATAGCCAACAACCAGGATTGGACCAAAGTTCGCTTTGAGCTGAATGATCCGCTCCTCAGAGCCGGCGTGGATGGCTCTGGTCTCAACAATGCCACGGTAACCCTTACCCGCGCACCTGAGACCTATACTCCCAATCCGGATCCTCTGAACAATGTAATCGTAACCCCTCTGGCTAATGGTTACATTGAACTTCAATTCACGAATGGCTTCAGCGCTTATGACCTTGCAGAAGGTTATTACAACTTCACAATCACCGTTGAAGACAATCTGGAGAATGAAGGAACTTATATTCAGCAATTGCTATACTGGCATAGCCCGTCCCAGATAGTGGTCAATCCTGCCATGAATTCCAACATCAATGTTATGAATGCTGATGGATCAGTTCATCGACAGCAGATTACTGCTTTCCCTGCCGATCCTAACGGTCAGGTTCAGGGAGTGCATTTCCACCTCTATCAGGATGTGAATAACAACAGCAGCTATCAAGCCGCTATTGATACTGATCGCACTCTTGATATTACACCGGCGGATAGCAATCCTGATATGCAGGCTCCCTATACCGTAATGTGGGATATGTCTGCTGCCCATTACAAATATCTGGTAGACCCGGTATATGGTCGCAATCCTCTACGTAAGTTCCTGGTGCGTGCTTCTGCCATAAGCGAAGGCCGCTCGGTAACCGATACCATAGTAGTGGTGAACGTTCGTGACAACCAGCCTCCCATTCCGAATGTTCCTATCGTGTCTGGAAACACTACCTTCGATTATAACACTCCTGCCAACAATGTGTTAACCCTTTCCACCGGCTTTGCAGCAGAATGGAGCGATGCCGAATGGGCTATCTTCGAGATCTATAAAAACGGAACTTTGATTACCACCCTCAACGCTCTCTATAGCGCTGGTGTGGCTGATACCACCTGGAGCTATAATGGCCAGACCCCTGGTGAATTCACGGTTACCGTTAAAGGTAAGGACTTTGTGGGTAACATCAGTTCCCCCATTAATATGGCAACTCCTGTTACCATCAACAATCCTGCCTCTCTGATCTCCTACAACCTTGGCATGACCAACGTGCTGGGCTTTAATAATGAGCCCGTGATCCCCAACAACACTGTGTATGGATTCAATAATCCTGCCTCAGCTGTGGGTAATCTGCGGTTGGATGCCAATTTCTACAACATCAACACCATGCTTCCCTCTCTGGAAGGAATAAGCAGCGTCACCTTCAAGGCACGTGTTACCAATAACGTTACCGGAGCAGTTTCTACCGTTAATGTTCCCAATGACATCGTCTTGCAGCCTGACTATCCTGCCAGTGGTCCTATTGCTGTTACTCCTCAGATGGTTAATAATTTCGTTACCATCTTTGTGCCGGACAGCTTCTATATGCCTGCCGGGTATGAAGCCAATGACTTCAGCTATGAATTCTTCATTGAGCTTACTCCCACCAATCCTGCTCTTCTGCAAAACGCCGTTTACAGAACCATCAGGCTGGACTACTTCGCACCCAGAGTAGCGATTACCGAAAATACCCCCAATATCACCTGGAGTCGCAACAACCTGTTCAAGGTTACCGGCGACATTACCGACATTAATTCTGTCGTGCTTAAATGGAGCAGTGATAATGTCAGCTTCCAAGATGCCGTTTATGGAAATCTGGTGTTCAATACTCAGCCCAATACCACTCATTATGCCCAGTTTGAAAACTGGAATACTGCTGGTGGTTCAGTGCAGACTCTGCTGAATTATGCCGGTTCTGCCTGGCTGAAAGTAGTTGCCACAGATGCCTTGGGTAATGTGCGTGAAAGCGCTCCTGTCCAAGTCTTTGTGGATAACGTTGCTCCGAATACTCCAGTTACCCATGTAGCCTATCGCTCTAATCCCGATACCGAAAGCCATGAGAATGCCGGTGCCTATGCTAACCTGCATACCCTTGGATCTCTCTACGGCGAAACAGGTAACACCATCACCGCAGTCTCCAGCACTCAGGATTATGGAACATCTGCCCTCAGGATCTATGTTGATCCCGCCCAGATCACCAACCTGTCCACTGTAGCCCTTGGTGATGCCAACTTCAATACCAATGCTTCCTGGTATACCGGAACCAATGATTTCAGACCCCCTGTGCGCCTGTATCATGGATATTCCGCCACCGGAGACATCAATAACATCACCTGGACCAATGGCGTTTTGTATGACCACGAACCTCTGAACGGATTGTATGGATTTGATATCCCCGCTAATCTATTCCAGGCCAGTGGTACCCATTACTTTATCCTTGGTTCCAGTGATACCCGTGGAAACGTGGAAGGCGACTTTGCGAACAATGGCATTCCTACGGCCCTTGCTTTTGACGGAGCCCTCAGCGCAGACGAAAAGAAAGCAGCTATCGACTTGATCGTGAACGTTATCAACGTTGCCGATGTGAAAGCCGAGATTGTAAGCCATGTGGATAATCAGATAGTAGGCGAATGGATCAACCTCGCAGCCAATATTACCGATAATGCTGGTAATGTTCCTGTGGACCAGGTTCGTTTCCAGTACAAGGTTAATAATACCTGGACTGATCTTGCCACCGTGTCTTCTGCCGCTTCCTCGAATGTGAAATTCCACCTCTACAGAAAAGACATTCCAGCCTATGATGGTTTGCCTTTCGTTCCTGGTGTACATTTGTATGCCAACGGCAGTCAGGTCTCTGAAATGGTTTGGAATGCCACTCATGAATGCTGGGAATATACCGCTAACTTGAATCAAGGTGCATACAACTTTGAATATCGTCTTGATTTGAATAACGACGGTGTGATCAGCAGCCTTGATCTCGATGTAGCCAATATGCTTGGTTCCGTCTATATCATTCAAGATCCCAATGGATTTACCAATTTCAACGTAACTCCTTGGGTAACTCCTCTGAATACGGAAACCATTGCTGCTGGTATCTATGAATTCCGCGCCTTGCCTTTGGCAAGCAATGGAAGCGTCCTCTTCAACCAGGTTGCTCCCTCGCGCTGGATTCATATCGACAATAACGCCCCGAATACCAGTATCACTGTGATCGGTGGTGTGCAGCGTATCCGTCCATTAGTAGATCCCGTAACCATAGTAGCAGATGTCAATGAACTGCTCGTGGCCACGGACGATATCGTAGAAGTGATGTATCAGTATTCCTCACAGCCTGCAGCAGCCCCAGTTCGTCGTTGGGTCCAATTCGGAACCCAAGTGAACATGGGTGGGAACTACAGGCAGATATGGACTGCTCTTGCCCCGCTTACCGACCTTGTGGACAACGACAATGATGGTCTGGTGGATGAAGCAGACGAAGCTGATGCCACTTATTACCTGCGTGCCGTAGCCCGCGACAAAGCCGGTAACTACTTCACCTCGAACATCTATACAATGTTCGTGGATGGTAGTGCTCCTCAAATGTTGGTTGATTATATCAATGGTGTCCATATGAATGCCACCAACAACATTTTTGTGATTCCTGCCACTGGTGACGTAACGGTTACTGCAAACAACATCACAGCTGCAAACTTCGATAATCCCACCATGGTTCACTTCGAATATAGCTACAAGGCCTCCGTGAATGCTCCTGCCTGGAGTGGATGGCAGCATTTCGACGTGAATAACCAATGGATTCCCGTTAATGCTGGCACTGCTTCTCAAATCCTTCCCTATGTGGCTGAAGGTTACTACAGAATCAGAGCAACCGCCAAAGATGCCTTGGGCAATATTGATGCCAATGCTCCCATCACTTACGTAATATTTGATGATCAGCTTGGTTCCAATGCCCATATCACAATGGTTGGTACCCGTCCGATAGTTTCCGGTCAATATGCCTTTGCTCAGGCGATGGCAAACTACAATGGAAACATTCAGGCCACTATCGACAATCCCAGCGATGTGAATACCCTCACTTTCGAATGGGCTACTTCGGTAACCGGCCCCTGGATGAATATCAATACCATAGCAACCGGTGGTATGGCAAATATTGCCACAAACTGGAATCCTCCTGTGCTTGGACGCGCTCCTTATCTCTACCTGCGCGTGGTAGCCCAGGATGTGAATGGTAATAACCAATCAGAACAGATCGTAAAGCTCTATCTGGATGCAACCGCTCCGGGTGCAGTTGTGAACCAACTGACTCACTCTGTAGCCGATGGCATCAAGTGGCTGGATAATTCTGCCGCAGTTGCCCTTAATGTAAGCTACACTAATCTGCCTGAGCTTAATCTGGTGGATGTAGCTGCTGCAACTGTCAGAATCGTGAATGTAGCTACCGGACTTACGATCAATGAAGCTTATACCAATGTAAACGAAGCTTCGGTCAATTTCACCTTCAGTGCTTCCGACATGGCAACCCTGACGGATGGAATCTACAGACTTGAGATCCAGCTTACAGATTTTGCCGGCAATAACGCCACAATTCTGCCTGCTGATTACCAGGCCCTGTATATTGACACTCAAGCTCCGGCTGGACTGGCAATGGTTTCCCCCAGCCATCCCAATTACATTGCTGTGTATAGCGACAATGCTATAAACTTCGAAATCACCTATAATGATCTGATCGGCATAGCTCCTACTGGAGACATGACTGCTACCTTCACTTATCAGAATGTAAGCCAGACAATCTCTACTTACAATCTGGATACTGTGAATAATAAGATCAGCTTCACCTGGGATCCTTCTACAGCCTTTGAACAATTTATCATCAATGGCGAAATGAATATCCTTGTAAGTGCCGAAGTGAAAGTAAAAGACCTGCTGGACAACGAAGCCACTGTGCCTAATACTGCAAACTTCTTCACACTTACATACGGTATTCCCGGGGTTACCAGACTGATGGCAGTAACCGATGTGGTGAACGGAAATCCCACCCTCCACTATGTGAACTGGAACATGCCCACTCCTCAGGTCGTGGAAATGGTTGGTACCAATCATACCGCCAATGCGCAGCCCTTGGATCTCTATGCCTATGTTCCTCACTTAAGTGAAATTCCTACCAGCGTAGATTTCTCCTACAGGCTGCTGGGAACCACCACCTGGAATCCGATCGCTACCGATATCAATGGTGAAATGTGGAACTTCATCGATCCGAGCTTCCTCGCTCAGTATCAACGTCAATATTCCGTTAGTTGGGATATCGCTTCCCTGATCGGCGGAGTATATGAAGTTCAGATCACCAGTCATTATCCTGTGAACAACAGCACTTCAGTGGCTATTGTGAATATCTACAACAGTACCATCGTTCCTCAGGTCGCAGTTCCTTCCATGTTGAATGGAACCGTTCAGAGAGGCGAAACCTATGCTGTAACAGCTCCCACCTTTACTGGCAATGTGGATTTCCTGAGCCAGGTTAGCTACAAGTACCGCTATGTAAACGTCGCAAACAACGTTGTGAGCCCTGTCTCGCAATGGATGAACTTCGGCGATGCAAACGGAACTGCTCCAGACACCTGGATCTCGGCACCCTATAGCTTCGATTGGACAGTGTATCCCTACTATCTCTATAATAACACCATCCAGATCGTTGCTTTTGCCAAAGACAAGTGGGGAACCGAAACTCCCATAACTTCAATCCTGAGCGCGAATGCCTACACCCTTGCCCGGATCATCGATACAGAAGCTCCAGATGCTGCTATCAGCTACACTTGGAACGGCTTGAACGATCCTGCCTGGGTAAGTGGATTGATTAATCCCAATCTAACTATCAACGCTACCATCACCAGCGACATTATGCTTAGTGATCTGGCCAGCGTAGACTTCAAATTCAACGGCGTAGTAATCGGAACCGTTAATGCTCCGTTGGTGAACAATATTGCCCAGATCACCTGGACTGGATTGCCTGCGAACGCAGCAACCACCTCAGGGGTCCTGCAAGTTGTTACCCATGACGTTTATGGAAACGTGAACTCAGCCGCAACCCGTACCTTAAGTATTGATAACGTGCTGCCCACGGCTAACCTGGTATTCCCTGCCACGATTGACAGGGGAACCGAATTGGTGCTGAATGCCAATGCTGCAGATGCTCCTGCCGGAATTCTGAATGTGGAATATGCCTATGCTCAGACTGCTGTGCCCGCTCTGCCTTGGAATGCCATCACCACTGTGACTGCAGCTCCCTGGACCTTCGCTTGGACAGTTCCCGCCACTCTGGAATTTGGTGCTACCTACACGGTACAAGCCAAGATCACCGACCTGGTTGGAAACGTCTTCACCGTAACCAGAGACTTCACCGTTACCGATCCTGAAACTCCAATGCAGATCCTTACTGTAGCCGGACATACTCCTCAGAATGGTATCATTCCAGTTCGCCTGCACGACGATGTAACCATCGAAACAGCAGTGAACGACGTGAATATCATGCGCGTGGAATATGTAATCCGTGCCAGTGCTCAAGCTCCCTGGACCTCTCTGGGCCTGGCTGATGTGGTGAATGGACGTGCTGACATTGTTCTCAGTGATATCCTTCCCACCTACGCAGCCGGAGCTTATCAACTGGGTGTGCGTGCCCGCGAGGCTCGTGCAACCTATGGCAACGTGGCAGCATATGTCGCGGTTACCCTGGATCACAGCCTGACAATTGGCCAGACTGTATCATTGCCTGCTAATAACGGCTTCTTCAACGGTGAGACCTTCACTGTGAACTTTGCCGTAACCACAGATGATGAAATTGATTCTAGCAGTGTCAATCTGGAATACCGCGTGATCGGTATCGACGGAGCCAATGATTGGCACGCTCCGATCATCGCTACCCGCAACCTTGAAAGAACTGGTGCAAATACCTATGTTGCCACCTTCACAGGTGTTGAAATCTATCACACTTCCACGAGCTTACTCAATGGAATGATGGACTTCAGATTCAGCGTATCCGACAAGGCTGAGGAAACTCCCAATACTACCAATCTGGTTATCGCTAATGTGATGTATGACACCACTGATCCTGAGGTGATCTTCACCACGATCACTGGAACTGGCGTAACTGAAATTGCCGGTAACTACAATATCCAATTAGCTTCCACTGCCACCGTGAACGGCAATGCCTGGGATGTTCTCTATGGACAGATTAACCAGGTAGCCTCCGGAATCGACAAAGTGGAACTTTGGTACAACTACAATGGTGTTGATGTCCTGATCGGAACCGATACCACAGCTCCTTACAGCTTCACTTGGAATACCACCGGACTTTCAGTGGGTGTCTACTCTCTGGGAATGATGGCGTATGACAAAGCTGGCAACGTAAATGGTGCTGCTCAGAATGTAACCATAGTTCCTGCTGCCGGTTGGGAACCCTATGCTCAAATCACTGCCATGAGCTTTGATGGAGATAATGCAAATCAGGATGTGATCTATGCCACAGTGGATCGCTGGAACAACGAAGTGATCGATCAAGTAGCCTTTGAATATCTCGTTGGCACTACCTGGACTCAATTCGCTGCTATTACAAATCCTGCTCCCAGCCAGTTCACAGTTCACTTCAATGCAGAACTGATGAGCACAGCTACCAAAATCAGAACAGTGGTTACATATAACGGCGGACTGATTTCCACCACCAAACCTGAGCTTTCAATTGCTTACAGCACAGCGGAAGGTGGAAGCCTCACAGTTACTGCCCCGACCATCAATGCCAATGTGTTCTACAATAATGAACTGCGTATCACTGGCGCAGCCAGTGCTCCCAGAGCTACTGTCATGTTTAACGGTAGCCTGGTCAGCACACCCGCTGTCCAGTTGGTAAATGGCAACCAGACTGCCTTCTTCACGGTTCCGAGCCATGGAGTTTATAAGCTCTGGGCTTCAGCCATGAATTATAGCACCTGGCAGATGCAGTTGAACAACACAACCCTAAATACCTACAATATCGGCACAGTTGCCAGTAACGGGATCAGCACTACTGTTCCTGCTGGCAGCTATGTATACTTCGAGAACGTCCAACCCAGCGTGACCCTGCCTACCGGCTTTACTGGCCTTAGCGCTCAGAATGCCGTGCTTGCCAACCCGCAGGGAGATCTGGACTTCAGCGTTACCCTAACCTCTACACCTGTTGCCAACAGAACTGTGGTAGGAATGTATTATGATGGATCTCAGTGGATCAACGTCCCTGCCATCGTAACTGGTAACACTGCTGCCTTCACAGCTCCCAGTGGTTATATTTATGCTGTGGCCCAATACACTGGTACCGACTTCAACGTGGTATTCAGTGGTATCGAACCTCAGTATCTGGCTGGTGCACAACTCTGGACAGTGGAAGATCCCACCTCGATCAAGTTCTTCGTTTACGATGGCATGACCCAGGGTGGATACACTTCTCCTGCAGTTGGTGACATCACCTGGCAAATGTATCTCGATGACGTTGCTATTCCTTCAACCTATGTAAACGGGTACATCACAGCCTCTGCATCTGACCTTGCAGTGGGGACTCACAACGTTTCCGTGGTAGTAACCATGAACGATGTGGAAGTAACCGCAGAAAAGGCCTTCAACGTAGAGACCACTCAGCCCGTGATCGTGGCTGTGGGAACTCAGCTAACAGTCAGCAACCGCACAATCAGTGCTACAATTACCGATCCTCAGACTGGAATCATGGATGCCCACCTCTATGTGGTCAATCCCGATAATCCTTCTCTGAATATGAGCGTCCCGATGGAGAACCTGGTTATAAATGGCAACACTTATAGCTACACCTTCACCATGGACGATCTGAACGCTCTGGGATATGCTGTTAATTACACCATGCCTCTGAACGTGATCTGGTATGCTGCCAATCCGCTGCTGCCTGTAGCCGTAACCGAACCCATCAACTACACCGTGGATATCGAAGGTCCCGCCATCGCCTTCACCGGCTTTGCCAATGGCTGGTGGCTGAATCCGACCTTCACGACCCCGCTTACCTTCAATGTAACTGTCCCGCAAGGCAGAACCATGCCTACGGATGGTGTCTGGATCGATCTGGATGAAGTTACTCCTTCCGGAGACAACCACATCCAATACATGACCCTGGCTCCGACCTCTGTTGCAGGTAATGTCTATAGCTATTCCTTCAACTTCGGCCAGATGCTCAGCCCTGCTGCCACTGCCGTTAAGCTGAGTGTGGAAGCGATGGATAACTACAATATCTACAATGAATCCGAACAAACCTACGGCATTGATATGGCTGCTCCTGTTGTCTGGGCTATGGCTCCTGTGGGAGATCCTATCGATAACGACGGTGACGGACTCTTCAATGAAGATGCTCCCAATGGCGTAAACGAAGACCTCGACTGGGTTGATCTTGATCAAGACGGTTTCTGGGATATTGATGAACCCCAGATCATCGACGAAGATCCGATCGACTTCCAGAATGCGATCGTTACTCAGGGAACCAATGTTGTGGTAGCTCTTGGCTTCGAAGATTACAGCAGCTTCCAGTATCTGCTTCCCGGTGGAACCACATGGTATTACACTGGTCAAAGCGGAATCAATGCTGCCAATATCCAGGTGAGCCTGAATGGCAACAATGTAACCGGAACCGTAACCAATGGCACCTTCACCTACAATGCGGGAGTGCTGGACGCCGGACACTACACTGTAGTGGCCTCTGTCCCTGACCGTGTGGGTAATGTCGGTAGCCTGGCCTTCGAATTCGACGTTGTTGGCGGTGCTCCTACCATCGTATTCAATCCTATCGCAGAAAATGGATGGTGGATCAATTCCACAGAAGCCAATGAACTCACCTTCTCCGTCGCTCCCTGGCAAGATCTTGCCGATGGCGGCGTAGTTGCCAACATCTATGTCGAACCGGCGAATACCCTCATCCAGGGTCCGATCACTCCCACTCCCAATCAGGGCAATTATACCATCAGTCTGTTGGGTGGAGTGGTTCCTGCCGGCCAGTATGCTGTTCGTTTGGAAGTTTCTGCCACCAATCATTGGGGCATGACCTCCATTTCGAACCAAACCTACGGAATCGATAACAGCGCACCGGTGATCACACTCACCAATCCTGCTGAGAACGCTCAGTTCAATATCAACGCCACGGTGAATATTATGGCCAGTATTTCTGACCAGGTAGCCACCAGGCTTACCAACCAGTTGCGTTCCAGCAATGATCCCAAAGACAGACCTGCCGGTTCCGGAATCCAATCCGCAATTCTCACGGTAATTGCACCTGACGGCAGTAATGCCTTCGAACCGATTACCTATCCTGTAAACACTCAGGTGATCTCTCAACCGATGGTCGCCACCATGTATGGAACCTACATCATCAACCTGACGGCCAAAGACAACGCAGGCAACCAGAGCATGGTAAGCAGAAACTTCATGGTTACTCCTGCTGCTGCTCCTGCTGTGTCCTTCACCGAAATCGCCTGGCTGAACAGCGTTGGCACCAACAACCTGAACTTCACTGTCAATAGTGTCGTTCCCGTGAGTGTGGTAGCCAATGTATTCACCTATCCGGCTGATGCTCTGCTGATGGGTCCGCTCAATCTGAACAGCACAACCTCTGCCTACACCGTAGCTCTGAACGGCGCGATGATTCCTGTGGATCAAACTGCAGTCAGACTGCAGGTGGTGGTAAATGATCAATTCGGAAACGTTACGGAAGCCAACCAATACTACAATGTTGACCGTATCGCTCCTGAAGTAGTGATCATTAATCCTGCGGAAGGCTTGGAAGTTACCCTGGTGGATGCTGCCACTGCGGTGAATATCCTTGCCCAATTCACCGATGCAAGTGGTTCCGGTATTGCCGGAAGCAGCTTGGTGGTGCTTGATCCTCAGGGTGCCCAGGTTGGTGCTGCGGTTACAACTCTGGCAGATGTAACTGAAACAACACATAACGTAAACAACCTGATGCTGGGAACCTACACTATCCGTCTTACCGTGATGGATAAGGCAGGAAACCAGAAAGTAACCAGTGTAACCTTCAAGGTGGTTGCCGTTCCTGCTCCTCCAGTAGCTCTGGAAATAAGCGATGCTTATGCTTATCCGAACCCGATGGTTGCGGATGGAACCGGAAAGATCAAGCTGACCCTTACCAACGATGCCTATGTGAACGTGCGTATCTACGACTTTGCCGGTCGTGAGGTTCGTTCCCTTGACTACAATGGCAAGGTGATGGCCAAGGCTGCTGCTGAGATCGTCTTCGACGGTTACAACAACAAGGGTGTGAAACTGGCACGCGGAACTTACTTCGCACGTGTCATTGCCAACGATGGCAAGAAGATAGTAGAAAAGGTAGTAAAGATAGCTATCAAGTAATAACGGAAAGAGGGGAGGGGTATCCCCCCTCCCTTCCGACCGATAAGGAAGGAAAAAATGAAAAGCATAAAAACTATACTGATAGCCCTGATACTGATGATCTCACTGTCTTCTGTCTTTGCCGAAGATAATTCCGCCGCAGCATATCAATTGCTCGGCATTGATGCCCGCTCCATTGGTATGGGTGGAACCGGCGCGGCGTTTCTTGATAACGTCTCAAGTGCATACCTAAATCCTGCAGTTCTGGCGGATGTAAAAAGAATAGAATTATCTTCTACCATGAGACAGAATATGGCTTGGGACAGATCTCACAATGCGGTCGCTCTGGGATTCATGTTACCGATCGGATATGTGGCTGCCTCCTGGCAAAACGCTGCTGTGGGTGAAATTCCCGGTTACAATTCCAGTGGAAGCTACACCGGCGAATTCTCAAACAGCGACAATACCCTGGGCGTAAGCTTTGCGGCCAAGATCGCCAAGCTGAACATCGGGATGACCCCAAAATTGTATCTGACCAAAGTAGAAAACGAATCCAAAACCGGATATGGAATTGATCTGGGAATGCTGTATCACATCAACCGCTATTTCAACGTCGGAATGGTGGCCCGTGATGTAGTATCCGATTATGACGGCGAGGATGAAGTTCCCCGTGAGTTCATTCCCTCCGTGGCAGCATTTCCTTTCCCAGGATTGGTGATTGCCGCCGACCTGTCTACCCGTGATGACTTCGACACCAATAAAGTTAAGTTGGGTGCCGAATACTGGCTCGGGGTGAAGGATGATGCAGAGATCGGTTCCAGTTTGTCCGGAATCCGTATCAGGGAAAATGCAACCTGGTCCGACGTCCTGTCCAAAGTTCAGGCCGGAATTCGTGCTGGCGTTAATGATGGCGCTTTCACTGCCGGCGTGGGACTGCGGTTCAAGATGCTGGAAATGAACTATGCCTACCAGATGGCACACGAAGATTATTTAACCGATAATCACGTATATTCCCTCTTGCTGCGCTTCTAAGCCACGCAATTAGGGACTTTAGTGTCTGGTATGTAATAACTAACTGCGGCAGGCTCCCCTGAAGACTCCTTCAGGGGAGGCTGCCAAAAATAGGAGATATAATGAAGAAACTAACTCTCTGGTTGATAATCCTCCTATCTTGCCAGTTTGCGCTCGCCCTGACCGATAACGTTAATTTCGTAAATGCACTGCAATACTACGAACTGGGAAACTATTCGGCTGCCAGGCAGATTCTGGAAACCATTCCAGCGCCTGATAACCGTGATCCTGACTATGCTCTTTTACGTGGTAAAGTGCATCTCGCTCTGGGGGAATACAAACAGGCTTATAAATGGCTTTCCGATTATGGAACCAATTCGCTTGGTTCCGAACCTCTGGCCAGGGAAGACCTTCTGGCTATGATCTATGAAGCAAGCTTGTATCAGGAGCTTTCTCCGATCACTGTTTCTTTGGGCAAGCTGAAAGGCAGTATCAATTCCAGTGACTCTGAATATGCCCCGGTGATTACTCCCGACGGTAAATACATGTATTTCAGCTCTCTCAGACGAAGTGAATTCGGAAAAGAGAACATCTTCCTGTCCATGCAGGCCAGGCAGGTTTGGAGCGAACCGGTTCAGATCGATGAATTATGCACGGATCGTAACGAATCCCTCTCTTCGCTGTCGCAGGATGGGAATACTGCCTACCTTTTCGGTTACTATGGTAAAACAAATACCAATGGAGACATTTACAAATCCACTCTAAAAAACGGACGCTGGGCAAAACCCGAGATCATCAAAGAAGTCTCAAGCAATTTCTATGATCTCCAACCCTTTGTCTGGAGAGACAAGGTAATGTTCTTTACCAGCAACCGCCAGGGTATGAACGATAACTACGATATTTACGTATCTGAACAAAAAAACGGCGTATGGACAGAACCGGTCAATCTGGGCTCTGTGATCAATACCGCTTATGATGAGCAATCACCTTTCCTCAGCTCGGATGGCAAGTTCCTTTACTTTGCTTCCTTCGGGCACAACAGCTACGGCGGAAACGATATCTTCGTTTCGGAACGGATCGGTAATTCCTGGACTGAATGGTCAACTCCCAAGAACATGGGACCCATCATCAATTCAGTGAAGGATGACCGTTACTATGTGATCTCCCCTGATGGCCAATATGCATATCTGTCCTCAAACCGCGCTGGCGGCATGGGTCAGGAAGATATCTACTTCCTCGATCTGGGACTGCTGCAAAGGCTACGGGACAAGATTGCCGAACTCTCCAAACCCAAGGAAACCGTTGTTGCGGAAACTCCTGCAGAGCCGGTAGCCGTTACTCCTGTTGTCCCCATTACCTTTGATCAGCTCAAGATCAGAGGGGTGGTGGTGGATGATAAGAATAATCCCGTCCAAACCGACATGATCTGGGTTTATACCCAGGACGACAAGGTTTTCATGCGGGTTATTCCCACCGATGGCATGGGCGGCTTTTCTTTCGTGCTGCCAGGAGATGCGAAGAGTATATCCTACGAGATCAATACTCCCGGTTACAAAAAAACAACCGGCTCAGTTGAATTCCCGCCTGATAAAAACGATATCTTCGTAAATATCACCTGTCCCACCGAAGGTGAACCAACCATGGGACGTAATCTGGCTATCAATGGCAAAGTCCTGGATGAAAACGACAAACCCGTGGAATGTAACGTCCGTTGGTCTTATGTGTTTGGCAACGAACTGAATGAGGTGATCGTGGAAACCAATAAGGAAGGAGCTTTCAAGCTCTATATTCCTTTGGTATCCAAGCTAAAATACAAGATTGACGAACCTCAGTATGCAGTTCGCGAAGAAATCATCACCCTGCCTGAAAACGTGGACAGCTACGACACCATTATCCGCCTGGTAAAACTGGGTAACGATATCCTGCTTACCGGTAAAGTGGTGGATGAAAATGATGAACCCCTGGTGTCCGATCTTTCCTGGATCTACTCCCGCGACAATCAGACCGTGGAATACAAGGTAATGTCCGACGTGGACGGAACCTATAGCATCACTCTGCCTCGCAGGGAAAAATTCGAATATCGGGTATCCAAGGCAAACTACATGCAGATCTCAGGTGAACTTGATATTCCCGCCGAACAGCATGACATCACCAAGGATTTCCGCTTGAACAAACTGGTGGAAGAAGCGGTGTTCCAGCTTGAAAATGTGGAGTTTGAATTCAACAAAGCTGTGCTTACTCCCGCGTCCCTCAAAATCCTCGAACCGGTGCTGTCCACCATGAAATCCAATGAATCCCTGGAAATCGAACTTTCGGGGCATACCGATAACATTGGAGCTAAAGCGCATAATCAAAAATTGTCAGAAGCGCGTGCCCAGGCGGTGGCAGATCATCTGATCAGCAATGGCATTGATGCCAAGCGCATCAAAACCGTGGGCTATGGCTTCGATAAACCAATCGCCAGCAATGCCACTCCCGAAGGCAGACAGCGCAATCGCCGCACTGAACTGAAGATTCTGGGCATCGAATACGTAACCGATACCAGAGATGGCGTAACCAAGGAATTCAAGGAAGCCGAACAGCAGGGCAGAGTGGTGAAGACCATTTCCAAAGACACCACCTATGCCACCACCCAAACCGGCATCCCCATCGCTTTGGAAGAACAATTCAAAGCCATGATCCTGAAAAATCTGGCCAACAGCAAACAAGTGAACTTGAAAGTGGACCTCTTCCTGGATAAAGGCAAGATCCAATCTGCCAATGTTCGCGATCAGATCGGCAATCTGGACGAAAAAACCACTCAGAATATCGCCGATATGATGCTGGGCTGGCAAGTTCAATCAAATGCCCGTAGTATCTATTCCTTCACCGTGAAGAAATAGCAGCGGAAAACATACCATTCTCAAAGCCCGAAGCTTTCACCGGTTTCGGGCTTTGGTTTTCTTGTTGTGCTGTAGGTTGCCAAACCTATTGTGTATAAGGAATGCCGTTTCCCTATCTTAGCTCCAATCTTCGAGAGAAACAGACTGGCTCGGCATCCTGTCTGAGTTGGTGGCTCCGTCATCTTGACGGAGTACATGGTGAAATCCCAGGTAGAAAGCCTTTCAATGTCAAGCCTCATTCGGAAGCATAATTATGATGTCAAGCACCTTTCGAAACCCCGACAGTGGTGAGATTGTTTGCACTATAATCAAGATCGTTCGCTACATGATTTTATGCTCAGTTGAACCCCGTCAGGGGTGAAATCCTTTAGCC
>CAZNGW010000021.1:19938-37478 GCA_964572925.1 uncultured Candidatus Cloacimonas sp. | reverse complement strand
TTCTTGCTCAACTTCGCATCCTGGATGGCCGCTTCCAGCTTGAAACCACTCATCTTTCCGTTTGATTTCCAATAGTTGTCAACGCTTTTACGAATCTCTGAGATGGCGATTTGAGCTGCAACTGAACGCTTTGCTGCCAACCATTCACGGTAACGAGGCAAAGCAAATGCCAAAAAAACGCAAAGCAGGATAAATACTGCCAGAATGATGTAGAGAATAGCTTTCCTGTTTCTGGGTTTGGGTTGCACCTCGCTATTCATCGCTGCTTTCTTCCTCATTCTCTTCTTTTTTGCACAGTGGGCATCTGTCCTTAAGTTTGTTCACTACTATGGTTGCCAGCACTGAGAGCAGAACACTGATCAGGATCATCAGGATAATCTTCTTGGCCATGGTTACTTCCTCCATTAAGATGAATATTTACCAAATATTATAAGCTGGTCTTTGCTTAATGCCACTCTGATTTGTTCATCGATAGATCGTTTGTAGTTCTTTATGCATTGCCTCAAACCAGGCTAAAGCAACGTAAAAGTTCTCTTCAATATCCTGAATAGATCTATTTTTCAGCAGGTTGGCCAGTTTTTCCGCTTCCCTTGCAGGATAATCACGCTCTGCATAACGAATCCCAAAGTCTGCCTTGACGGGACGGTATTTCAAGTTTAGAAGCGACACCAAGTGCCTGTAAATAAAAGTTGTATAATTCATGCTGGCTGCAATCCAGTTCTTTCTGGCCAGTGCTTTTTGTAGTTCGATTGTTCCCAGAAAAGCTGTATCTGTTGCCATTTTATACACCCTATTGGCTATTGCGTCAAGATCCTCTTTGGAAGTTGGATCAGATTTGTAAATACCCACCTTATCGAACCAGATAACTGCGTTTCCATGCCGATCCGGCTCTGTGAATTTCTGGGGGTTGTCCTTGGCCACAATTGCAATATCACAGTAGAATAAAGGTGGAAGCTTGTCCAGCAGGTAAAAACACTGGGACATTCCGTGCCAGGCAGGTTCGGGCATCCTGAATCTTGCTTTAATACCATAATTTGCGCTAAAGAACTCTTCCATAAGCCCAAAAAGATCATCTGCTACAGCTTTATCTGTAACGATACCCAGATCCAAATCCGAGTATTCATCCAGAAAACCTGTGGCTGCCGAACCACCTTCCCAGGCAGCCAGAACCTCAGGCCTGTTTTGCAGCAGTTCTTTCAGTTTGCTCTTCAATCCCACAATGTCTTGATGCATTTTCTAATCTCCTATCTGCCAAAAGTATTTCATTGGTATGCGTTTCCCCGTTACTACCTCAATCCCTTCGCTTTTCAGCAGTGCCCTTTGTTGGGTTCCACCCTCGCCGGGAAGACCGATTTCACCGCTGCTGCGAACAACTCTCCACCAAGGCAGATCATGCTTTCTGCTACTGGCATTGAGGATTCTTACCACCAACCTTGCACCATGAGGAATTCCGGCTAAAGCGGCAATTTGGCCATAGCCAGCTACTTTGCCATAGGGTATGGACTTGATTAAGTTGATGATCTCTTCACTGCTGCTAACCATTACTTCATCAACAGCAATTTCTTTGTGGTTCTGGATGAGCCTTTTTCCAGCAGGCAATAATATAAGCCAGAGCTGACTGCAAATCCTGCATCATCAGTTCCATTCCAGGAAAATCTGTGTTCTCCGGTGCCAAGGGCTTGGTTGCAGAGTGTTTTAACAACCTGACCTCTGTTGTTAAAGATTCTTAGCTTTGTTTTACCGCTTTCAGGTAAGGTAAAGCTGATCGTGGTTTCAGGATTGAAGGGATTTGGGTAGTTACTTATCTGCAAGGCTCTTATAGGTAGCAAATCGTCAGAAACATCAACTGGAGCCTCATATTTTACGGGGACAGTGGCAAAGCCTTCGTCCAGGATAAGGGTCAGGCTGGTTTCCCAAAGGCGGTTTTTACCACCTCCATAGTTTTCGGTTAGGCTGAGAGTAAATAGACCGCCGGCAGGGATGGTAGCCGGAATAGGCGAAGAATAGCCAATCGTCCAGTCATAACCGCCACTATTGGTATCAAATTGAACTTCTTCCAACACAATCGCTTCACTGTGCATGTTGATGATCTCCAGACTGGCAGGGGTATTGGCTTGGCAAACAAGGGTATCGGGAACGGTAAACACGTATTGGTAGGGAGCTATGTCCACTATTGCTCCTTCCACCACGGTCAATCCATAGGGAATCTGCGAGGGCAGCAGATACCAGCCGTTATACTGTCCGCCCCAGCCAAAGTTTAGATGATAGTAATTGTCTGTATTATAACCATCTATCACCACATTGTGTCCTGAATCCCAGGCGGGAGTGACCACTGCCAAATGCACAGGAAGGGCATTTTTAATGTTATTGCTGATTCGGGGATAGAGGTCTGGGGAAGTCTCGGTCAGCAGTTCCACATTTGGGAAATTAAAACGTTGGAAGCCATCCAGGGCTTGATCAACGCCAAAGGTTCCGGAGCCGGCTGACGAGTAAACCTGTTTCATAGCGGTTCCGCAGGCAAAGATCAGGGCTGCTTTCAGACTGTCCGTAAGTTCCTGATCGTAGCGAAAACGGTAGTTGATCTGGTCAAGATAACCATTCAGCTGTGGGAAAGAGGGGAAACCATTTGCTGCCCAGTCGTTATCGATCCAGTAATAACGGCCGCTATAATTATGAAGATAATCGTCGTTATCGTTCAATCTGGTTCCATTCAAAGCCCTGTGGTAATTCACGATCTGGCTCATGGCGACGGTTGGGCAACCAGCATAGCTTCTGAGGTTGGTTACAGGATCCATGGGGCACATCCAGTTGTAGGGAGCGGTTTGGGTCCAGTTTGTCTTGATCCAGCCTTCGGTGGGCGAATATCCGGCGGGCGGCCACTGTTCAAAGGTTCTGGCTGCGGCAGTGTTTTGCCAGGCTTCACGGTTCAAGGCAGCTTCGGTTTCGGACTGCAAACGGTTGTGCAAGTCAGCCAGGATCAGCTCTTTCAGGATATTCTCACCGTCCAGATTTCCAAATTCCGAAGTTCCTGAATAGGCTAGCAAGGGAGGAAGCTCTTCCAATGCTGAGATAACCAGGTAACCGCTTGGCAGTAAGTGAAATACATAGGCCAAGGGAGAGGAGTTCTCAGATAGTAGATCCATCGAATCAATACTGTGTTGCGGATATAGCAAGCCGAGTTGCTGCCCGGCTAAACTTGCAGCGCGGTCATAGCTTATGGCCTTGGCGCTCAGAATTCCCAGCAACAATAATAAGAAGATACATAAGGCTTTTTTCATTGTTCACTCCGTTAGGGGAACGTTATTATTTCTCAGATAGCGAGGTTCTCCCGTTATCAAATAACTTTGCAAGAACCAAGCCAAAATCAGTTAAATTCTGCCATAATTTCTAAAACTCATAAGGAATCAACAGGCTATCGTACCGCTATCATACCACATGAGCATGTGGTATGAAAGTGATATGATGACAGTTTGTGAGGTGGGGATAACTTCCGTCAGCTGTGGATGGACTAAAAGGACGATATAGACGAAATGGACTCCAACACTCCAGACTCCCGCGCTCAACTAAATCAAGTTCAAATAATAAAATCCTTTACAAAAAGAAGCCCCTGAAAAACGTGGTCTATCTGAAATGTCGTTAGGAGTTACTTATGTCAGACAAGGTGCGTGAAACCAACAGTAAAGCTGCAATGAAGGAATTGAAAGAAGAATATCTTCGCATGCTCGAAGAATCCTTTCAGAACACTGCAGAAATCAAAAAAGGTGATGTCGTCGAAGCGCCCATCGTGAGTATCGGAGATCAGTATCTGATCCTGAACCTGGGTGGAAAATTCGACGCCTATGCCGAAATCGGAGAATTTTCCGATGAAAAAGGCGTCCTGCAATACAAAGTTGGCGATTCCCTCAAAGGCTATGTGGTCGATAAAAACGATCAGGGCTATGTAGTGGGTAAAAGCCTCACCAAGCAGTACGTCGATAAACAATCCATTCTCGATGCCTTCGAGAAGAAAATCCCCGTGCAGGGCAAGGTTTATTCACCTACCAAAGGTGGATTTAACGTTGATATATTGGGTGCCCGGGCATTTTGTCCAGTTTCCCAGATATCTCTGCGTCCCACGGATGACACAGCCCAGTTTATCGGCAAAACCATGGATTTTCTGGTGATTGAATGTTCGGAGAATTGCCGCAGAATAGTGGTTTCTCACCGTCAACTGGCTGAAATAAACGAAAAAGAAGCCAAAGATGCTGCTCTGGGCAGAATTAATGCTGGAGATATCGTTAATGGGAAGGTAATGCGGATGACCAATTTTGGCGCTTTTATCGACCTTGGCGGAATCGAAGGTTTGATGCATGTCAGCGAAATTTCCTGGCAGCACGTGGTTAAGCCCCAGGACGAGCTTAAAATCGGTCAGGAAATCGAAGTTAAAATCCTTGAGATCAAAGGCGACAAGGTTGCCCTTTCCCGTAAGGCTTTGATGGACAATCCCTTCACCCAGGCTCTCAGCGAACTGCATGAAGGCGACACGGTCAGTTGCCGGATTCTGCGTTTGCATAATTTTGGTGCGTTCGCGGAACTCAAGCCCGGAGTGGAAGGTCTGATACCTGTTTCTGAAATGAGCCGTAACCGCAATATCGCCCATCCCCGTGAAGTCCTGAAAGAAGGTGCCTTGGTGGAAGTGCAGATTCTGCGCATAGATGAAGACACCCGCAAGATATCCCTTTCCCTGAAAGCACTTCAGGAAGATCCTTGGGATAAGATCGACGAACTGGTTCAGATTGAGGCTCCCTTTGAAGGTGTGGTTGAAAGCTCCACGAATTTCGGTGTGTTTGTTACCATCACCGAAGGCATCACCGGCTTGCTGCCTCGCTCCAGAGTCCGCAAAACCGATAATTTTAAAACCGGAGATCAGGTTACCCTGATGGTTACCGCCATCGACAAGGATAATCACCGCATTACTTTGGACTACACAGACCGCAGTCCCGATGAGGTGGTTGAAGCCCGTCCCCGCTTCGAAGACCGTCCTCCCCGCGAACCACGTGGGGACAGAGACTTTGGTTCTCCCCGCAGAGGTGGAAAAGGTAGAAGCGACGAAGAATGGCGTAAATATGCCAACCAAAAGGTAAACGTTTCGGACGATAATCCCTTTAAAGACTTATAAATAAATGCAGCAAAAACCCAATCAGTTTATCAGGCTGCGTCAGGAAAAGCTGGAAAAGATCAAAGCCCTCGGCATTGATCCCTATCCAGTTGAGTCCTCACGCAGCCACTTTATTTCCGCTTTGCTGGAAGATAAAGCTGGCTTTACCACCTCGGAAGAAGGCGTTTGCCTGGTTGGAAGGCTTGTGGCCATGCGCCGTCAAGGCAAACTTGGCTTTGGCAATCTGGAGGATAGCACCGGAAAAATCCAGCTTTACGTTGCCCAAAACCTTTTGGGAGAAGAGAACTACGAGCTTTTCAAGCTTTGTGATCCTGGCGATTTCATTCAAGCTACTGGCACGGCTTTTTTTACCCAAGCCGGTGAATTCTCCCTTAAATGCACAGCCATTAAGCTGCTATCCAAGAATATCCGCCCCTTGCCTGCCGTAAAAGAAAAGGTGGTGGATGGCAAAACTGTCCGCTATGACGAATTTGCAGACATCGAATTACGTTACCGTAAACGTTATCTGGATTTGTTGCTCAATCCCGAGCACCGCAAGGTGTTTGAAATGCGCTCCAGGATTGTCACCGCCATTCGTAAATTCATGGATAACCGCGGCTATGTTGAAGTGGAAACGCCAATTCTGCAACCACTTTACGGTGGGGCTAACGCCCGTCCTTTCGTCACCCATCATAATACCCTGGATATGGATCTGTATTTGCGCATCGCTACCGAGCTTTACCTGAAAAGGCTGATCGTTGGTGGTTTCGAACGGGTTTATGAACTGGGCAAGGATTTTCGCAACGAAGGCATGGACAGAACCCACAATCCCGAGTTTACCATGATCGAGTTTTACGAAGCCTATTCTGACCTGCGTGGGATGATGGACATGGCGGAAGATCTGATCAAGCATCTGGCCAAAGACGTGATCGGGAAAGACGTTTTTCATTATCATGGCCATGAGGTTAACCTTAGCGGAAACTGGCGCAGAGCTGCCATGAGTGATCTGGTGAATGAACATACCGGCTTGAATGTGGACGCCAGCAGTCAGCATGAATTGGAAGCATTTTGCAAAGACAAGCAAATTGAAATACCCAAGGGCTCTGGTAAGGGAAAGTTAATCGCCCTATTGTTTGAGCATTACGTTGAACCTAAGCTTATTCAGCCTACCTTTGTCTGCGATTTTCCCAAGGAGATTTCGCCCCTGGCCAAAGCCAAACCCGGAAATCCTACGCTTGCCGACCGCTTTGAGTTATTCATTGCCGGTGGGGAATTTGCCAATGCCTTCAGCGAACTTAATGATCCCCTGGATCAAAGAGAGCGATTGGAAGCCCAAGCAGCCCTCAGAGCTTTGGGCGATGAGGAAGCTAACGTAGTGGATGAAGATTTTCTGGAAGCTTTGGAATATGGCATGCCACCCATGGGTGGACAAGGAATAGGGATCGACCGTTTGGTGATGCTGCTTACCGAAAATGACTCCATCAAAGAAGTGATCCTCTTTCCGCAGATGAAGAATGGTTAGCGGGTTAACAGGTTAACAGGTTAACAGGTTAACAGGTTAACAGGTTGACAGGTTAAAGTTGACAGGTTAGAGACCTGAACCTCATTCCTGCGAAAGCAGGAATCTCCCATACAAATAGTTTAGACAAAAAAAGGGCGATCATTCGATCGCCCTTAATCGTAAAGAGCAAATTACTACGCATCTTCCCTTGTAATCTTTGCGCCAATAGAATTCAGTTTCTCCTCTATCCTGTCGTAACCGCGGTCGATGTGATAAATCCTTGAGACTACAGTTTTACCCTTTGCCACAATCCCAGCTAGAACCAAAGCTGCACTGGCACGTAGATCAGTTGCCATCACTTCTGCTCCGCTTAGTTCTTTCACTCCTTTGATGGCAGCGATATTGCGTTCCATCCGGATATTGGCCTGCAACCTGTTCAGCTCTGCCACATGCATATAGCGATCAGGGAAAATGGTGTCTTCCACGAAACTGACACCTTCAGCCAAGGTCATCAGCACGGTAAACTGCGCTTGCAGATCGGTTGGGAAGCCTGGGTAGGGCAGGGTCACCAGATTTACCGGTTTGATTTTCTGGGGGGGTATTACAGTTATGTTTTCGTCTTCGATTTCAAATTCACATCCGGCTTCCTGCATTTTATCCAGTAATGAAGTCAGGTGTGCTGGTTCGCAGTTGGCTACGGTGATCGGATTATTGCTCAAAGCTCCTGCAACCAGGAAGGTTCCGGCTTCGATGCGGTCGGGGATCATAGTCATTTCCACAGGGAAAAGGTCATCCACCCCATCGATATTGAGAGTGGTAGTGCCCTTGCCAGAAATCTTAGCTCCCATCTTGTTCAGCAGGTCGATAGTTGAATCAACTTCTGGTTCCATGGCTGCATTGAACATACGGGTTTTCCCCTTGGCAAAAACTGCTGCCATAAGGGCATTGATTGTAGCTCCCACGCTGGACTTGTCGAAATAAATATCAGCTCCCACCAGTTTATCTGCCTTGGCATGGATATAGCCGTGCTCAATATTAATCGAAGCGCCCAGGGCTTCCATAGCTTTCAAATGCAGATCGACAGGTCTGGTTCCGATTGCGCACCCTCCTGGAAACGAAACTCGGGCTTCCTTCAATCTGGCCAGCAAAGGGCCCAGGACGTAAATCGAGGCACGCATTTTGCTTACCAGTTCATAGGGGGCTTCGCCATAGCACACATCGCGTGAGTCTATGCTCATGCTACCTTTTTCGTAATCAACTCTGGCTCCTATCACCCTTAATAAATGTGCCATCGTTTTTAGATCGATCAAGCTTGGCACATTGCGCAGCACCGATTTACCCGGAGCCAGAAGACAGGCAGCCATTACCGGTAGAATGGCGTTTTTTGCTCCGCTTACCTGGATGGTTCCGGAAAGATCACGGCTTTCTTCAATTACAAAGCGTTCCATTATATGTCCTTAGAATTATTTCTGGTCTTTCTAAAAATCAAAAATCTATCTCTGCCACAGAGGTCTACGTAAGCTTCAGCCTTGTTCCAGCCTTGCTGGGAAGCTATCTCAATAAGGGCTGTCTGTTGTGAACTACCGTGTTCCACGGCGATCATTCCCTCAATTTTAAGGTGTCGATCAGCCATGCTGAACAACTCACGGTAAAAATCAAGTCCGTCTTCACCACCCCAAAGCGCGGTAACTGGTTCAAAGGCTTTTACCCGATTGTCCAGCCCTGCCAATTCCACAGTGGAAATATAGGGCGGATTACTTACCAGGCAGTCAAAGAGCTCTGCTCTTTGCGGAAAGAGGTTGGCCTTATGAAATTTGAGGACTGCTTGGTGGTTAACTGCATTACTGCTGGCAACCCTGAGCGCTGCTTCGCTGATATCTGTTGCCTCGATTTGCAGATCAGGCCTTTCGGTTTTCAGTGCAATAGCGATGGCTCCGCTCCCAGTTCCAATTTCCAGAATCCTGGCACCAGGCTCAAGAGCAGATAACAATATGTCTATCAGCAATTCAGTTTCAGGTCTCGGGATCAAGACAGCGGGTTCCACTTCCAGTTCCAGATTGCGAAACCAGGTTTTGCCACAGATGTATTGGGGTGGTTCTCCCGATTCAAGTCTGGTAAAGGCTTGTCGTAATATTTCTGCTTTTTCAGGTTCCAGTTTGCGGGTTTTATGAAGCAGCATTTGGCTCCGCGTTTGTCCTAATATGGCTTCCACAATAAACAGATAATCCGCTTCAATGATCCCGGAACCCTTAGCTAAACTCCTGGCAAGGTTTAGGATATCGTCCAGGGTCATTGCGAGGGGTTCTTATCCAGTCTTTTCTCTATTGAAACTTTGCGTCCGCCTGCCGAAAACTGGATATTTTCTGCCAGGTGGAAGAGCATCGAAATTCCCCGGCCGTGTTCGTCAAGATTCAGTTTGGGTTCTTTTTGGACACGTTGCATCCAGCTTTCGTGATCAAAACCGTCGCCATCATCCTCTACACTAATTCTGATAGTTTTGTTTGAATGATCAATCTGGAAGGAAAAGTGAATTCTTCGTGATGCGATTTCAGGAAGTTTCAGCCTTTCGTTGATTACTTTCTGCTGTTCAGGGTGATCCAATAAGCGCTCTGCGTTGCTTAATCCCAGGGTTCCGTGGATATAGGCATTGTAAACCATCTCATCGACACAGATCATGATTTCATTCAGGACATTGTGAGTAGCCTGAATGTTTTGCCTCAAGAAGGAATTAAAGATCCTGGAGATGGCAAACTGCGTAAAACCTTTGGGATCAATGGTGAAGTTAAAGTCAGATCTCTCAACGTGCACGAAGAAGTCGCGGAAGTTATTCTGATGTTTTCTGCGTTCCTGCAGGCTTTGAATGGAGCGAATGATCTGCTTTCCGTCAATTGGTTTGCGAATGAAATCCGATGCGCCAAGCCTTATTGCTTCGATAAAATAATCATGATCAAGGAATCCGGTCATTAGAATCACGTCCAGATCCTGCTCATAATCATGGCGAATTCTGCTAAGAAACTCCAATCCAGAAATTCCCGGCATCTCAATATCGCAAATCACGAGATTGAAATCCCCATCGTGAACCTTTCGCAGAGCTTCGCTGCCATTGAAGGCTGAGCTGACCTCATAACCGCTGACGGATAGAATTGCCGACAGACTGGAGACGATAGCGATGCTGTCATCCACCACAAGAATGCGAGGTTTTTTCATTTCACCCCAGATTTACCGTGAACAGCTGGTTGAGTTTCAACATGGAAAATAGTTCGTAAACGCTGTTTGAACTGCGTACAACTTCGATTTCTCCGCCTGTGGAAATAAAATCTTTGTAAAACAAGAGAATTTTACCAATCCCGGTAGAGCTGATATTCCGGCAATCCAGAAGGTCAAGCTCCAACAGAGTTGCCTTGGAGGCGAGAACTTCTGACAGTTTCTCCTGAAGAACGTGGGCATTTTCACTGTTTAAAATGCCATCAATCTTCATGCTGGCTACGTTGTCGCTGAAGCTGAGATCAATATTCATCTGTTTCTCCTTGGTGGTTTTTTTCTTCGTTTTCATTATCTTCGGATTTCCTCAGTTTGTCAAGAGTTTATTCGATATAGCCACGGATTCTTTTCAATACGGCGTTTTGCACATTCAAGGGGCTGATCTCATATTTTTTGAATTCAAGGGTGTAGATGGCGCGACCCTGGCTGAGAGACCGAATGCGGGTGGAATAGCCAAAAAGCTCCGACAAAGGCACTTCAGCAATAATCTCTTGCTGGTATTCATTGTGACGGCGCATCACCTCGATTTTTCCCCGTTTGGCGTTAACATCGCTGATAATGTCACCGACGAAATCATCAGGAGATAGCACGGTTAGCAACATAATTGGTTCCATGATCACCGGATTGGCTTCGCGAAGGCCCTTGCCGACAGCCATGCCAGTGGCGATGCGGAAGGCCAGTTCGTTGGAATCTATGGGATTGAATTCACCGCCTGTCAGTTCCACTTTCACTCTTTCCACATTCCCGCTGATGAGGGGACCGTCATTCAGTGCATTCAGGGCAGCCTCTTCGATGGCTTTCCAATATTCTTGAGGAATCTGGGTCTCAGAAATGCTATTTATAAAAATATTCTTTTCCTCATCTGGGAGGTCTTTGAGAGCTATGGGTTTCAAGTGCAGTTGAACTGATGCGAAATTCCCCTTGCCGTTCAAATCTCGCTGGAAGGTTTCGGAACACATAACTTCCCTGGTTATGGTCTCTTTGTAGGAAACCTGAGGATTACCCACATTTACCGCCACACCAAATTCGCGACGCAATCTGTCCACGATGATATCCAGATGCAGTTCACCCATTCCGGAGATCAGGGTTTGTCCGCTGTCCTTATCTATATGGACTCTGAAGGTAGGATCTTCTTCTTCCAATCTACTCAAGGCAATGCCGAGGTTTTCCTGGTCAGCCTTGGTTTTAGGCTCTATAGCCACGGAGATTACTGAATCGGGAAAGTGCATCTTGGACAGTAGGATATCAATGTTGCCATCGGTGATCGTATCTCCGGTTGCCAGAAGTTTTGAACCCACAAAAGCGCCTATATCGCCGGCATGCAGGTTGTCGAGGTCGTTTTTCCGGTTACTCATCATCTGCAGCATACGGGATACACGCTCCCGCTTTCCGCTGTTTTGATTCAGAAAAGTGCCACCTTTTTTCAAGGTTCCGGAATATACGCGCACGTATACCAAGCGTCCCACATATTTGTCTATCTGTACTTTGAAGGCCAAAGCTACAAAGGGTCCCTGGGGATCGGGGCTGATGTTCAAAGGCTCATGAGTGGCCGGCACAAATCCGGTTGTCTCACCGATATCCAAAGGGGAGGGCAAAAAGTCGCAAACTGCATCAAGCAGAAGCTGGATACCCTTGTTTTTTAACGAAGAGCCACAGAGCACTGGGACGAATCTATTGCAGACGGTTCCTTTGCGGATGGCGTTTCTCAGCAGGATTTCCGGTACTTCTTCGCCTTCCAGGAACAGCATCATCAGCTCATCGCTGAATTCGCTTACCGCTTCCAACAGGCTTTCCCGCATGGCTTTAGCCTTATCCAGGTAGTTAATGGGGATAGGGGAGAGGGTTACCTCGCTACCGCAAGTGAGAGGATCAAAGAACCAGGCTTGCATGGAAATAAGGTCAATCACCCCTTCAAAGCCGTCTTCCTTGCCAATAGGAATGTTTATCGGATGTGCAAAGGGTGTAAGCCTTTCGTGGATCATCTGGATCACCCTTTCATAATCAGCGCCGATGCGGTCTATTTTATTCACATAGGCCAGCCGCGGTACATGGTAACGGTCGGCTTGATGCCAAACAGTTTCAGACTGGGGTTCCACACCCCCAACTGCGCAAAAAACCCCTACTGCGCCATCCAAAACACGTAGAGAGCGTTCCACCTCGGCGGTGAAATCCACATGTCCGGGAGTGTCGATTATATTTATCCGGCAGTCTTTCCACAGGCAGGAAACCGTTGCGGAGGTGATGGTGATTCCTCTTTCGCGTTCCTGTTCCATCCAGTCCGTAAAGGCATTGCCATCATGAACTTCCCCCATTTTATGCAGGAAGCCTGTATAGAACAATATCCTTTCGGTGGTGGTGGTCTTGCCGGCGTCTATATGAGCCATTATTCCAATGTTTCGCAGTTTTGAGAGCGGACTGTCCGCGTCGGTATTCATAGTGAAAAATCCTTAGTTTTCGTTATTGTGCAAAGAAAACGAGGGCTGTTTGTTTGTCCACTTAAAAAGTTTGCTGCTTTGCTTCATCCTCTCTCCCTCACGGTAATCCACTCGTTCGCCAGCCGAAAGCCACACTCATCCGATTCGGGTGACATACGGGTGGCATCCGGGTGGATGATGAGAGGCAAAGCAGGTGCCTAAGAGAAGGGTGCAAAGTTCGTTGCAGGAAAGAGTGACCGGGGGACTACCCCGCGAAAGGTTGGATTAAGCCAAAATTCTTTCTGCGATCAAGCCCCAAAGCTGCTCAGGATCGTCAAAAACATAGTCCAGAACCAGGGCTCTCAGTTTGGAGGCAAGTTTTGGGTAAATTGCCAGCTTCATAAGGTCTTTTTGGGTGCACAGCAGATATTCCGGCATTTCGTGGCAGAGTCCGGTTTCGAGTTTGGGATCTTGAAAATCGTAATGATCGGGGAAGGCATAGTGCTTGATAAAGCTAAGTCCCAAGCTGCGCACCGTGCTTTCGAAGGTCTTAGGTGCGGCAATTCCGGAAACCAGCACCAGCCTTTTCCCTTGCAGGCTGTCCAGAGGATAATGATTGCCAAGGGCATCGCAACAACCCCGGGGTTTGGCATGGCTGCTCAACAAGGTATGGTTGCGGTTTTTCAGGTCGTTCTGCCAGATTGATTCGCTCTTTTTAGGGTTGCTGTGATATATTATTATCAAACAATTCTGACCGAGGGAAGAAAGTGGTTCCCTCAGATAACCTGCGGGGAGAACGAATCCATTGCCAATGCCCGTCTCCGAGGCAAAACTTACGATGTCCAGATCGCGCTTCACTCGAACGTGCTGCAAGGCATCATCGAGGATGATGACCTGGGTGGCAGGATAGTGACTCAACAGCAGTTTGATCGCCTGCTGGCGTTTGCGACCGGCCACCACCGGGATGGATGGCAGGGAAGCCGCGATCAGATATGCTTCGTCGCCGGTTTGGTCTGCGGGATAAAGCAGACCCTGACGATCTGAGATGAGCCTGGCATTGTTCTCAAAGGCACCCTTGTAACCTCGGTGGGAAATTGCAACATTCAGGCCTTTTTCGTCAAGCAATCTGGCCAGGGCTATTGTTAGCGGTGTTTTCCCGCTTCCTCCGCTGACAATATTACCAATACTGATCACTTTGCAAGGCGCCTGCCAGGCTTTATTTTTCCAAAATTGACGCCTTTTCTTCTGGAGCAGCGCATAAAGTAAACCCACCGGCCACAGCGTATAACTTAACAAGGAACGCCTGAGCAGGTGGGTTTGGCTAAGCTTGTGCAAGTCCATTTATTTCAATCTGGCTTCAATAAGCTCCACCAGTTTTTCGGTATCAAAAGGTTTGTATAAAACGTCTTTCAGGCCATCCACCTTGGCACGCACCAACACATGATTGGGATCATAGCCAAAGCCGGTCATCATGATGACGGGGATGCTGTCGTCGTAATCTTTTACCCTCCAAAACAGCTCGTAGCCATCCATGTCGGGCATGGCGATATCGGTAACCACCAGATCGACTTTACCTTTCACGATCTCTTGCATGGCTTTCAGACCGTCAGGAAAGGTGAGAATTTCCCAATCCGGCTTCAGGGACTTGATCTCCAGTTTGAGATTGGTTACCAGTTCGTCTTCATCATCCACAATGCAGATAACTTTTGGCATCTTTATAGTCCCTTTCCGGTGATGATTTTCTGGATGGCAAGGTATTTATTCCGGGTTTTCTCAATAACTTCCGGGGGAATTGATGGCGCTGGAGGTTGTTTATCCCAGCCTGTGCTGTTCAGATAATCACGTAAAAATTGTTTGTCATAACTTTTGGGGCTGGTGCCGATTTCGTAGTCTTCCAAAGCCCAAAAACGACTCGAGTCGGGAGTTAAAACCTCGTCTATCAGCATGATCTGATCACCGATTGCGCCAAATTCAAACTTGGTGTCGGCAACAATCACTCCATGTTTCATAAGCAATTCGTGGGCATGATTATAAAGCTCCAGCGATTTATCCTTGATGTATACAGCCAGCTTTTCGTCCATGCGGCTCAAGAATTCACGATAGCTGATGTTTTCATCGTGGCCGTCCTCAACCTTGGTACTGGGAGTAAATAGCGGGCTTGCGAATTTCTGGCTTTCCTGCATTTCTTCCGCGATCAGCATACCGCCTATAGTGTTGGTTTTTTTAAATTCGCTCCAAGCGCTGCCACTGATGTAACCCCGCACAATGCATTCAAAAGGAATCACCCTGGTCTTTTTTACCAGCATGCTGCGTCCTGCCAGATAATCTTTGAAGGGATGCAGTTCTTCTGGATAATCTTCTACCTTATCCGAAATGAAGTGGTTCGGAACAATTTCGGCTGTTGCCAGGAAAAAATGAACCGAAATGGCATTCAGGATTTTCCCTTTATCGGGAATGGGATCCGGAAACACCACGTCAAAGGCTGAAATCCGGTCGCTGGTAACGATCAACATCGTAGTTCCCAGGTCGTAGATATCGCGGACTTTGCCCTGACGGCTTTGCAGGACTATACTTAGTTTGCTTATCTCATTGTGCATAGTTTTCTCCCCATTTATCTGACTTTGCTTTGCGCACATAGTCGTAGATGATTTTCTGTTCATCCACAGTGTCCAGATTCAACGCAAGTGATTCATTTTCACGGTATTCGATCTGGTCTACGGGAAAATGATGCTCTTTTCCGTTTATTCTGCACCAAATCAGCCTTCCTCCCTGAACCGAAAAATCTTCTTCGGAGTAATCAAGGTTCTTGGTCACGTACAAAAAAGCCAGCCAGTGTTTGTATTTCTTTAGCAGTTCTATCTCATCATCCAACATTGAGGCTTTCACGAACTCCAGGTCATCAAAATAATCTTGTCTTTGCTTTTCCAGGAACTCCAGAATGCCGTTATTAGGATGCACAAAAGCTTCTTTAAGAAGGTTATCCAGCTTTTCAGGATTATGTTCATGCTTACTTTCAGCGGCAGGGGCAAGATGTAAACACCAACCTCGGCAGCTTCCTCTATCGAATTTTTCGCAGGGATAGCTTCCCGTTTCGCAGGCTGGCAGCTTCAGGATCCGGGCATAGGTGTCGATCACATCTGCAAGGAAGAAACGGCTGCGGAATGGACCTACATACAGCCAATCATCCTGGGTGTGTTCCTGGATAGTGATAAAGGGAAATCGTGAGCTGTTCAATCCAAGATAGGCATAATCACGATAAGATGGCAAGCGATATTGGTATTCGGGACTGCTTTCCTGCAATCGGCTTTTATATAAGATCAAAGCCTGCATGGAATTATCGCAGCATTGCCAGGTAAGCCTGTCGGCTTTTTCCCACATTTCCCGGTCAAGCCCTCCCTCTTTGGCTTTTGATTGGAGGAAATGGATGCGGTTCTTAAGGTTGGCAGTGTAACCTGAATACAACTCTGCATTACCATTGCCGAGTAGGAACCAAGCCCAACCTTGTGGCAAGCTATCATACTGATTCTTTATAGATTTATCGAAAACAATCTCGTTCATGCTGCCATTTGAACAAGGCTGCTGAAAATGTCAACCTGCATGTTTACCCAATGCCTGTTCCCCCCTCCTCATACCTGCGAAGCAGGTATCTCCCTGTGCGCATAGAGATTCCTGCTTTCGCAGGAAAGAGGGATACCAACCCTCGAAAAAACAGCTTGACCCGAACAGGCTGCCATAATTACTAAGTTCTATCAAAGAAATACCTGATTTATGGAGGAATAATGACCCGGATAAAAGGACTTATAATAGCTGCCTTGCTATGCTTAGCGCTGCTTCCCCTTTTTGCCGATCCCATTCAGGATCTGATGCAGACATTGCAAGCTGCACCCAGTAATGCTGACAGGATAAGCATTATTAAAGAAAAATTACCCCAAACAAACGATATTGATGCGTTGCGGATGCTGCAAAGCTATTGGATGAGCATGGAGCCCGAAGCCTGCCAAGCCTATTTCAAAGACCTGCATTCACGCAACCCCAAGAGTGCGGAATATCACTATCTTTACCTGCGTTCTGATGAGCAGGCTTCCACTCCGCAAGGACAGATCGCTTTATGCAAAAAACACCCAAAATTCTATTGGGGCTATCGTTTACTGGTGGCAAACTTGCTGAGCGACACACTGCAAGCCGCCACTGACAGACAAGTGTTAAAACAGGAAAAAGCACGAATCAAATACTTGGATAAGGCCTTAAAGCATTTTCCCAATGACAGCTATCTGCAAATTGCGGATTTCTTCAGGCAGAAGCTTGCTGGAAAGCAAGATAAAGCAGCTCAAGCCCTTACCCGAATAAGCGATGCTTCCCTGATGAACCAATTCTACGAACCTATTTTCGGATACGTGATCGAAAAGGGTGAATATAATGCCTTTGGGCAGATGATTGGCTCCATGCTGCACACACAAATCAATTCAGGTGCGCTTGCCCCGGAGGATAGTCTTTCGGCCTGGTATGAAAGCATGGCCTTCCTTTGGATGCAGGGTAAGCAGCAGACCAAGCTGGAACAGATGTTTACCGAGCACCCAGACTTTGCGCTAACTGAAAGTTTTGCCTACTATTACGACGATCTGATGCTGGCCAAAGAAGCCTTCCCGGAATTGGCGGAAAACCTGGCTTACCGTATGGAACAAGGGCTACTGGATTATCCTGAGTTGCAGGAACGTTTTGGAGAATATGAAAATCAAGCTGACTTGCAACCACTTTTTGCCAAAGCAAGGACAAACTGGGAAGACAGCAGTTCTGCCAGGCGCGACGAAGCCCTGAAAGATAGACTGAATATGCCTGCTCCGCTATGGGAACTGCCAGATGCGGAAGGCAAAATCACCAAACTCGAAGATCTGAAAGGTTTGGTGTTGGTGTTGGATTTCTGGGCTTCCTGGTGCGGTCCCTGCCGCAAGGCCATGCCCGCTTTGGACAATTGGATGAAACACGATATGTCCAAAGGTGTCGGCGTTTTTTCCATCAATATCTTCGATGCCAAAAACCGGGACAAAGCCATCAACTTGTTTAAAGAAAACGGCTTTCACATGGCTTTGCTCTTTGCCGAAGACAGCCTGGCCAAGGAATACGGTTTCAATTCCATTCCCTTCATCTGCGTAATAGACAAAAAAGGGAAAATTGCCTATACCCAGCTGGGTTATACTCCAGACCTCGAGGAAAAACTGAGCTTCTGGAC
>CAZNGW010000021.1:0-19838 GCA_964572925.1 uncultured Candidatus Cloacimonas sp. | reverse complement strand
TTTTTTAAATTCTGCAGCCGATTCGCCAGATCAGCAGCAAACTCATCATCGCTGGCATCGGGATTTCGGGTATCGAACCAAATCCGGCAAGGAGCATTTCCGCAAACGGCACAGGAAACAAGCCCTTTTTCTCTGACGCAGCCATAGATGGGGCAATGCTCCATTCCATAGAATTCTGCCCAACCCACCTTGCCTTGCAGCTCGATGCACCCTTCGCATTCGATACTAAAAGCTCTGCAATCGGTAGTGCAGTTCACTCCGCAAACGGATATTCTGGTTTCAATCTTCATAATGCCGAGATCAGGATTTTACGAACCCGCTTGGTTATCACAACCAGGAACAACGTGAAGCCTATCATCAAGGTGGACAGCGAATTAATGGTGGTGATTGTTCCCCTGCGAATGGTGCCTTCCACATAGATTGGCAGAGTGTCGAAACCGCGACCGGATGTAAAAAAAGTAATGATAAAATCATCTATGGACAGGGTGAAAGCTAAAAGTGCTGCAGCAATGATCCCCGGTAACATAAGGGGGAACTTCACCTTCCAAAAAATCGTAGCCGGTTTTGCCCCCAAATCCATAGCTGCTTCTACCAGCGAATAATCAAATCCCTCCAAGCGACTTTGGATAACGATCACCGTGTAGGAAATGCAAAAGGTAATATGAGCGATCAGCACGGTAAACATACCCGTATTCACCCGGGTAAAATTGAATAATAAGGCCAACGAAACACCCATCAGGATATCCGGGATCACCAGAGGAACATAGATAAGTGCGGACACTATCCTGCGTCCGCTGAATCGTTTGTTTTCCATGCCCAGAGCGGTAAGGATGCCGAAGATGGTAGAGATTACAGTGGAAAGACCTGCGATCAGCATTGTGTTGCGAAAGGCTTCTTTGATGGCATCGTTTTCCACAAGTTGCAGGTAATATTTGAAGGTGAATCCGCGCCAGCCGGTGATGATCTTGGCATCATTGAAACTAAAAATGATCAGGATCAGGATGGGTATATAGAGAAACACCATTACCAGACTGAAGGTAGTAAGATTCAATCCTTTATAAAACCTTGCCATGCTCAGTTGCTTCATACCCGTCTCCTGGCCTGGCTGCGTTTGTACAGCGCAAATAGCATCACCAAAAGCAACGCCACCAGGAATAACAGGATCAGTGACAAAGCAGAGGCCATTGGCCAATTGCGCGGGATGTTCTTTATCTTGTAGGTGATCACTTGCCCCAGATACAGAGTTCTTTGATTACCAACCAATTGCGGGATTAGATAGGCTCCCAAAGCTGGAATAAAGACTAACAGACTTCCCGCAAAAATACCTTCTGCTGCCAGTGGTAACGTGATGCGGAAGAATGCTTTCACTTCATTAGCCCCCAAATCCATGGCAGCTTGCAACAAAGTGAAATCAAGCTTTTCCAGCACGCTGTATAGAGGCAGGATCATGTAGGGTAAATAAACATAAACCATAACCAAAATCACAGCCAGATCGGTGCGCATGATTTCCAGCGGGGTGGTTATCAGGCCTGATTTGATGAGGATGTCGTTCAAAACTCCATTGTAGGCCAAAAAGATGCGCCAGGAAAAGATTCTGATGATCAGATTAGTCCAGAATGGGATTATTATCAAAACCAGCAAGGTGTTTTTTACCTTGTCTTTTGCCCTGGCTATGTAATAGGCAACTGGAAATCCCAGTAAAATGCAGAGGACAGTGGTTAAAACCGCCAATCGGAACGAAAGGAAGAAAGTCCTCAAATAGTCCCAACCAAAGGCCTGACGGTAAGCATCCAGGCTGAATTCGAAATTCACGTCGTAAATATCCGGAGTAAGAAAGCTGTAGATGATCACGATGAGATAGGGGATCAGAAAGAACACCAGTAACCACAGCAACGCCGGAGTGGTCAACAACCAGGATGCGATGTTCTTACGATTCATATCCCTGGAGATCTGATCTATTCGGTTTCTCACTGCTGGATTTGCCTCTTTGCGATTCTGGATAAGTGGTTTACTCCACCTTCGGCAATCTCTTTCTGGGACAAGACATCCTCGGGGACCTGGTCGATCAGCCAGGTGTCGGTGTCGTGCCAGAAAAGCCACACAGGTTCTTCCCAATCCAGAGCTTTATCATCAAAATACACCCGTTTATGTTGGCTAAAAACTCTGAACTTGAGCGTTCCCACCCGGACTATGTACTGTGTATGAGAACCGAGATAAAGGATGTCCTCAATGGTTCCGCGTAGCATGTTTATATCGTCCTGATAGCGTGGTTTGCTTCGGGAAATGGCAATTTTTTCAGGCCTGAGAGAAACGGTAAGTTCCTTTCCCACAGTGGGCAGAAAATGGAACGTGCTGTCAATTTCAAAGTTACTTCCTGTTCCATCTGGACAGCTTAACTGCACATATTCTGCTTCGATGCCGGTTACTTCACCGGTGATCAAATTGGTCTCTCCGATAAAATAAGCTGAAAAAATACTGTTTGGCCTTTCGTAGATGTCATCTGGCGGTCCAGCCTGGATAATTCTACCATGGTTCATCACCGCAACACGGTCGGATATACTCATGGCTTCGCCTTGGTCGTGGGTAACATAGATGAAAGTAATTCCCACCGCATCATGGATGTTCATCAACTCGATCAGCATGTGTTGGCGTAGCTTTAGGTCAAGGGCAGCCAGTGGTTCATCGAGTAGCAGAACTTTAGGTTTGTTGATCAGAGCTCTTGCAATAGCGATGCGCTGTTTTTGCCCACCAGAGATTTGATCGGGGTATTTATTGGCCTGGTCTTCCATTTTAACCAGGCTAAGCATCTCCTTTACCCTGTCAGTGGTTTCAACTTTGGGAGTCTTTTTTATCCGCAACCCGAATGCCACATTCTCGAAAAGTGTCATATGCGGAAAAAGAGAATAATTTTGAAAGATGGTGTTAACCTGCCTTTTATAAGACGGAATGTCTGTAATGTCAGTCTTACCAATTAAAATGCGACCCCGATTGGGAACTTCAAAACCAGCGATCATCCGGAGCAGAGTGGTTTTCCCACAACCGCTGGGGCCTAAGAACGAAAACAACTCACCGCTTTTTATGCTCAAGGATACATCTTCTACCGCGGTGAAGCCCTCAAACTGCTTACTAAGGTTCTCTAATCTTATCTCTTCCAAATCTTCCGATTCCTCGCTTATTTGATAAGCATAGCTTTCAAAGTATGCAGGATTTTTCCATTTCTGCTCAATCGGCAGAAATAGATACCGCTTCCACAGGGTTGGCTGATTCTATCCCTGGCATCCCAGTTCAGTTTGGTAGTTCCCTTTTCAAGGCTATTCAGCTTGATTTCTTTTACCAACTGACCTTTGAGGTTGTAAATTGAAAGCTGGAGGGGTTCGCTTACCTTGCTTTCCGCTTCCAGGTTAAAACCAAGCTCTCCGCTGAATGGATTCGGATAACGACTGAAAGATATTGCGGGACCGGCCAATGTCTCGTCTTGCCCAGCAACCGGGTTTGAACTGGCATAGAGTTTGAAATCATCTATATATATACCGTCTGAACTTCCGCTGTTGGTGGTTTTCATTTGAAAGCGCAAATAGAGATTGGCTCCCAGAAGATTGTTAAGGTTGTAGCTATGCAGCGTCCAATCAGAACTTCCCACAAAATGATCGAGGTATTGCCACTGGGTTCCCGTAGTGGAGAACATCAATTCGCAATAATCACCATCCATGGAGATATTATGCTTTGCCCAGAATTGCAGGTTGGCATTTTGCACGTTTTGAAGATTAATGGGATTTATCAAACGGCAACTGCTGTTTTGATTGCTGGCATAGTTACCGGTGGGACTGTCGGCCAGGCTGTATGCTCCGGCATGGTAATTGCTGGTGCTACGTCCCCAGCTTCCAGTGGTTTGCCAGTTTGCCAGATCAGCTTCAAAATCGTCACTCAGGGTTGCACCGGCATTCAGGGTTATGTTTATAATTGGTCCCTGCATTTCCACCAAACGGTTCAGATCCTCACATCCTGGTGCTGAAACAGCGATCTTATAGGTGCCTGGAGCCCAATTGCTCAGTAAAATCCGTCCTTCGGTGTCGGTGGTATAGACCAGAGTGTTTTCCAAATCCGGAAAACGAAGCTGAGCATTGTCTACGGGGAGCCCAAACTCGTTAATAAGGTTGAGTTGCATGTCTGATGGGGTGCTGGGAAGCATGGCTATGTCATAAGTTGTGGGTGAAAGACTTTGGATCTGCACATAGTCCATTTCTACGGTTTCATAGCCAGGGCACATGATTTTTACAGTATAGGTTCCTTCAGGTAGAAAGCGATAGTAACTTCCAAACAAGCTGTCAGAACGGGTTACCCAAGTTCTAAGGGGATGGTCATCAAATCCATTAATATGAATCTGAGCCTGCAAGGCTTGACCGGTGAGAGCATCGGTTACATGTCCCTTTAAGATTTTGTAATTGCTACGGGTTAAGAGTAATCTGGCAGCCTCAAGGCCATTCTGGATGATTGAGGTTACATCTGTGGCGGGAGGAATGAATTCCGTGGCCATCTCTATTGTATAGGCAAAGGTTCCGTTTGTACCATAAGCCCAGTCGTCGGAGCTGCCACTTACCGGATACAACTGATAGGATGGCATGGAAGTATAATGTCCGCTCCCCTGTGCAGGGAAAGAATTTGCCATGGCATTGGCCAGCGATTGTTGTTCGGTGGCATCGGGAGAAATAATGTCATACATATACCCAAATGGATAAAGCACATATTCACCATAGGAATGATAACTTATGCCTGCTAAAAAGTTATGCTGTGATAAAAGTTGGCGGAAGGCTTGGGTTTCCACTTCTGAAAAAGCATCTGACCCATGATAGGTGATGGAATTAGCTGAGCCGGAAGCATTCATATAACCCCACTCATATCCGTAATTACGGTTCAAGTCTGCTCCATCAGGACCATTTCCCTGGCTGCCAATGTCTATGGCATGGTTGCCATTATTATCATGAAGGTTTTTGCGCCACCATACATCTGTCTGGTCTATCACAATCTTATGACCGTCAGGATTTAGTAAAGGGACAAACCAGATCTGGTTGTTGTCCACCAGAGCAGTTAGTTCGGGATCACTGCCATAGCCATCCACAAGCTGATTCAGGATTGCCAGAACCATTTCCATACTGATTGGTTCACGCGCATGGTGTTCTCCTACAAAGTAAAAACATGGCTCGTCTTCATTTTGATCTACATTATCCGATAGCTTAACCACCCAAAGCTGGTGATTGTAGTTCTGATATGATGTATATCCTGCATTGGCATATTGGGTAGCCCATGTGTCTCCCATGGATTCAACGGATACCAAAGATGGATGAGCTGCCTGCAAAGCCATGAGTTCTGTTACCAACTCCTGATAATTCCTATAGCCAGGTATATCACGGTCTGTGGAACTCAGATTGGTTTTCAACTGAGCCTCGCTCTGTGTCTTATGCAATGAAGGATATTCTGCTCTGTAAGCCTCAAAATTTCGCTCATTCATCAGAATATCAAGATAACAGTCAGGATGATAACTGCAGACATCGAATCCAGACAGAATGAAGCGATCCAGATCAGCAGGCAAGGGATTGTCGATCCTGGCTACGAAAGCTTCGGCACCCAGTGTGCTTAAGAAACCAAGTACTAAGAACAATGTTAAGATAAGTTTCATAAGGTGAACTCCAAATTTAACGGATAAAAAAATACAGTGGGGAATGCCGGGCGGCATCCCCACTGCTCGGAGGGCATTCTATGTAGGGTCTGTAGGCTGGATTAACGATTACAAACCCTAGGTTTTTTGTCAAGCACAAAATATGAATATTTCCCATTTTCCCTGTTGATGGATTTCAACATTAGGTCATTTGACAAGGAGCAGCCTTGCTTTATGGCTATTTGAACCTTGAATTATTTGCACCAGATAAACTCCGCTCGAGGCCTGTTGCCCAATGCTGGTTATCCCGTTCCAAGTAAGATTTAACACAGTTTTAGCTGCCGGGATTGATTTCTGTTCAAACACCAGTTGTCCTTTGATGTTGAAAACTTTCAACATTATTGGGGCAGTGCTGTCGCTTGAATAGGCAAGCTTGACTAAACCATCTGCTAAGTGCATGGGATTTGGATAGATACTTATAATTCCGGGACTGATTTCCGGGGCTTGCTCATCACTCACTGATACTGGAATGATGGGAACCGTGAACCAGGAACCATCCGCTGGAAGTTCACTCTGGTTGGGGGGAATAGAGCCGTCATAACCAACAAAGCTATAATGAAAATAGCTGTCTCCAGCCACAAACTCAGGGTAATACTGGAAGATGTATGAGTTATCCCCCAGAGTGTCCATTGGGAAAGCCCAAATTTGGGAATCGTCAATTTGATAACGGAACAGCATCTGGCTTATGCCATTTGGATCGGCAGCGTTGACCACAAAACTGATGGGGTCATTCTGATTGCCTATCGAGGTTATTGGAGTATGCTGCATATCCGGACCCTGCGTATCAGGCTGAATAACGAACCAATGAGGATCCAGCGCTGCGTATACTGGGTGATCGTAGCTGCGACCAGATTGATCAGCAGCATGGATGAAATAGCGGATTGTGTCCCCCGGTGCAAAGCCATTCAAGGTGGCCCCAAATACATCGCGAGTATTTGCTTGCAGATAACTGCGTTGCCAGGTGCCTGAATTAACCTTGTAGCACACAAAGAGGGAATCGTTATAAAGAGGTTGACCGCTATGCGCAGTAATATCAGCAAACATAGCTATCTCACCTTCGGGAACTGTTCCATGCAAGGGTTGGTGGGCAATGTACAGCATGTTTTTATCCGGAATCTCATGGGCTCTACAGTGTAGGGCATCTGTAGATTCCCAAGGAGTTGATGCGGCTCCAGTAACACCGATAACCTCATAACCAGGCATGGCATCACGGTAAGCTTGAAGAGCTGCTACATCATAAGATCCACCCATTTGAGGAACGAAGACTTTTTTGTTTAGGATAAGTGAGTTAGTATAAGGCTGATTTGAGGGGGTATTAACTCTATAGACCCGCCAGGGATATCCCCAGGCACAATTGCGCGTGGCAAAGTAGTTTGCTGTGGCTTCTATAGCTGCATACTGTGCATGTGTGGTAGGAACACTTCGGATGAGAACTTTATCCGGAGCAAGAAATTTACCCCAGCAATCAATATGGTCTATATAGGTGTTGTTGGGATCTTGCACCACTAAATAGTTCTGAGCACCCATGTAGTTTAACATTTTTGTATTTACATTGGTTTGGTTATTGTTGTTTTCTTCATATACTAAAGTTGTCTGGGCCACTGTATTAATTCCGTCGCACATATAGTTACCCCCAGTTTGCTGCAGGTTCATGCCATAATAGGTAAGGTTGTAATTCGTGGCAAAGACCTGGGGGATTAAATTATCATTTGGTCGGGGACGGTTGTAAACAAAATCAACTAAACCAAACTGGCCATTTCCATCAAAGATGAACCAGGGACCAAAATCCCTTGCCCAATAGGAATCGGTGGCAGCATTTAAAAAAGTAACGTTGTTCATATTCACTCCTGCAGAACTGAAAGCCGTAGTGGCAGCACTTTGCGAAGATGAAGTTACAATACAAACAACCTGGGCGGTATTAGCCAGTTCTACCACCAATGACACCGGAATCCCCAGAGGGTATCGGATCAGAACCTGTGAAGCAGGTTCAAACTCAGCAACTGGACGAACCGGTCCCACAGGTGGATTGGTTTCCGTGAATCTGGTGTCGACGCTTTCCAAGTCCCCGGGTAAAACAGAATGAGCTGCCAGAGCCATACTTATCACTAACAATAAGCTCAGAAGCAAGGTTTTAGAAAGTGAAACGGCAAGTTTCATTAATTCTTCTCCATTACGATAAACTTTACTAAGCTGGACTGCATACAATTTTCGTGCCGAAACGGGGAAATTCTTGTCAGGATTAAAGCACGTTCTTCAAAGAAATGGATTCTGATATGCTAGATGGTAACATATAGGTAACCCCACGATTTGCAAGGCATATGAAAAAGCAATTAATCAGAGCTTAGAAAAAAAAGTGTTTGCATGAGTAGCTTCTACCACGTATCATATTAAGCAGTGTTTTTTTAGAGAAAACAAAGAAGTCTCTTAAGGGAGGAATAATGTGTGTATTAAAAAGCTGTTTTATTGCTTTTCTAATGATGATGGTGGCCGGAGTTGTTTTTGCCCAGGCCGAGGGCGATTACCAAACAAGGAATGCTGCTTCGGGCAACTGGACATCTACAACGGTTTGGCAAAAATACTCAGGTGGCAGTTGGTCGGATGTTGGAACCTATCCATCATCTGGTGACGGAGTAATAAATATCCGTGCTGATGCTTCTCTCATTTATAATGTGGCAGTTGTCGGAGGCATAGATCAACTTGTGGTAAATGGTACACTTACTGTCGCTGCGGGGATTTCATTTACTACTGTAGATGGGGCTGGAACTGAGCTTACTGTAAATGGGACTTTCATCCATAAAGGGACGGTTCCCGTTATGGCCGGAAACGGAGTCCTAAACAGCGGTTCCACCTATGTTCACAATACAACGTCTTCAGCTACCAATGCTCACAATTTTTTCGCTACTCGCGCCGCAGACAGCACTTGGATCTATCGTGGCTCAAACATCCTTACTCCTTCAATAGCCCTCTCTGGAAGATCATATGGGAACTTAAGCTTTGAATCGAGCGCAGGTGCATGGTCTTTTAGCTGGACAGGTACAGGGGTAACCACAGTCAATGGAAATTTCACCCTTGGTGCCAATGTAACCATAAACCACTCCAATACCGGGATCAATGTGATCAAGGGTAATTATGTAATAAATGGATCCATTACCTATGGAACGGGTACTCAGAATTTCTCTTTTCAGGGGATAAATAAAACCATCGGAGGTTCCGGAACCGTTGCCTTTGAGACTGCACGGATCGCAGCAGGAGCATCATACACTCTGGTGGCGCATGTAGGCATTTTAGGCGGATTTACTTTCACTATTGCCGGAACCTTGGGTTGCGGTGGTTTTACCTTTACCGGTGCTGGAAACTTCACAGTTTCGGCTGGAGCTACCTTCAAGATCTGCCATCCCAATGGAATAAATGGTAATGTTTTGGTAACAGGAACAAAGACATACAGTTCCACTGCAAACTATGAGTTCTATGGCGGGGCTGACCAGATCACTGGAAACGGTTTCCCGGGATCAGTTAACAATCTCATTATCAATACCGATTTTACTGTAACACTGTCAAATTCTCTTCTAATCTCAGGGACTTTACAGTTTATCAAAGGTTCTTTGGCCCTTGGCAATTACAGTCTACTCGGTTCAGGCAATGTAACGGGAACCCCCAGGATAGTTTACAATGGCACAGGCTCTATAAATGGGGTAGGCAATAGCATCACCGCTACAATAACTACTATTAATCCTGGAACTCTGCCAGCTATCGTAAATACTCTTGATGTGCAAACGGGGGCAGGGAATTATTTCTATCTTCCCAATGATGTTACCACCACGACTTTGACCTTTACGTCCGGGGGACTGATCCTGAATCACAATGTCCTTACCCTGGCCGGAAAAGATATCGATTTCCACGCTCCCGACAATACGACATTTATTACCGCATTAAGCGTCAGTAGAACTGATTCTCCTGCAGAGGCGAATGGAGGTAATCAATCGATCAGCAGGCTTTGGAACGTAGATGGTCTGTCTTCAGATCCAGTAGAAATCACTTTGTATTGGCCTACGCCTGATGCAGATGCGGGAATTGTATTTAGCGACGACAAAGGCACTTTATGGAAATACACTGCTGGAAACTGGAGTTATGAAGGTGTGGTGGATATAATTACCAATGAGGGAACCCGCGATGTCAGCTTTACTGCAGATCTCAGTGCCAAAGACAGCAATGGCGACTGGACGATTTCTGGAGATGGGCAAACTCTGCCTGTTGAGTTAAGCAGTTTTATGGCCAATATCAATGCAGATCTATGTGTTGAGATTGCATGGGTTTCCCAATCTGAACTTAATCATAGCGGATATAACGTTATGAGAGCAGAAACCACTAACCTGAGCGAAGCCATCAGAATCAATCCGGTTTTAATCGATAGCGGAATACAACTGGGATCTCAGATAAACTACAGCTTCACTGACCGGGAAGCATATAGCAATATGATCTATTATTATTGGCTGGAAAGCGTTGCTTTGGATGGTAGCTCAGAATTCTTTGGACCGCTTGCTGTTACAATCGGTGACCCTAACCTTGACCCCCTGCCCCCGGCTATACCCCTGGCTACTAAGCTCATGAATGCCTTCCCCAATCCCTTCAATCCGAATACCAATATCCGCTACAGCCTGAAAGAAAATGGAAAAGTGAAGATCAGCATCTACAATGTTAAAGGACAACTGATTAAAACCTTTACCAATGAACACTCCAATCCAGGTTTTTACCAAGTTTCATGGGATGGACATGATATGCAGGGGAAGCCAATGCCGAGTGGTATCTACCTGTATCAGATGAAATCAGCGAACTACATCGAAATCAAGAAGATGATTCTCGCAAAGTAACAAACGCGAATACCTATTGAAACACGTACGTGATAAAACCCCGGAGCAATCCGGGGTTTTATCGTGATTGCTCATAGCAATTGAAAGGGAAGTCAGAGAAAGCATGTTCATTATAGGTTGAATTTGTAAAACTGCTGCAAAGCTATTCCCATCCTATACTTACCCAGTTTCTTACAGGATGGGAATAGGATGGGATTCTAGAAGTGATGGAGTAACAAAGTGATGGAGTGCTTAGACGGCATGATGGAGTATGAGCACTGCCATAAGCCTATATTACAGGTGAATAAAAATGGATTTGGCATAATAATTGCATCTCTGAAAAGCAATACGGAAATATAAAGCTTAGCTTGCCTTTGGCATGGCCTTGATCCATAGCTATGCTTGGCAAAGGAGTTCTTCTTATGAGCCGACGTTCCATAGCACAGACAGGATTTCCCGTAAAGAGGGTGCTTGTCCTTTGGTGTTTTGTTTTGTCTATTGGAGGAGCATGGGCAGTTTTCACTCAGGTTCCCGGTGTTCTTCCTGTATTATCCGATGGCTGGTATTCATTTGCCGATTTCGACAATGATGGAGACCAGGACGTCTTTACCACAGGCTCGTATAGCGAGAATCAGAACTACCATAATAGCTCTAGTTTATTCAGGAATACTGGGAATTGGGTCTTTGAGGATACCGGGATCAGGTTTGGCAGTTTCATTGACGGTCAGGCTGCCTGGGGAGATGTCAATAATGATGGCTGGCTGGATATCGCTGTTAGTGGCCGTCGTACTGCTGCCGTGAATGCCGACACTACGATGGTTTACCTCAATTGTCAGGGACAGAACTTTATCCCCATGCCCCAGATAATGGCAGGAACATTTAGTAGCAATCACACCTGGGCGGATTTTGACAACGATTTTGATCTTGATTTGCTTACGATCGGCATAGGTGGAAGCTCCGGCGGAAACGCCGATACCTGCATCTACTACAACGATAGTTCAGGTAATCTGGTATACGATCCGGCTTACGCAATAACCAACATAGGCGGTTTTTTTCTGGCTTACCTGGACGTACAGGATGCGGATGGCAACGGCTGGCTGGACATCGCGCTCAGCGGCACTGTATGGGGTGGCACCGGATCACCCTATAGCGTGGCTTATCAAAGAGTTCCAAGTGGAGGATACCACAGCATTTACGAAACAAATCCTGGGGGTGGGGCCGGGATAAAATGGTTTGATTACGATATGGATGGTGATCTGGACTTGGCTGTATGCGGCCGCGAATATCCCACTGGGCTGGACTTCACTTCTATCTACCAAAATGATGGCTTTCCAATCTATTCGCTTGTGGATTCGGGAATTGCACCGTCTGAAAGTGGCGACATAGCTGTGGCGGATTATGATAATGACGGAGATAACGACCTTATCCTGAGCTCAGGACACTCCGACTACAGCGATTGGACGAAGCTTTACGACAACGATGGAACAGGAGTATTCAGCGAGTCTGTATGGCAGTTTGAAGGCTCATACAACAACCGTATCCATTGGGTCGATCTGGATAACGACGGCGATCTGGATTTGATCTACAATGGCGGTTCGGTTAACAATCACAGCTATTTCTACCGCAACGAATCGACAATTGCAAATACCCCGCCTACGCCACCCCAGCTAAGCTATAGCGAAAGTGCGGGATTCATCATGCAAAATGCCAGCGACTCCGAGACTCCGGCCAACTGCTTGAGCTACGATCTGAGAATTGGCACCAGCCCTGGCGGGGCTGAGATCATGCATCCTGCCGCAGATTTGCAAACCGGTTACCGCAGAATCAGCGGACCAGGCAGAACCAGCTTTGCTGGCTATAGATTGCCAAATGGAACTTACTACGCTGCTGCTCAAGCCATCGATGGAGCTTTTCGGGGTTCAGCCTGGAGTGAGGAAATCCTTATCCAGATTGGAGTGGAAAACTCCGATTTGATCAGTCCGGTTCCCGCCTTCCAGCTATCCGCAAGCCCCAATCCCGTCTCGGGAAGCGTGAAAATCAGCTTTATATTGCCTGAGCCATCTGAAACCAGGCTGGAACTCTATAATTTGAAAGGGCAATTGGTAGCCTTGCTATCCAATGAGCTGAGGCAAAAAGGCGAACAAAGCCTGATTTGGAACCCGGTTGGAGAAATTGGCCGGAAATTGGCTGCGGGAGTTTACCTGCTCAGGTTGGAAAGCTGCGGAAAGTCCAGCATCTGCAAACTTGCGGTCGTTAACCGATAAGGGAAAACAGCTTCAGATACCCTTGGCAACAAGAATTTCCCAAGGTTTCTTGAGAGTATAGATCATTACTTCACGGGTTTTAGCTTCCAACCCGTCCGGGATCAGGTCGGCGTATTCATTTAAAACAAGATAGATGTTAAAAGTACTCCCTGCATCTCTTGCAGCTTGATCCACGATCCTGATGCCGCTTGAAACCAGAGTGGGATCGGTATCTTCCATCAGATTTGTGTTGCAGACGAACTGCGTGATATGGAGTTTGGAAGCAAATTCCAGGCTTTTTTTCATGCCAAGGATTTCTTCAGCATTGGTGGTAAAAGGCCGCAAAGTGTTTACCACAAACAACATTTGGTAACCTCTCTTGATTATGGGTTCCACAAATCGCCCCAAAGCTCTGCAACCAGCTGGATCGCCACCCACATCCAGAATCACTGTTTTTCTATTGTTTTCAATAGCCCCTTTAATCCTGGGCGAGATCATTGGTAGATCAGCATGCTTGAATTCACCTTCTGGGGCAATTACTTCTATTCCATATCCGGAAAATTCTTCTCGCACGTCCCGGGACCGGAAATAGGGATTTACCACGTCCAGGTCGGCCAGAACCACGTCCAGTCCTTGCTCTTTCAGCTTTCGAGCCAGATGGATGGAGTATTCGCTCTTTCCACTGCCATAAGCTCCGATTATAATATATAGTTCAGGTTTCATTTCTGCTCCTTAGCAAGACAAAAAATGTGATAAAGGATCAAAGAAAAGATGCTAACTTCAGTCACTTAACCGATTGACTGGAGTGTAGTATTGTAAGCTTAACAATGAGTAAAAGGTATTGTCCTAACCTAACAGGTTTAGTGCCATGGCATTATAGTCATAGTAAAACCCGTCAGCGATATCTTTTATCAGCTCATGGTGTTCTTCACTGTCGGCATCGAAGATGGCGTAAACCGTCATGCCGGCTGCTTTTCCGGCTTGAACTCCGGTCAGTGTGTCTTCGATCACCAGGCATTCATGAGGTTCCACCTGCAGTCGCTGTGCCGCCAGCAGATATATATCTGGAAATGGTTTTCCTTTCAGGTGTTCATCTCCGGTAACCGCAGTCTTGAAATAGTGCCAGATACCGTTATACTTCAATGATTTTTCTGCCAACTCATAGGAGTTGCTGGTTCCCAGTCCAATCACATATCCCTTTTTATCCAAGGTTTCGATCAGGCTTTTCACTCCGGGCTTCAGCGGAATGTCGCTTTCGTAGTGATGGCCAACCATGTCTGTCCATTCCTGCATTATTGATTCTGGGCTGTCAGGGAGTTTAAAACGGTTTTTAAAGTAGGTAGCGGTCTGGATGAAGCTATTCCCATGCGGAAGATGGTCAAACAAGTCTTTGGGCACCTGAATGCCGCGGCTATTTAGGAATTCGGTATCCACCCTGCGCCAAAGTTGCATGGAATCGATCAAGGTGCCGTCGAGGTCGAAAATTATTGCTTTAAATCTGTTCATAAATGAATGGAGCGGGAAACGGGGCTCGAACCCGCGACCTCAACCTTGGCAAGGTTGCGCTCTACCAACTGAGCTATTCCCGCGAAAAATGGTACCAGAGGCCGGACTTGAACCGGCACGGGCTTGCACCCGAGGGATTTTAAGTCCCTTGTGTCTACCTGTTCCACCACTCCGGCAAAAAAGCGATGGAGGCGACACCCGGATTTGAACCGGGGATGGAGATTTTGCAGACCTCTGCCTTACCACTTGGCTATGTCGCCTCAAAAGAACTGGAGCGGGAAACGGGGCTCGAACCCGCGACCTCAACCTTGGCAAGGTTGCGCTCTACCAACTGAGCTATTCCCGCTTAATGAACTATCACGTGAGTCCAAAGAAAAAATGGCAGCTAATCTGTCAATCAAAAAGTATCCCTTTCGCTGAAGACTTCTGCAGTAAAACGGTAGAGACGGCTCTTCTCATCCAGATAAGCGCTGCTGTTCAATCCCGCTTTCCGGCATACCTCTTTCAGGAAGGTCTGCGGGTTCCAGTTCCATTCCACGGCTACCTGCGGTAAAAGCAGACCACTTCCATAAGGATGTTCAATAAATAGCCCGTCTCTTCCGATTACAGGTTCTTCTTCTTTTAGCATTGGGATCAGCTCGCTTAAAACAGATATCTCTATCCTAATCCTATCCAACTCGGGTTTACTCAATGGTGCAAATCTGGGATCACGGAAAGCAGCGGCATTGGCCATTTCTATGATACTTGAACTAAGCGTTTTGTAGCCTTTGATATAACCTATGCAACCACGTAGTTCTTCTCCGATGTGCAGGCTGACAAACAAACCCCGTTTAACCTCAAAATCAGGATCAGCGGGAATAGCCACTTTCATCTGTTCAAAGTGGGCGTTAATCGCTTGTCTTGCCAGACTCAGCAAAGTTTTTTTCTGTTCTGAGCTGAACATTGCCACCTCCTATACAAAAAGCTTGGCCGCCAGATAGCCAACCACCTGTGCATCATTTCCGGAAACCATGCCTGAATGCGTGTATTGGATTACCCGCATTGCAGCATTGGTATAGTGTTTTGCCAGATAGAGTAGCGTCATTATTCCGCCGATTCCGCAAGCTTCACAGCGATCGTTTTGCATGTTTTTCCACAAGGCTTCCGGATCCATGGCTTTAACCGCATCCACCAGATTGCCATCCATAACTTCTGCTTTCTTGGCATTGTGATAATGCGAAAGGTCTGTGGAGCACAGCACTATTATCCTTGCAGTGGACTTGAAGATCAGGTCATAGATAAGGTCTGCCAGGCGCATAGAAACAGCCGGAATCTGGTTCCCAATCATAACCGGCAGAATTTTGGCCTGGGGAAAAAAGAAACTGATCAAAGGTAACTGGATTTCCATGGAGTGCTCGTTTTGGTGGTAGCTGAGCGATATCTCTTGATCAGCATGGTGCGATAGTTTGTTATACAAGTCTGAATCCAGTTTCAAACTGCCCAGAGGATTCACATACTCCGTGTAGGGGGAAAGGCTGAAGTCGAAGTGAATGCCCTGATGGCTGGGATGCAGGATGATGAAGGTATCCACCACTTCGTTGCTGATGCTGTGCAGACCCAGTGAAGCACATTGTCCTGAATACATGTATCCCGCATGAGGAAGGATCAAGCCCAGATTACGTTCATGCCCAAGGGGTGCGGGAGCGTCCTTCAGCCAGCTCTCTATCTGTTTGCGGATCTGATCTCCAAACCGGGGGTAAAAGGTTCCGGCGTGCATTGGATTACGGATCATGGGTTTTCTCCTTCGGCAGGGGCAGGCAGGAAGATCAGATAGGAACCGGCTTTCTTCTCTTCCTTGCTAGGTTTTCCGGTTTGCCAGTCCGGTCTGTAGATTGGTGTTATTACCGCAATTTTCAGTTTTGGCCTGGCTGCGTTCACTCTGGTAACCGTCCCCAGAAACGCCTTGCTGTGAAAATCGCCGTTAAAATGGATAATCCTGGCCTTGGGTTTCAGATCAAAGGCCTGAACGATGCTTTCGGCCATGGTGTCGTCCTTCAGACATTGTGCCTGGTAAAGCAATTCCAGGCTGCCATCCATGCCGTGAGTGCCCATTCCCTGCATAGTGGCATAGAAGGCACGTTTATAATCGCCTTCGGGGTAGGTATGTTTGGAAGGAAGCCATTTTAGTTCGCTTTCATCCAGTTGATCGCGGAAGGATAGCCCCTGGCGAACCAATTGACCTGCCAAACGCCGTGGCACGTTGGCAGCGATTACGCTTAACTTATGCACCTTGGCATAGTCGATCAAAGGTTTGTAATCTGTATCATAATTGCTCCAGGGCCGGCTTTTAGCCAGAAACTCTTCTTCCTCGATCCAGCCTTCCACATAGGCATCCAGCTCGCTTTGCACGTCTCTTTCAAACATTTCAAAGGACATCACCAGTTCGCGCTTTTTGTCCAAAAGAGGCAATAAATCCCTTTGTAAACCGTGGATTGTGGCATTGTCGTGAAATTCTCCGAAAAAGATCAGGTCATATTTGCCCAAGTCTTTTGCCAGGGCTTCCAAAGTGATATTCTTGCCTGTTTTTGTGTTTATCAGCCTTGCTTCTTGCGCCATGGCTGTCCCCCAGCACAGTAATATGGTTATTAGCAGCAACAGATACTTCATGATTGTTTCCTTACTCATTCTATGCTATAATCTACTCGGGATTGGCTGTGATAGCCATCGAGAATTTCTCTGAAGTTTTTTTCTGATTCCGCGGGGATGCGAAAATGCATCGTAACTCTTTGGGTAAAATTGGCTTCGCCTTCTTCTCCCTCATGCTCATGCAGTTTGTGTTTCAGGATTTCTACCAGGGCATAGTCACATTCGATCACAAAGTGGACAAACTTTTTTGCCACTATCAGTTGCGCTTCCCTTACAGCGGTTTCCACGGATTCTCCATAAGCTTCAATCAAGCCTTTAACTCCCAGCTTTATTCCTCCATAATAGCGGGTAACCACAGCCAGGACATTGGTAAGATCATGGCGCAGCATGGCGTTCAGGATTGGTTTTCCAGCTGTTCCACCTGGTTCGCCAGCATCTGAATAGTAGCTAATCTCCTGTTTGAACCCGCAGAGATAGGCATAGCAGTTGTGGGTGGCATCTTCATGCTTCCTGGTGTGTTCATTCAGATATAGCCGGGCTTCATCTGGATCGGCAGCAGGATAGAGAGCACAGATAAAGCGGGAACGCAGGATCTTGATTTCGGTTTGGATGGGGGTCTTGAGGGTATACACTATTTCACCTTGGGCAGGTCGCACCATCTGGTTGTATAGGCAGGTGAAAGCTTGGCGCGTCGCATTTGCCAATCTTTTTGTAATCCGCTGCTGGCGTAGAAAAGGGTATCCTGGCCGTATTTGCGGTTTAGCTTGTCTATCGTGTCCATCAGTTGTTTGCGTTTGTCGTCCAGATAGTTCACTTCCATAAAGTTCAGGGGCACATCCGCTTCGGACATGATGTCGGCAAACATCACGCCTGCTTTTTTATATTCAAACCCCGGCAGATAGAGTTCGTCCAGAAGCTCCAGGGCGATACGGATCAAATCAGGAGTGTAAGCTGTAGGTGGGAAGAGGGTGGTGCTTATGGAGTTGTTGTATTGCGGGCCTTCTTTGAAGCGATTGGTGGAGAGAAACACCATCAGATATCCGGCTACGCTTTTCTGTCTGCGCAGCTTTTCTGAAGCCCTGGTAATATAGTTGGAAACTGCCTCTCTCAGTTCCTCCAAGTCCGCCACCTGTTTGCCGAAAGAGCGGGAATTTACGATGCTTTTCTTGGCGGCGGGAGCTTCATCCATCTCGATGCAGGCATAACCGCGCAGTTCCAATACTGTTTTGTGGCCAACGCTGGTCATGTAGTGATTGATGAATTTGTCGGGTGCGTCCCTAAGCTGCAATGCGGTCTCGATCTTATTCTGTCGCAGAAACTTATCATACTGTCTGCCCACCCCCCATATTTCCGCAACGGGGGTTTTAGCCAGGGCTTTTTCGATCCTGCTTTCCTCAAGCAGGCAAAGCGAACCTTTGAAAGCGGGAACCCGTTTGGCAAAATGATTGGCGATCTTGGCAAGGGTTTTGGTGGAAGAAATGCCTACCGAAACGGGGATGCCGGTCCATTTATAAACAGTTCTTTTCACCCGACGGCCAAATTCTTCCAGATCGCGGGTGCGAAAACCGTTCAAGCCCATAAAAGCCTCGTCTATGCTGTAAATCTCCAGGTCGGGAGTAAACATCGCCAGCACTTCCATCACCCTGGCACTCATATCTCCATAAAGTGCATAATTGCTGGATAGCAAAGTTCCGCCGTGCTTTTTGACCAACGCTTCATATTTGAATCCGGGGGCTCCCATCGGAATCTTGAGGTCTTTTATCTCCTGCGATCGGGAAACCAAACAGCCGTCGTTATTGGATAATACCGCCACCGGCTTGCCTACTAAAGCAGGATTGAAGACCCGCTCACAAGACACGTAAAAATTGTTGCAATCCACCAGGGCGACAATATTGTCCCTGGTCAATCCTGTGGTGTTCATGGCTTCTTTTTCCTGCTATGCATCATTCTCTTTCCGCTGGGCTTATTGATTCTGTCACATATCTGGTTAACCCGATAAGGCAAAGTCGGCAACAAAGCCACATCTGTCAAGCTGAACCTGCACTGAAGATAGTTTAGCTGGATGGATGAGGAATACAGATTAAACTCACTAAATGCAGTTGCCATCCTGTAGGAGTCATGCAGCCATCAGTAAACTATTGCATTACTTCATGTTATAGAGGATGTAGGGCTCTCATGCGGTCAGGAAGATTTGTACACACGAGCCCTTTGCGCTGCAAAGCATTTTATCAGCCAAAGATCTTCTTCAGTATTTGTATATGTTAGTGGCACCAAACACGTTAGCAATACGAATCAGATACGCATGGGATTCGCATTTCATTCGTATTGCAATCGTATTTCAAGCAAGGTTAAGGGATTGGCAGTATATCATGTGCGTATACATGGAATATATAAGCCATGAAAATCAAGATTGTCCAGCTAAAGCAATAATCCACAATCCGCATATTCCTCCTGCCCACAAGGATAAACCACATCAAATCCTTTTGGGCAAAGCATTTTTCAACACACAAATAGGTCGGGCGCGCCAAGTTCGGAGGTAGTACCCGGCTTTCCCTGCGGTGCAGTAAGCCAGATAAAATGCATTAATAGCCTTAAGCTCTTAAATGAAGAACTGAGATATCGAGATAAAAGCTTCAAATATTCCCCAATGAGGATAGGTGTGCCCGTCTGTTCGGAGCTATCCTGCAAGGTTATGCTGAGGACTGGACAAACGGAAAGTGATACCTTTCAGAACCAATGGATAGGATCAAGGAAATCCTGAAAAAGCCCAGTCTGTCGCAACAAGGTAACTTTTGATTAAAAAGAACTTGACTTTGATCAGCAAGATGAAAACAATGCAACTGGTCGTATGGCCTTACATAGATTGTGAGTAACGAGGGATATCAGATGCCCTCAAACAACCAG
>CAZNGW010000020.1:34764-41050 GCA_964572925.1 uncultured Candidatus Cloacimonas sp. | reverse complement strand
ACCACTGCCATGAGCGGAGGAACCTTGCAGATCACCAATAATGGTATGCAGATCGGCACATCCGGCTTTAACTTTAGCGGAGGAACCATCAAGCTGGGCTGGGGTTTTCAGGCCAGCAGTCCGGGCACTTTCCAAGCTAACAATGGTTCGATAGAATTTATCGGCACTTTATCGGCTACTGTGTCATTAGGCTCGGGGAATTTCCTTCCCTCTCTTACGATTAATAAAACTGGGACTTCCGGCAGTGTTTATCTGGGAAGCAACGTAAGCATCAAATATAACCTCAGTCTGAATAGCGGAAAGCTATATGTGAACCAGCACATCCTCAGCGTCCAGAAAGACATTTCTTTTAACTCCGGCTACCTCTATGGGGACAATGCAAACGACGAGATCCAGGTGGGCGGAAGCTGGACTAATAATGGTGGAACCGCATATTTTATAGAGGGAAGCGGTTTGGTGAAGTTCATTTCTTCGGTCAATACAAAACAGATTAAAAGCAACGAAAGCTTCAATAACCTCAGCCTTGATACCAATAGCGAATATGTATATGTAACAGAAGGAAAAACCATAGCTGTAGCAGGGAATCTGGAGATTCTCTCCGGTAGATTCAGGCCTTTGGATGGTACTGTACTAAATGTTTCCGGCAATCTGAACATCAGTGGGGCCAGCGCTTACCTGGATCAGAATTTCCGTAGGGAAACCGCCAATACCCAGGTTCACATTTATGGGAACTGCATAATTAATGGCGGTAAAATCTTATCCCTGGACACCAATGCCAGTATCTCCGAGGATGTTATTACCATAGACGGAGAGCTAAACATGACCGGAGGTGAGCTGAATATACTAGATCTTGATTTGACTGTGCATGGTAACTTCAGCACCACTGCGGCTTCCACTCTCTCAACCCGGGGTGCAAGCTTCATCAATGACGCTCCTTACACGGGTGCCTGGCAATACGTAAATTGCCCCTGGATTACCTACGGCAATATAATCGAATTTACCAACAAGGGCTTGCAGTTCATCAGCGGTGCTTCCTTGGACAATAACAGCTTCACTGAGATAAAGCTGGGCAGGGGGTTGTATGCAACGGCTTCCGGAGTTTTTGCCAACGACAGCGGTACCTTTGAATTCATTGGAACCAATCAGGCAAATATAAACCTGGGAGGTGGCAACATATTGCCGGCAATCATGATAAATAAAACCGGGACATCAATAGTCCTCTCCACCAATGCGGTGATCGGCAGAGATCTTACTATCCAAAGCGGTAACTTCAATTCCAATAACTATCAGCTAACGGTGAAAGGGAGCTGGACAAACAACGTTGGCACAAGCGGCTACAGCTGTGGAACAAGCGAAGTGATCTTCAACACGAGTAATTACAGTAAGGCCATCACAGGTAATCAAACCTTTTACAAACTAACCTTCAGCCATACAGACACCACCAAGGGTATTGCCTTAAGCAACTCCACTTCCACCGTGTCAAGCGATCTGACGGTTAACAGCGGAAGATTCACCATAGGCAGCTCCAGCGTTCTGCAGGTAAACGGAAATGCGAGCGTGGCAAACAACGCCTCGCTTTACCTGCAAGGCGAGCTGAAACTGAAAGGCAATCTTATAGATAGTAATGCAACCGTTTCTTATGAAAGGGGTTTCTGTGCCCCTCAAAGCTCACTATTGACCTTTAATGGAACCGCCAATCAGGCATTCAATTTTTCTGCCACCCAGATCAACTTGGGAGGTTTTGTGTTGGATAAGAGCAGTGGTAACTTCCAGCCAGCCAAAGGCATGGTTTGCAGTGGTGACGTTTCGGTGCAAAACGGAACCTGGGGTTATAGCGTAAGCGGACTTACCCACTACCTTCAGGGTGATTTGCTCATTGGTTCCGGGGGTAACTGGAGCGACAATACCGGAACCCTTGTCTTCAATGGAACCGATAATGCTTCGCTTTCAAATTCCGGAATTGCCAGCTTCAAGAATCTTACTTTCGACAAATCAGTGCAGAGAATAACCGGAGCAAGCGTAAATCTGACTTCCAACCTTAGCCTTTCAACCGCCGGAACCATAAATGTGGAGGGTGGAATCTTTAATCTGGGTGGCTACACTCTGCAAACCAACGGTGCGGTAAACGTAAATTCCGACGCCAAGCTAAGCCTGGGTGCGGGAGCTATCCTGAAAATGGCGTCCGGCTATACTTTATCCGTAAACAGCGGTGGTGAGCTTTCGCTTATGGGAACCTCCACTCAGAAAGCCAAGCTGACCAGAGTAAGCAGTGGTAACTATGGCCTGACAGTTGCTTCAGGTGGATTCCTCAGCGCTAACTATGCCATCTTTGAATACTTAAATACCAACGGTATCAACATTCAATCCGGGGCAACGGTTGAGTCGGCTAACTCGCTGAATAACTGTACCTTCCAGTATGGTCAGGCTGGTGGTACCTTGCTGAAAATTGATAATGCCCAGCAATTCACCATTACCAATGCATCATTTCCAACCAATGCCGGAAGTGGCGCCAAGAACGTGACCAAAACCCTCAACCAGGGCACTATGGCTTTCGTAGGGGAAACGGGGGTTTTTGCCGGTTCTGCCTATGAGAACGATATGTATCAGCGCATTAACTGGTCAACGGATGTCCCCCAATTTGTAACCTATCAGACGGACTTCCCCTTTGGCAATGTTCCCTACACTCAAAGCAGCACCCAGTATATGATGATTTCCAATCCCGGTTCTGCGCTATTGGTTGGCAGCATTGTTACTCCACCAAACTTCAGCGTTGCACTTATGAGAACGGCGGAAACACTTGGTTCACAGTCTCTTCCAATCGATAAACCCCAGTATGAGTTTTCCCGCAACATCCTTGAATTCAGCGTCCCGATTGGCGGAAGCAACACATATGCGATCACCTTCTCACCCACTGAGCCGATTCCCTATGCGGGAACCATCGTGATCACCCATAATGCCGCAAGTTCGCCTGCAAACCTGACCGTCAGCGGCAATGGCAGGGGCTCCAGAATCGTGCTTGACCACAGTTTCTTCAATATCGATGTACAGCCGGGGCAAACTGCCCATAAACTGCTTTCCATTTCCAATACCGGGGTGGATTCCCTAAGCTATAGCGGTTGGGTATCTTATTCCCGCAGCAGTCGAAGCACCTTGCTTTCCACCGGCTTTGAAGAAGGTTGCCCGCCAACCGGTTGGACACAGCAACAAACTCTGGGCACGCAGGCATACTGGAATGGCAGCACTTCCACAGTCCATCCGTCCGGCACGGAACCCTACGAAGGCAGCCACCTGGGCTATTTCAATTCTTACACAGCACATGCGGGAAACCGTGCTCGTTTGGAAAGCCCGGTGATCGACGCTTCAGACTATACCGGCCTTAATCTGTCGTTCTGGATGTTCCACGACAGCGGTTATCCCACCTATTACGATACCCTGCAGGTGCAGGTTTCGGTGAATGGCGGTGCCTGGGTGGATGCCGGTTTTTACATCATGCGTCCCACAGCTCCATATACCTGGCGGGAACACACAATCGACCTTTCAGCCTATGACCGCAGTTCATCTTTAAGGATCGGCTTCCTGGGCAAAAGCGCTTATGGCAACGACATCCACATCGATGCGATCAACCTGACGGGGAATTATCAAATGCCTACCGACTGGATCACTTTGAACGGAGCGCAAAGCGTTTCTGGCTATGTATGGCCTCAGGATACTCCGGCCACAGTGGATATCGCAGTGGATGCAGCAGGCTTGCCAACCGGCTGGTATTATAATCAATTGCATTTGCTGACAAATGATCCTGCCAATCCGGAAGAGCTGGTCTGGCTCTATGTAAAAATCGGTAATCCGGCTTACAGCTTTGATCCTTCCCAGCTTGATTTTGGATGGGTGGAGACCGGACAAAGTGATTCTCTTAGCTTGCAGATCTTGAATACAGGACAGATAGGGCTTAGCGGCACAGTTACGGTTCCCACTGGGTATTCCATTTTCCTTGGTTCCGGGCCACGCAATAGGGAAGGCAACCGCAACACATTGGATTTTTATGCATCTCCGGGCATCGCAGCCGAGTTCACAGTCAGTTTCTCACCCACTGAGGCGATCGATTACAACGGCCAGCTGGTAATTACATCAAATGCCGGAGCGGATCAATATATAAACCTCATCGGCAAGGGGGCAACCCTGCCTGTTTTAACGACAGCCGCGGTAACCAATATAGGGGTTACTACTGCTACGGGAGGTGGGAACGTAAGCTCTACAGGAAATTTGCCTCTTACAGAACGAGGTATTTGCTGGTATTATATGGACGATCCCACCATCGATTACTACCATGCCACAGCACCGGGCTCAACAGGAGATTTTACGGTGAATATGGTGAACCTGCTGCCGGGTTATAACTACCGGGTGCGTGCCTATGCCATCAACGCTTTGGGCATAGCCTATGCAAGCCAGGTAAGCTTTGATACTCCCGGGCCTTCGATAGTTGCCACCCCGGACACCTTGCCCGATTTTGGAGCAGTAGCCCTGGGAGAGATTTCTGCACCGCAAACTATCAGCATATCTGGTGAAAGCCTGGCTGGGCCGGTAACCATAGATAGTCCCCAAGGCTACCAGATTTCCCTGCTGGAGAACAGCGGTTACAGCATGCAACTGGAACTTGATCCGGAGAACTACATCCTGGCGCCAACCACCATCTACGTAAAATTCAGCCCCATAGAACGCGGTCCCTGGCCGGGAGCTTTAGTTATCCAGTCTGGCGGTCTGGACAACGTCTTTGTTCAAATGACCGGTACTGGGGTGGAACTTCCAACCGTGGAGACTGCCACCGTGGTTTACATAACTACGGAAAGCGCTACCGTGAATTGCCGCATCGTGGATGATGGCGGTGATCCGGTTGATTATTCCGGCGTGGTTTATGGACTCTATCCTGATCCCAGTATCGACGATAATATCCTTGATTTGGGTGCGCAAACCGGCTGGTTTGCAGCAGAATTGACCAACCTGATTGCTAATAGCAGCTATTATGTGCGCAGCTTTGCGGTCAACGTGGCGGGTCTGGTCTATGGCAATGAGGTGCAATTCAATACCTTGTCCGTTCCTCAGATCACCCTGGATGCCAGTTTGCTAAATCCCTTTGGCAGCATCGTGGTGGGGCAGAGCTCGCTGGCTGATACGCTGATCGTTTCGGCTCAACAGCTTACGGATAATTTGCTGATCACCGCACCGGATGGCTTTGGGCTTTCACTAAACCCATTGGGTAGGGATTTCGCTTCTCAACTCAGTTTGGTTCCAGTTACCGGAAATATATCGCCTACTATGGTTTATGTGCGTTTTGCGCCAACCGTGGGAGGGAATCTGTCCGATTATCTGGTATCCGAAAGCAGCTATCTCCAACCGGCTCAAATCATCCTGAATGGGATTGGAGTGGTAGTGCCAACCCTTTCCACAGGAGAGGCCACGGATATTGGCTCCATTAGTGTAACGCTAAACGGAAGCATTGATCATGATGGATTTGGCGCTGTAACTGCTTGTGGGTTCTGCTTTGGCACATCCCATAATCCCGATCTGAACGGTTCTCACACCCTGGATTTGGTGGAAAGTGGGGATTTCTTTGTGCATCTGGATACCCTGCAACCGGATACGGTATATTTTGTCCGTTCCTACGCCACCAACGCAGCTGGAACTTCCTACGGCAATGAGATCAGCTTCCAAACTCTCCTGGGTTCTTTGGATGCACCCCAAAACCTGCAGATCAGCTATTCAGCCGGAGAGGTTCAGCTTAGCTGGGATGTTGTACCCAACGCAAACAGCTATTACATCTATCGCAGTCTGGATCCCTATAGCGAAAACTGGGGAACTCCCTTTGCCCAAACAGACCAAACCCATTGGGAGGACAGCGAAACTGCCGGTATGTATTTCTACAAAGTCAGCGCATCTTCCGAGGAAATAAGGAGATAGATCAAGACAGGAGTCATTTGAGCCACTCCCTTATTCGCTAACTGGTTCATCTTAGCGGCGAAAAGGACTCATGCGGATACACCAACGACGCATGAGTCCTTCGTGCCCTTCAACATATCGGTAAAGGAAAGAAATAATCGGCAGGAATGACTCCTGACTACCATGTAGTATAGGTTGCCAAACCCGCCCAAGTAGATAGGATGCCGATCCTACCTCATTCCTGGGAAAGATTTCCCTTGCGAAAGGAAGGGCAGGAATCTCTTGCAACTGAAGGAGATCCCGGGTCAAGCCCGGGATGAGGAATAGGTGATGATGACGGTATGCTATACTATTC
>CAZNGW010000020.1:32524-34664 GCA_964572925.1 uncultured Candidatus Cloacimonas sp. | reverse complement strand
CCGGGTCAAGCCCGGGATGAGGAATAGGTGATGATGACGGTATGCTATACTATTCTCAACAGCATCGGCATGCTATACTACATCCATTCAGGCAAGGCACTTTTATATCCTGTTAGATCCATCTGCATTTCTATTCTAAGTTAAATATGTTGGAGGGCATAACTACATCAGCGACCCTGAGATGTTTTCGGCAAATATTATATCTTTGTGATTGACAATAAAAGCTAACTACAAAACATGTATTTTATGCGACAAGTTAAAGAGGTTATGCTTGGAAAACAGCGTATTGATACCAATTAGTTTCTGCTATTCCGTCATCTCTGGCCAGATCCGGGATCCAGAACTTGAGATCACAAATTGTGACCTCAAGATTGCATCTTATTATACAGCAGTGTTATATAAATGGAGATTAAGAAATGAATCAAATCCAAACTGATCTCACGGTGGATAACCTGATCCTGGAAATCAGAGGGCACAAGGTTATTCTGGATAGCGACCTGGCTGCATTATACGAAGTAAAAACGATGAGGCTCAATGAGCAGGTGAAAAGAAATATCGAAAGATTCCCTGAGGACTTCATGTTCCAGCTTACAAATAAAGAAGTTACAATCTTGAAATCGCAAATTGCGATATCAAGATGGGGTGGGCGCAGAACTTTGCCTTATGTATTCACAGAGCATGGAGCCATCATGGCTGCCTCAGTGCTGAACAGCCCCAAAGCAGTGGAAATGAGCGTGTATGTAGTGCGAGCCTTCATCAAGCTACGAACTTTGGCACTGCAATACAAGGAACTCACAGAAAAGCTGAATAATATCGAGGATCGCCTGAGCGAGCATGACACTGCCATAATGGAGATTGTGAATGCCATCAGACAGCTTATGGAACCGCCTAAGCCAAAGAAGAAAGAAATAGGGTTTAAAGGAACTAAAACAGATTAACATGGAATTGGCTGAAGCCTATGGGACCAAGATAAACAATTATATTCTACCGATACCTGTGATAATGGATTTGCCTGATACCTGTGCCACAATATGCAATTCTATTTTGCTTGCAGATGTGTTACATTACATCAAGTTGCTTATGAATTTCAGACGTTGCTGAAGTACCCCTACCTAGGATAGAGGTATGATCTGGGAATCTTGTTACTGGAAAGACGATTTGTTAAAATCGGTAAAATGGTTGAAAGAGAAGGTAATTTCGAGAAGAAGACCTTCCGAAAAACTTCTGGTTGAGTTTGAAAAATGCATGTTTATTACTGCTTACCAAGTTAGAAAGCTGATTGAGGCAAAAAAGTTATCTAACTCCCTTGTTGACTCATCTCTACCTATTACAGAGTATGGCAATATAAAGAAGGTTACTTTGATGAATTGGCACCGGTTGGATGAGCTGTATGATTTCGACGCTCCAAAAACCGACAACATCTCAATAAAAAATGTATGTAATCTGCTAATACATAGTTATGTGTTTGTAGCTGAACAGCAATGCTTAACAGCTCCAATAAAGGGTGTGTTCTTCAATTCCGATAGAACCAGAAACCAATTCCTATATCATTTGCACATAAATGATTGGATCAGTTTTCTGGAAAGAATTGGAAGGGATTACCCTAGTGAGTATCATTGTTGGAAAGACAGTAGTCAAAATGACTACTTCGTTGTGCAAGAGACAATGGATGACACAAGAACCTTTGAAGAAAGGATATCTGATAAGGATAGAAAGAAAATAAGAGAGATCGTAAATGCACTAATTGAGGAATTAAAGAAGCCACAAAGCTGATTGGAATAAGTTTGATAAATAGATTCATTTAGGCAACTATCTCGCAAAACCATTTTGCTGAGTGTGAAAATATGGTATAGGAACAAGAAATTGAAATGTTAGAAAAACCGGTTGAATCAGTCGCAATGCAAATTCTGCAAGAGCTGGATTACAGAACCTACAGCTATCCCCTGCTGCCGGCAGAGGATCAGGTTTCACAGCTTATCCGTGTAGCGGAGCGATTGGACAGGAATCTCCTGCAACAGAAGGAGATCCCGGGTCAAGCCCGGGATGAGGAATAGGTGATGATGACGGCATGCTATCATAACTCCCTGCACTCTCGGCACCGTAATACCAGGCGAAACCCACCCGAAACTCTCCCGTATGC
>CAZNGW010000020.1:0-32424 GCA_964572925.1 uncultured Candidatus Cloacimonas sp. | reverse complement strand
TGCACTCTCGGCACCGTAATACCAGGCGAAACCCACCCGAAACTCTCCCGTATGCGATAGGCGAGGCATTCGGGTGGCTTTCGGGTGGCATCCCGGAGGCGAGGAAGGAAGGAGGGATGGCTATTTCATATAGACCAGTTTGCGGGTAAGGGTGGCACTCTCCGTTTCCAGCTTCAAGAAATAGCAACCGGAGCTTAGTTTGTTCAGTTCCATGGGGTTAAGGCTGATTTCGCTGCTGAGTCCCTTGGTGTTTACCACAAAGCCACTTGAGGAGACCACTTTCTGGCCTTTAAGGTTATAGAGTCCGATGGCAAGGGGTTTACCGCCCTTTAGCTGCAGTTTCAGCGAACCGTTTCGGCCAAAGGGATTGGGATATTGACTTAGCGAAACAGCCGGAGGAACAGCTGTTTCGTCGGATACCGCTACCGCCGGATAAAGCTGGGGTAGAACTTGCTGCAGAAAATCGTGCACTCCCTCTGCCTGCATATAGTAGAGCGGAACTCCCAGCAGAATCAGGGTTCCGTTTTGCTCGATCCGGATCGCAGCCGGTTCTCCCTGGCCGCTACCGCCATTCAGCATTTCCGCTGTGTAAAGGGTATTTCCCGCTCCCGCAAAGGTATAGCTCATGGGCAACATGCCGTTCCACACGGCAGCAAGCTTGTTGGGGTCGGGATAGAGATCGGGGTAAAGCTCGGACTGCAGCGAAACCAGCACCGCAGAATTGTAGCAGACCGGCGTTACACCGGGCAAAAACTGGTTCAGAAAGCCCTGGGTGAACACGCTGGGGTATTTCCAACCACTGATCAGCAGCTTTCCTCCGCTAAGGACATAGGAACCGATCAGATCAAGGTTATCCTGCAGTTGCATTTCGCTGAAATCGTCGGCGTGCCAGAAAACCAGGGGATAATGGCTAAGGTCAGCCAACTGGGGCAAACCTTGAAGGCTGGTATCCCACTGGGTATAATCCAATCCTTCCAGGGCAGCGGCGTAAAAAGCATCAACCATATTGTCGTCTGGCGATACGGCAGTTCCGTTACCATTACGGGTTTCGTCCACCACCAGAAAACCGGAATCAAAGGGAAAAGCGATGGGCGTGGCTTCCAATAGGTTCGAGGGCAGGGAAAGAAAGCCTTCGGCATCAACGGCACAAACGTAATACTGATAGGTTTGTCCATTGGCAACTCCGGTGTCTATCCAGCTAAGATCGTTTATGGGTTCGGGATTCAGGCAACTATACTCGCCATTGGGAAGCTGCTTTCGGAATACTTTATAGCCAATTACCGGGATATTGGTCGCAAAGGCAGCCCAGCTAAGGGAAACTGCAGAATTATATGGCAAACAGGAAACCAACGAAAGCCTAACCAGTTCTTTCTGGCGGGTGATAACCCAGTTGTGAGGATCAAGCTGGATGCCTTCTATCTGGTTGGCAGGATTGTAGTTGCAATAGTTTACCGTGGTCTCGGGAGTGGCGATTACGACAAGCGAATCTGAGCTCGCGGTTCCAGGAATCAGCAGCGGAATGTCCAAAGTAAAGGCCGTCTCTGTAGGGCTGGTGCTTTGGGCATAGATCTTGGCCTGTCCGGCATTATTGGAAAACACCCAGGTTTTGAAGTTTGGAATTCCCGGAGAGTAAATCCATTGGTCAAAAAACTGCGTAAGGTTCTGTCCACAATGCTGTTGCGCCAGACTGATGAATTCACTTGTAACCAGATTTCCGTTGGGATAAGTGGTCAGCAATGCCCTGATAAAATTGAAAAAAGCGTCGTTACCCATTTTCAGGCGTAGCATATGCAGTACGGAAGCCGATTTTTCGTAGGTTGGCGGTGCAAACATCAGATTGTATTCGGGGTTGAAGATCGTGTGGGGGCCGTTGGAATTTTCCCAGTTCAGGTAATACTGTTGAATTTCCCCCGTCATGTAGGTACAAGCGGCGTCCCAGCCCTCGTGATGCGCCACCCACAAAGCTTCGGAATAGGTGGCAAAGCTTTCTTTCAGCCACACCTCACGCATGGTGAGAGGGGTAAGGTAATTGCCATACCATTGATGGGTAAGTTCATGCGCCACAATTGATTCATAGGTTTGCTGGCCATCCAGGTATTGGGAACCGAAAGTGGTCATGGTTTGATGTTCCATGGCTGCATAGGTGCTCATGTTGACCACCATGTGGCCATATTTTTCAAAGGGATAGGGGCCATAGATGCTGCTGAAATAGCTGATCATTTCAGGGACGTTGGCAAAATCAGTCTGGGCGTTATTGAACTGGCCAGGAAGTACGAAGTTCTGGATCGGTAAATTCCCCGCTTGTTGGGTGAACTCCACATAAGGCGCTGCGGCAAAACCCATTACATAGGTTGCAACCGGCGAAGCGCAAACCCAGTGATGGGTTCTGGTTCCATCCGGATTATCGGTGATGCCGGTTCTGATCCCATTGGCGGCTGCCAGCCAATCGCTGCGAACCGTTATGTGCCAATCTACCAAGGCTTTATCCCAGGGATGGTCGTAGCTGCACCAATAGTATCTTCCTGCATCCGGATTGGAAAGGGTATAGATGCCGCTGGGGGTAAATTTCAGACCGATGTTGTAAGGCGCAGGACTGTTTGCCGGCACTCCCGAATACCAGACCACGGTTGTGAATTGGCTTCCGGCGTTGATGAATAATGGGATGTGCAGGATACCGTTCTGGTGGGTGAAGGTGGTAACGACCCCGTTTACCAAAACTGCATTAACCGTCAAAGATCCGCCGGTAAGCTCATAATCCATGGCGTAGAGCGTGTTTTCCGCTAAAACCGTGGCCTCGATCCAGCCTTCAATAAAGTGGGTTTGGTCGTCCACCCTAAGGTCGATGTCATATTTCAGGATGTCAAAACCGGTGAGCGAATCCGCCCTTTCGATGGTTTGGGTACTGGGCTCCATACTCCAAAATGGCTGGGTTGCGAAAAGCCCGGTGAACCCACAGCAGAAGGCCAGAAAAACCAAGGTAGAAAAAACCTTATGATGGGTAATCATCATTGTAACTCCTTGAGATTAGCGGGGTGGAAGTTCTTTATCTGAGCAAAATCAATTTTCGGTTCAGGCTTTGTTTGCCGCTCTGCAGTTTAACTATGTAGCATCCATTAGAAACCTGATTGCCGTGTTCGTCCCGACCATCCCAGTTCAGTTCATGCTTGCCGGCGCTCTTTTGGTCAGAGACCAGGGATTTCACTTTTTGGCCTTTCAGATTGTAGATGTTCAGTTTGACTGGGGCAGGATCCTGAATGGAAAAAGCCAGTTTTGTTAAGCCCCGGGATGGATTGGGATAACAGGAAAGCTGAATTGGCAGGGGAATAAGCTGCTCATCGGCATTGTCCACAATCGGGTCTTGCAGGAGCAACTGCATGGATGCCGCTCCCAGCATACCTCTACCCAGGGCATCAGTCCAGGTGCGGTTTGGCTCTGCCAGCCAGGTATGCCCACAGATGGAGTTTTCATCGAACAAGATATTCTGGTATTCATAGCAATCCAGGATAAAGGCGATTTGGCCGGAAATCCTGGTGGTATCTGCTACGATGAAAGTGAAATTCTGATCATAATCGAGGTTGTAGATATCGCCAAGTTCGATCAAGGTTTGCTCGGTGATCGCGCCTGCGGCAAAGCGATTGATTCTGGCACTGAATTTACCAGGAATGGCAGGCTGACCCCAGGGATCAGGATTTGCGCTGAAACGGATGGCTTTCAACAGGTATTCCTGGGTGCCAAGGTCAAAATCCACTGCCACTTGGATCGGCACTGCTCCGCGTCCATATTCAGCCCAAGTCGGACTTACCGTTTCCCAGGTGAACCAGTTTTCCTGTTGCGGGTCGATTAGTGATACCAGGATATCCCTTTGTGTTTGCAGGCCATTGGCGGAATGGGCTACAACGGTGATTACCTGCTGACCCAAAGGCAGACCTGAAGCATCAACTGTCGTAAGATAGGGAGCAGCCGTAAGAGTAGAAACCGGAATGCCGTTCAGCCAAACTTCCACCTGGCTGACAGTGCTGTTGGGAGCACTTACCTGAGCGCTTACTTCAAACTGGTTATTGGCCAAAATAGAACCGCTGGCAGGTGATACAGAACTTATTACCGGTGGTAGGGATTCTGTGGTGGGTGAAATGGTAAAACTGATCGTTTCACCGACATAGCCGATGCTGTTGATATTGATCTGGAAGGTATTTCCATTGGTTAAAAAAGAGCGGGGATTGGTGTAGGCATTGAATTCAGTATGCCCGTTGTTGGCACTGAAGGCAGCGTCGAAGATTTGCCCGTTTACGGTGCTGCTACCATTGGGACGGTAGATGTAAACCTCGTCAGGTGGGCCATCGGCGTTACCTTCGTAGTTACCATTGATTCTGTAGATCAAAAGCCCCGAACCGGGAAGCTCTGCTTCGAAGATATCGCTGCCGCGCTTGCGATATTCCAGCACCAGATACTGGCTGTTGCTATTCGGGATGGCAAGCTTGTAAACATTATTGGTGGAAGAGGTTACGGGATTCAATGTGTAGGTGTTTCCGGCTGTGGCAACAGGCAAGCTTGAGATCCAGCCGCCATATTTGTATTTCATATACATACCCATGTGGCCGTTGCCGCTTTCCATGATGTCCCAGCAGCCGGCCGGGGTTACTCCATTAAAAGTATAGTGATACAAATCGGGTGCACCTACGCTGTGGAACATTTCGTGGCAGAGGGTTCGAACGTTGTTCTGGTCTTCTGGCTGGAAGGTGAAATCCCACACCTGTTTGCCATTAATATAGGCTTCGGCCATGTAAAGAGCCCAGCGATGCGCCCACAGCAAATCCGCCCAGGCAGTGTGAGGACCGCGGACAATGAAGCATACGTTATCCACGGCATTATCGCTATCTGCATCAATATTCAGAGTAGCTGGAACCTGGCTGGCAATGGAGTTTATCGCAGCGGCCAGCATGGTTTGTTCACGTGCGGCGCGTTCGTTGCTGTCCACATATCCGGTTGGATTGGTAACTGCATTATAGGGCATGAAATAGCTGCGTGGATGGCTGTCCTGATAGGACAGATTTATTTCAGGAGCACAGTCTGGAAAGTGATGTGTCACATAGTTCAATTGCTCATAGCTGGCTTTATGGAAATAGGTACGAAGGCTGTTTACGCTATCACCCACAGCATTGAAACGGGCATCGTAAAAGGAGCGGGGAAGATCGAATTCGGTTTGATCGGAAAAGCGGATGAACACATTCAGGTTGTTCACTGTGCCGGTATTGGGGCCTTTTTCATTGCGCTTGGAGTGAGCATTCATAAAGGCTTTTTTTGAGTCGTAGGCAGCTTTGGAAATGTTTATCCGGATGGGGACACCCAGAGAGGCAGGATTTATGGTTCCCACCCTATGTGCTGAAGGAACTGGCTCGCCGCCACTTGGAATAGCGTAGTAATAATAGCCGTCCACAGGGCTTTGAATTATCGTATAGCCATCAGAATCATGCAGATAGTTGGCATATTCATCTCCACTGGCCAGCAGATTCAAAACGCTTCCGTCAGGCTGAATCACCTGCGAGGGGATGTTCTCCAGGTAGGCCGCAAACACACTTAAAGGGACTATAATTAAGATCGTAATCAGGATTTTTCTCATCTTTCCTCCCTGATACCGGTGAGGTATGCAAGAAACGTGCCTAATGGCAAAACGATTGACATGCTCCGAGTATTATAACGCTATCATACCACTATCATACTGCTTGATCATGTGGTATGATAGTAGTATGTAGTGGATTTAATCCCCAGAAACTGGATAGGGAGCTTTGCTCTACTACAGATGATAAAATTCGTTATACTTCTATTGCTCCAGGAAGGTCAACTGGTTTGGGTTTTAACTCATTCAAATCCAAGTAATCATAGGGATCATTTGAAGTAAAAAGGTCATATTCAAATGAACCAAGTTTTCTGCGAGCAGCCTTGACGGCAAGATCAGACTGGTCTATCCCGATCCAGCGCCTGTTATGTTTCTGGGCAGCCAGAAGAGTAGTTCCTGAACCACAGAAACAATCCAGAACTATGCTATTTTCATAGGAAGATGTTTGTACAATCAGTTCCAGTAAATCAAGATTCTTCTCGGTTGGGTAATCGGGATATTGCGGATCTTTGAAATCCCAGATATCCTGTCTTCTTTTACCTATTTGTTCGTCAGCATAGATTATTTTACGGGGGTTGCCGTTTTTAGACCACTCTATTCTTCCTTCGGCATCCCAGGATTCCATAGTAGCTACATCGGTTCTCCAATGACGTCCAACAGGGGGATTTATCCCTTTGAAGGGTTTGTTCGAATCTCCATTTTGAGTCTCGCCCGGGGCATGGAGCGGAACTGTCGTGTATCTTCTTCCATCCTCTGATATTTTTGGGAATAGAACTCTAAGATCAACTTCTGTATAATTCTGGTATGGTTCATTCCAGATTGGTTGCGCCGATTTTGTGTAAAACAGAATCAGGTCTTTGATATTTCCATATCCAATCCGTTTGAAGTTTTTGGGGTTGCATTTTATACGGGTAATGTCATTACGAAAATTAGCAGCTCCGAAGATCTCGTCCATCAGCACTTTTACGTAGTGCCCTACCTTATAATCAATATGCACATAGATAGACCCCCGGTCGGAGATTAATTCATGTAAAAGAATGAGCCTGTCTTTGAGAAACTGCAAGAAATCGTTACCGGAAATTATATCCCTGTAGGCTACCTCCCCATTTTTGGAATTACTAATTGTAGCCGCTCTGCCGTTGCTAACGGAAAAAACACTACCAGTAGAAAAAGGCGGATCAATGTAGATCAGGTCTATTTTCCCTGCAAGATGCTTTTTTTGAATTAAATAGCTCAACCCAGCAAGGTTTTCAGAATGAATTAGTATATTTCGTTCAATCATCATTACAGTGAGTAGAGATATTCTCTCAGTACCAACGCGCTCATTATATTGCGATTTTCAAACTGGTGAGAGATCATGGTCCGATGCATTTTGTTTTCACCAGGGATATAGATAACGCCATCCAAAATGGCTACCTTGATGGCATCTGCGCTTGAACTAAGCAGATTAAGGGCATCATTAAACTGTGCTGTTTGGTGCCCGCCAAAATCAGTAATAAACTTAGCTTCTCCAATAATCAGTTTCTTGTTAAATCGAGCTACCAAGTCCAAGCCTTTTGGGGCAGAATAGTTTAAATGCTTCTCAGCGAAATCGGCTTTTACTCCGTCTGAAGCGTCAAGGATCGCATTTTTCTCATCTTCGAGGAATTTTTCTATGCCAACAGGTTTTATCCCAAGAGATTTACTTCTCAGCCAATGCATGAACATTGGCCCGATTTGTCGGTTGGTTTCTTTGGGTTCTGTGGCTTTTTCGTATATTCTATCCAACCCCATTTCATACAGGCGTCCACATATCCTGTTGATTGTGTTGGGATTTCGATCTATAGCCGATTTATCTCGTTTCAAGTATGCTATATAACTATCCTTTATTGGAAATAAATCAAGTTTTAGCAGTCTGCTTATTAGCTCAAGATTGTCCCTTTTTTCAAATGCAAGCTCAACCTGTTTCCATTTTTCCTGATTAATGTCCCTTATGCCTTCCGGGATAGTTGGATAAACTCTAAACAGGTCGTCCAGATATGAGTGTTGGTTGGCATAATCAATGCTAAGTTGCAGCCATCTGTTCATTGTTTCTCCTTATCATAGTCTATGTTTCTATTAATTCCAGATAGGTTATGCTGTCAACACAAACTTCAGGATTGGATGGAACTGCATCTGAGCAAGACTTAAGCAGAAAGTTCTTGACAGAAAGCGGCAGCTGATTATGTTGAACAATATAACGATTGAACAGCATTCCCAATTTCCCAAAACCTTACGAAAGGTAATTAACAGGAAAAAGTGCATTATCAACATAATTTCAAGAGCAGTTAGCCTATAAGGCTCCATAAATACTAACAAAATAAGTGAAATGGCACCTCTGTCATGAATCACGAAGCAGGATAAATGATTAAAGAAGTGGGACGTCTGAACATAGACGACTATAAGTTCCTGGACGCTGCGGTGGAGAAGATCTTTCGCAACGTGGAAAAGGGTAAAAGTTCCTTGGCGGAAAAGCAGATTGTAGAATTGGGTAACACGGCGAATTATTTTGTCCGTGAAGAACTTGGCAAGCGCTTGGCACTCTATAACGGCAATGGAGAAATGGACGACATTTGCAACCGGCTTTTGGAGCATTTTATTTACGGGGTCCGCGCCACCGGCCTTTTCTACTTTTATTACAAACACCAGGACAATCCGGAGATAATCGTGAAAACGATCGAAAAAACCTACGAAAGCGTGCCCTGGGAATCGGAAACCATCTGCTTTGAAATGTGGAAAAAGGCTCCAGAAGTGATGAAAGAATTCATGCCCTACTGGGCTGAATCGGATAATGAAAAGAAACGCGCCATGAGCATGCACGGCATGGAAAATATCGCTTCACGCCATCCCCAATACGTTTTGGCCTTTCTCTCCAAATTGCTGGACGACGAAAGCGAAGAGGTGCAAAAGAAGATCAGCCACATTCTTACCCAGGTGGGCCGGCAACGCCCCTTGCAATGCTACAACAATGTTCGCCGTTGGCTGATCGAAGGAGACGAACAGCGCAACCATACTTTGTGGCAAACCATGAAAAAACTGGCCAATATCCTCGGTCAACGCAGTAATCGCGACAAATCGAACGATTTTATAAACGTAACCCAACGCATAGTGGGAGAATGGCGTAGCGATCCCAATCCACACGTTTCCGGAATGGGTAACAAACTGGCCGGCATCCTGAATATGAAAAACAATAAAAACCATAAGAAAAAATAGCTTTCCCGGGCTTAAAGTCTCTGCTTCTGCCAATTGGACACGATGATCACCCCACCTGAACTGACCCGCATAGCCATTATCCTGGTGGAACCTGTTTATGCTGGAAATGTGGGTGCCATTGCCCGCATCATGAATAATTTTAGTCTATCTGACCTGCGTATCGTGGGTTCTGTGCCTGAAAAGAACGATTTTTACCTGGCCATGCACAGTGAGCATATCCTTGAGGGGGCATCGCTCTATCCTGATCTGGCAGAAGCCGTTGCAGGTCTGGACAGGGTGATCGCCTTTTCCCGCAGGTTGGGTAAAAACAAACCCATCGATATGAATCCCCGTCAAATGGCACGTTATGTGCATAACCTTCCCAAAGCGAAGATTGGAATTGTTTTCGGTCGTGAAACCTATGGTCTTACGGACACTGAAGCCGATCTTTGTCCCTTGCGTTGTCATATTCCGGCCAATCCGGAGTTTCCTTCGTTGAATCTGGCTCAGGCTGTAGCCCTGGCTTGCTGGGAGATTTTCAGTCTTCCCTTTGATGAAGAAACCGGAAAAAGCAGGAATTACCACGCAGTTAGCGGGATTGAGCTTGACAAAATAAGAGAATACATGCTTGAGGTAATGCAAGCTACCGGTTTTTTTAAAAGCCACGAAAGCACGAACTGGAATATGTTTCTGGCTAAGTTGTTGGCTCAGCTAAATCCCAGTAAAACGATGGTTTACCGCCTGAGACAGATGTTCAATCGATTTCATGTGCTGGTAACCGGAAAAGGAATGGGGTATTACTCCAAACCCGGAGACGATAAAAGACAGCAATAACTAAGACAAAAAATGGGAGAAGGGATGATTAAAGCAGAGATTGATCCCCGTTATCAGGCTATTCTAAGGGTTGTGGAAAAATACTGCCTGGCGCACGAAAATCCTGTTTTGGTGGATAAATATGCCTTTTATTTCCGGGAAGGTTATGATGCTTATGGGCTTACCGAAGCTGAGCTTTATGCCCTGCGCGACCAAATCCTGGCTGATCACAAACTGAATGTGGAAGAATATGCTGAACTTGGTTATCATCTCTTTTCCACAGGTAAGTACGAATTCGGTTCTTTGGCCATTCTGCTTCTCAAACATCATCGTGACGAACTTAACCGCGAGGTGTTTTTCTGGATCATGAAATGGCTGGATAATGGCGTGGAAAACTGGGCGCATGTGGATATGATCTGTTCCAGCCTGCTCTCAGTGTTTCTGGAAAACGGGATTGTGGAGTTACCTGATTTTGAATCATGGCGTATTTCTGAAAGCAAATGGACCCGCAGAGCAGTTCCGGTAGCCCTGTTAAACATGAAAAAAATTACTCCACCAGATGAACTGCTGGACTTTATCGAGCCCATGATGGACGATCGGGAAAGGGTGGTGCATCAGGGTTTGGGCTGGTTCCTTAGAGAACTTTGGAAGCTGGATCATCATTTGGTGGAAGAATTCCTGAAAAAGCACAAGCAGCATTGCGACCGCCTGATCATCCAATATGCAACCGAAAAAATGAACAACGATAAAAAGCAAAAATTCCGTCGTGATAAACACGAAAGGTCTGAGAACGCCAGGGTTAAAAGAACTCCACCCCGTAAACCCCAGCCGGTCGTTCAGGCCACTCCCAAGCGAAAACCCCCAAAGAAGGCGAATCATGTGTAAATATCCTCTGATTATTATGGCAGTGTTTCTGCCTTTCCTCCTGCTTGCGTCAAACCTTAATGTCGAGGTTCCCTGCCCGCTTCCCAATAATGATTTCAGGCCGCAAGATCTTTCTGAACTCGGCTATGGATCCATTAGTGAAGCCGGTGCCTGGCAATTACCTGTAAAGACGGTTCAGGTTTTACTGCCCTATGGGGCGACAGTTGTATCCTGGAATGCATTGCCTTCCGCACCGGAAATTATCAAAGGCGAAGCTCCCGGTCGCAGTTCCGGATTCTTCGATGGAGAACGCTACCTTGGCAGTTCAGGGGAAAAAGAAATGCAAAGCCGCAGCGTCTATTTGGGAATGAAGAAATGGGGCGATCTGAATTATGCTTCATTTTCGCTGCTTCCCGCTACCTGGGATGGGCAAAACTGGCTGTGGAACCGCTCATTTAGTCTGGAGATAAGCTATGAAAAAAGCAAAGTGCAGAAAGGAACTATACCGCCGATTTTTACACGACAGGATTTCTTTGTAAATCAAAACAGCCTTTTAAGCTGGTATGAGAAAAGCAAGTCAAGGGAAACTGAAGTTCTGGTGATCGGAACCCAAGCCTTGTTCGATGCCCTTTCGGTCTGGACTGACTTCAGAAGCTCTCAAGGAATCACAGTTAGTTTCACAGATATTGCAGATGCGCTTTCCACCGGAGTTGGAGCCGACGATGCGTCCAAACTGCGAAACTTTCTGCAAACCCGCTACAGTCAGGATCCTTTTTCCTATCTACTGATTCTGGGGGATCAGAACACCGTCCCCATTGCCTATGTTACTCCCGAACCCAATGGTGTGGATACGGTGCCCACAGATTTCTTCTATTGTGATCTCAGCAGCAATTGGGACAGCGACAATGATGAACGTTTGGGGGAGTATTCCACTGGAAACCAGGATCAGGATTTCGAAGTAGATTTCACCCCTGAAGTATATGTGGGTAGAATATCGACTAACAACGTTACCCAGATGACTGCAATTGCAAATCGGATCGTCACTTATGAGCAAAACAGTGGCTCCTGGAAAAATAAAAACCTGCTCCCAGCCGCTTTTCTGAACTATATATCTGAACCTGAACTGAATATGCCGGAAACGGATGGCGGGTTGTTTATGGAATTCCTGCGCAATACCTGCCTGGCCGATGGGGAGAATTTTACCCTCTATGAACAGGAAGGAGTGGTTCCATCTTTCCCTTCAGATCTTCCGATATCTTATGAGAATTTTCGAACCAAGCTGAATGGTGAAAGCTGGGGATTTATAAATTGGAGTGCGCATGGCAGTTCATCCTCGTCTTCGCGCAAGGTATGGATGAATGATTACAACCAGAATAATCTTCCAGACAGTAACGAAATGGAATGGCAAAATCTAGTGACCAGACAGAGCTTCGACAACCTTTCTGACCAGAATGGAACTGTGATTTTTGCAGCTTCCTGCTATAATGGCATGATCGACGCAGACAATGCCTGCCTGGGTGAATATGCCCTGATCAAAAAGGCAGTGGGTGTTCTGGCTGCCACAAGAACCGGATGGTATAAAGTCGGCTGGCTGAATCCCGGTTGGGGAGGGCTTTCCAGCTACAATTACCATTTTGTGGAAAATTTCCGGCAAACCCAAACAACCCTGGGTGCTGCCCATGCCTATGCCAATCTGCTGCATACGCAGTATTACCTGTTTGGTGATCCGATCGACAGTGGGGGGATAATCTGGCCCGAACTGCAGAACGTTTATACCTACCTGCTCTATGGAGATCCCTTGGTGGGCTACAATCCAGAACCGACTGTTCCCCAGGGAGAAATTCTGGTCTGGGAGCCGGTTGGTAACGACGGTTTGCCAGTGGTAAACGCAATCCGTGAGCTTACCAATATGAATGTGATCTATAGCGACAAACTGATCGTGGATTATAACTATCTGAATAACTTCGAAGCAGTGTTTTGCCTCTTCAATATGCCTTCCGACGGAGTTCCCATAGTTCAGGACTCTACTTTTGAATATGATTATCTGTTGGATTATCTTAATCAGGGCGGCAAACTTTACATTGAAGGCTATGTAGATTGGAATTCTCCCTCTGAGCTTTGGCGAAGGCTTGGCACCATAGCTCCCTATAGCGGAATAACGCATGTATCCACCATTCGCCATATTTCCAGTGGCATGCTTTGGTCATACACCGCACCCGAGATGTATATCAGTATGCTTGAGCCAGATTCGGTATCAGTGCTGCCTCTTTTCAAAAATCAAAACGGTCAAACGTTTGAGCCCAATATCGCCATCTGGAATACAAATGGTAATTATCGGTCAGTGTCTGCATCATTTCACCTTTCCAAGGTGGGGGACACTGAACATAGTTTAACGGAGATGGTGGGCGTGATTTTGGACACTTTGGGCGTAACGAACTATCAGCCTGTGGCGAATGAAGATCCAGCCCAGCCACCTGCTGTTTTAGCAATGTCTTTATACCCCAATCCTACCGCTGGACCAGTTAATATGAAATTTGAACCCACCCAGCCTGAACAGGTTAAGGTTGAAGTATTCAACCTGAAAGGTCAGAAGGTTTATGGCTACACCGACACAGCTCCCAAGGGAGTTCAAAACCTTAGCTGGAATCTGATGGACAGTAATGGAAACAAGGTTGGCAGCGGAGTTTATCTCTGCAGGATTGTTTTAGGTAGAAAGCAACAAACCGGGAAGCTGGTGGTGCTACGTTAAAATACTGCTTGACACAAGAAAAAGAACTTGCGATAAGGAAAAGAAACCTGAAATCAGCCAAGATGGAGAACTGATGCCGGAAAACAGACAACTGATGGAACTGGCCAGCAAGCTAAAACTGATCCGTCAAAACCGGATGAAGAATTTCTTCGCCCATATTCCGATTTATATCGAGAAAAAGAACTTTATCGTGAAAACAGCCGATTCTCCAGATGAGCTTAGAGAAGCTCTGCGTCTGAGACATGACGTGTTTATGGAAGAACTGCTGAAAAAGAAGAAACGCAATGGTCTGGATAGGGATAAATTTGACAGGCACTGCGATCACCTGATCATCATTGACAAACGTAACAATAAAGTTATCGGTACCTATCGTTTACAGTCTTCTTTACACACAAAAAAATGGTATACTGCCACTGAGTTCCACATGCGCAGGATTAAGAAACTCCCTGGCAACAAACTTGAGCTTGGCAGAGCTTGCGTCCATCCAGAATACAGGAATGGCATAACCATCGCGCTACTCTGGGACGGCATCAGCGCGTATATAGCTGCCAGTGAAAGCAATTATCTCTTTGGTTGTTCCAGTATTAAAACCCTCGATAAAGAAGAAATGAAAAGCATCTACGGTTACCTGAAAAATAATGGCCACGTATCTGAAGAGCACAGAGTTCGGCCACGAGGTAAGTTTAAAGTCCCCGGGTTAACCAAACAATTAAAGCTGGCACTGCATCACAACGAAGATCTGGAACAACACCGAATTAAAGATAAAATCCCTTCCCTGCTTGCATCATACCTGAAAGTGGGTGCTAAGGTCTGCGGTGCACCTGCCAGGGATAAAAGCTTCAAATGCATAGATTTCCTGACTTTGATGAATGTGGATGACATTGCTTCTGCTTACCGGAAAAAGCATAATATAGAATAGAAGACAATGCTGTTGAGATTTTTCTATTTTTTGTGGCATCTCTATCTGGTTGGCGACTTTTTTGTAGTCGCCTTGTTGATCACTATTACTACCCCGGATCCTATCAAGAGACGCCAAAAGTATGCCAGAAACACTACAAGGATTAGTAGAAAATTTGAGAAAGCTTTCCGGATGAAGGTTACAGTACACAATCCGGAGCGGCTGCATAACCTTTCTGCAAACAGCTATCTGGCTGTATGTAACCATGTATCATATACAGACATAATTCTTTTGAGTGCGCTGGAGAGTTTCGTATTTATCACATCCGTAGAAATGGGAAACAATGTCTTCTTGGGAAGCATTACACGCTATGGTGGCTGTTTGTTCACTAATCGTAAAAAATACGTTTCGCTTCCCCAGGAGATCGATAAATTTGCCAGAACTATCAAAGAGGGATTCAAGGTTATGCTCTTTCCAGAAGGAACCAGTACAAATGGAGAAACAATAAAAGAATTCCGCAGTTCCCTGTTTCAAACCGCAGTAATTGCTAAATGTCCTGTGCTGCCAATCTGTATTAAATACAGAAGACTGGATGGCAAGACTATCAACGTAGCTAACCGTGACCTGTTGTACTGGTATGGTGATATGGATTTTGCGCCACATTTCATGAAGCTCCTAAGACGCAGAATTGAGGCGGAAATTTATATTTTGGAGTCAATCCCCTTCCGGGAAGAGAAATTGCGCCAGACGCTCTCTAAGGAAGTTTACGGGCAAATCCATGCCTGTTTCCATAGAATGGACGAGAACTAAGATTATTCATACAATTAATCATTATATCATAAGGAGCGAACATGAGCCAGAAAAATAATGAAAGGCTTCATCTCGGGAAGATCAATTTTCTGCTGCTTGCCCTGGCAGCTATTTTATTGGTGGTTGGTTATCTGATCATGTCCTTCAACGAGATTTCGCTGTCGCCAGTAATACTGGCAGCAGTATACGTGATTATCATACCTTTTGCCTTGCTGTATCAGCCAAAAAATAAGTAAATGGCTCTCCTTAGCGATGAAACTCTGGCAAGGCTAAATCAGTTGCAGCTAACTGCCAAAACCATTGTGGAAGGTTTTCTGGTAGGACTGCACAAATCACCATATCACGGTTTTAGCGCTGAGTTTTCAGATCACCGACAATATAATCCAGGAGAACCATTAAAGGATCTTGATTGGAAGATCCTGGCCAAAACAGAACGCTATTACATCAAACGGTATGAGGAAGAAACCAATCTTCGAAGCTATATTCTCCTCGATCACAGTAAATCAATGTTCTATGCTTCACAGGGAAAAAGCAAGATAGAATATGCCACTCAACTGGCAGCTGCTTTAACTTGGCTGATGATAGCCCAGAAAGATGCGGCAGGACTATATACCTTCAATTATAAAATAACCGCTTCCTTTCCACCTAAAGCAATACGAAGTTACACTGCTCAACTCTTTAGCGCTTTGATTGACCTTAGAGCCGAAGACAGAACCGATATACTGAAACCTTTGCACCAAATTGCCGAGTTGATCCGTAAACGTAGTCTGGTGATTCTGATCAGTGATTTGCTTGATGAGCCGAACTTAATTATGGAAGCGCTGAAGCATTTCAGAACCAGGAACCACGAAGTGCTTGTTTTCCATATCGCAGATCCACAGGAAGAATTATTTGAATTTAAAAGAGAAACGCAATTTATAGATAGTGAGACAGGGGAGAGAATAACCGTGTCCCCCTGGCAGATACGCAAGGAATATCTGGAGAACTTAGCAGCTTTTACTGCCACATTGAAAAACGAATGCCACAAACACCTGATCGAGTATATCCCGGTTACAACTTCAACTTCTCCAGAAGACTTATTACTCAAGTATCTTATCAAAAGAGCGAAGGGTTAGGCCATGCCCATCAGAACCATTTATCCACAAGAAATTATTCAAAAAGTGGTTCAAGCGATCGGAGAGATAACCTTCGAACCAGACCCCTGTATCAAAACTATTATAGATAATGCTAGGATAAGAGAAGAAAGTGAGTCAGCGAAAGATATCTTGGGAATAATCGAAGAGAATATTCAAGTAGCTAATGAGGATCGTATTCCTCTCTGCCAGGATACTGGAACTTTAATCGTATTTGCTTCCTTAGGGAATGAAGTTTGTATCCACAATTCAACCCTTCAGGATATTTTGAATGAAGCTGCAAGACAAGCTTCCCAGCTGTATTATCTTCGAGCTTCCTTAGTAAATGATCCTCTATTCAACAGAATCAATACTAAAGACAATACACCTGTAATTCTTCATCTCGAGCAAGTTCTGGGGGACAGATTGGAACTCCATATCGCCCAGAAAGGGGGTGGGGCAGAGAATATGAGCAGAATTAAAATGTTCACACCCTCTGCCACCCGCGGTGATCTAATCGATTTTGTCCTTGAGACGGTTAGAATAGCTGGTTCAAAAGCCTGTCCACCCATAATTGTGGGAATCGGGATAGGAGGCAATTTTGAAACATCGGCAATGCTTGCCAAACGAGCCTTATTTGATCCACTGGATCAGGACAATCCTAATCAAGAATATGCAGGACTTGAAAGAGACATTCTGAAAGTGATCAATGAAACTGGAATTGGGCCAGCTGGAATGGGAGGATTAACCACCGCCATGGCTGTTAAAATCAAGGTATCGGCTTGTCATATTGCATCTCTGCCAGTGTCTGTAAATCTTCAGTGCCATGCTCACCGTCACTGTTGTCTCACAATCTGAATGTGATCATGAACGCTGTAAAGATAAACTTGCCTTTTAAAACTGATCAAATAGAAAAGCTTAGAGTTGGCGATAAAGTCCTGTTGAGTGGGATTATCTTGACTGCAAGGGATGCGGCACATAAAAAAATACTTAAGATTATTCACGATGGTCAGGATCTACCTTTTTCTTTGAGGGAAACCACACTATTCTATTGTGGGCCGAGCCCAACCCCTCCAGGCAGAATCTGCGGGGCTATTGGACCTACGACCAGCGCAAGAATGGATTATTATATGCCAGAACTCATTAGAGCCGGGTTAAGGGTTACGCTTGGAAAGGGTGAAAGAAGCACTGTAGTATCGCAAATGATCCATGAATCAGGTTCGTTGTATCTAACCTGTCCCGGTGGAGCTGCTGCATACTTTAGCCGTCACATTGTTTCATGTGAAACATATCTATGGCCAGAACTCGGTGCCGAAGCGGTTTACCGTATGGATATCTGTGACTTTCCGGCTTATGTGGCCATAGTTTAACTGTCTCTCAACGGATAGTTGATTCTTCTTTTCACGATACGAGTTCCATAACTGATTCCGAGAAAAGCGAAAGCTGGATTAGTAGCTTGTATAATTAGTCTCTATTTTGAAGGGCAACAACTTCAATGGGAGTAACGATAAAGAGATATTCAGGATAGCAAAGTAAAAGCTTTAGCAAGAGGGAATTCAGATCAGTAGGCATAGCAATAATTCGGAATCTTAATTGCCTACGTTGAATTGGCAATAAAACAATCAGACAACAACTACACAAGCACCAGATTCTAAATCCACTCGATATAATAACAGCGATTATTACAAGGGGAACTATACGTAGGCATTACTGGTGCATGGGTAAGGAGTGGTTACTGCTTGAGCAGGACAAATTAAACATAGATAGATTATGTTTATAAGCATTACTCTGAGAACGGGCTTCTTGCTTCGCTGATCGTTATGATATGCCGGAATACTCAGGACTTCATGCCTTCTTTGAAAGCAAGGAATTTTCCTTGCAGTTCAGCATCTGTTAAGCTAAGGATCTGGATAGCGAATAGAGCGGCATTCTTAGCTCCATTTATGGCCATACAAGCCACCGGCACTCCAGGAGGCATCTGCACAATCGAATATAATGAATCAATACCATTCAGAGCTCCGGAGGTCAGGGGCAGTCCGATCACCGGTAAAGTTGTATGGGCAGCTACGACTCCGGGGAGGTGTGCAGCCAATCCGGCGGCTGCAATAATCACCTTATGACCATTTTTAAGTGCTGTTTTTGCCAGCTCAGCTGTCCGCTCAGGGTTGCGATGAGCAGATGAAACCTGCAGTTCATAGGAGATTCCAAACTGCTCAAAGGTCTCAGTGGTGGCGCTGATCTTTTCGATGTCGTTTTTACTGCCCAGGATAATCAGGACAGGGCGGCTCATTTATTCATCTGCTCCGGGATTACGGTTAGCGCTTTGTGTATTTCTGAAGCATCCGCTGCTGTGCTGAAGCTTTCCAGAATCTCAGGATTCATAATCAGTTTGGAGATATAGGAAAGGGAAAAGAGATGCTGTTTGTCATTGTGCAGCAGCAACATGAAAAAGATGTTTACTGGTTTGTTGTCGGGAGCGTCAAAATCAACCGGCTCGGCTGAACGACCAAATAAAATGCTTGGAGCCTTGATCTTGGAAGGATGCAGATGACGGGGGTGCAACAAAGCAACTCCATTTCCGATCGCAGTGGAAATCAATTCCTCACGGGCTACCACCACTTCATAGAGCCATCGGGCATCACGAACGAGTTTCAGGTCCTTGGCTTTCTCGCTCAGGATGCGGATAGCATCATACTTATTCTCTGCCTTGAAATCGAGAAAAATATTCTCTGGTCGCATATATTCTTCAAAATGGCAGATCACGCGTTTCAGCGCAAGTAATTTCTCATCTGTTTCGTTCAGGTTTTCCAGCCATTCATTCAGGGAGTCTTCGTCAATTTTCACGTTTTTTCCTACGAGTTTGCTTTCAAAAACGTTCGTTGCGATCATTTCCTGGATCACCCGCTCAGAAACCTTTAACTTCTTGGCAGCGTCGGCTTTAGAAATGAACTTCTTGGCCATGATTACCTCCATCATGTTTATATCTTGCTAATAATTCAAAATCCATTTTCAAGGTTTACCTTGACAAGTATATTAGCTTTTTTTGGATATGGCATTATGGTCAAGAGATTTATTTTACCCTGTTTGGTGATGCTCACTTTGAGCGCTTGTTTTTATTCGGTTTATTCGAACGTTTATCCGCATTTGAAGAAAATTCGGGTTTTCGCTTTCGAAAATCGGAGTAGTGAATTTGCCCTTGGCGACCAATTGTTGACCGGTTTGAACCGCGAGATTCGCAATGATGGCAGATTGAAGCCGGTAACGGTTGACCCCGATTGCAGTTTGGAAGGGACTATCCTGTCCTATACGGAAAAAATATACAGCTACGATTCTGCAGATCAGGTGCAGGATTATCAGGTTAGCCTGAGCGTAGCACTTAGCTTTACCGATCTGGTAAACAACCAGATTATCTATGAAAACAAGGGACTTACCCTCAGTGAAAACTACGCCGTGGGGTCAAGCGGAACCGCAAAATTTAAAACCAAAGGAGAAGCGACTGATGAGATCATCAGCAAACTCTACCAAAACATCCTCCAAAACAGTCTCGAAAAGTGGTGAAGGCATCAGGCTTAACCGCTTTCTGGCGGATTGCGGTCTGGGGAGCAGGAGAAAAGTAGAAGAGCTGATCCTTTCGGGTAGAATCGCTCTGAATGGTGACATCTGTACTGAGCTTACTCAAAGGGTTGACCCGGATAAAGACAAGCTTAGCCTGGACGGTAAGGAGCTTTCGGAGAAACGCGATAAACAGTATATTATCCTGAATAAACCCCGCGGTTATGTGGTTAGCCAAAGCGATGAATTGGGCCGGCAAACCGTCTACGATCTACTTCCCCAAAAATCACGCCAACTGAGTTATGCCGGCAGGCTGGACAAAAATTCCGAAGGTTTGCTGCTGCTTACGAACGATACCAACCTCATAAATCTGCTTACACATCCGAACTATAAAGTGGAAAAGGTCTATAAAGTTGACATCGACCGTCCCCTTAAAAAGCAGGAATTGGACAACTTACGCAGGGGTGTAGAGATCGAGGGTGGTCTTACCCTGCCGGCCGGAATCTACGTAAAGCAACAAAATGACAGCGCCATGAGCCTCAAAATAGTGCTGATCGAGGGAAGAAAACGCCAGATTCGCCAAATGATCGAAGCGGTTGGCGCTAAGGTTCGCAGCTTGAAACGGTTGCAATTTGGACCTTTGAAACTGAAAGACTTGCCAACTGGGCGTTGGAGGAATCTGGAGCCCGGAGAAGTGAGAGCCCTATTCGCTCCCAGAAAGGATTTAAAAATATAAGCCCTGGAATCCAAAAATGCTGATAGCTGCTTTCGATTTCGGTTCAAACTCGCTGAAAGCGTTGTTAGTAGATGCTTCAGGTAATGAAATCAGAGAAATTCTGGATGGCAGGGTGTTGAACCGGTTGGGTGCCGAGTCCGATAATATCTCAGATTCAACAATCGCCAAGACAATAGTAGCAGCCCGCACCCTTTTGGCCGACATGCAGAGGTTTGGCACTATTGATGTGATCATGGCAGCCGGAACCGAAGCCTTAAGACGGGCTCATAATAGCGGTAAGCTGGTTGAAAAGCTGAATTTTGAATTGGGCATAGATCTAAAAATTCTACAGCCCGACGAAGAAGCTGAACTTGCATGGTGGGGGGCAGCAGGTGACCTTAAGGGTCAGCGCGAGATAATTCTGTTCGATAGTGGTGGGGCAAGCACAGAGTTTTGCCATGGCTTCGGGAATATCCTTGAAGAGCGGCTTAGCGTCCCTCTGGGAGCAGTAAGCCTGAGTAAAGCATTTCTGACCAGTGATCCACCGCAACTATCCGAAATATCTTGTTTATCTGATTATATTGATTCCCATTTGCAATTTATAAAACACTGGCAGGGAAGTCTGCTTGCCACAGGGGGGGGGATTGCTGCCTGTGCCAAGGTTGCTTATGGCATCTCTTCCCAGGATTTTAACAGCCTGAATGGAGTAATACTGGATATGGCTGAACTGGAAAGGCAAAAGAGGCTTTATCTGGCTTCAGGTTTGGAAGAACGCAAGAAAATCCAGTTTTTAGAGCCCGAAAGGGCGGACATTATTCCAGCAGGCTGTTTACTCTATCTCTCAGTCCTTAAAACTTTGGGGAAAACGCAGATAGAGGTTCGCACCAAGGGATTAAGGCATGGTTTGGTCTGGCAATATCTAACCGGATAGGCCGTAAATCGCATTGCAAATATCCGCATAACCTGTGAAACTCATATTTCCGATTTGCCTTTACCGGTAGGCAGATTAACCTATAAGGTAGTGTGAGATATTGATAATGATTCTCAGTATCTAATCTGAATCTGTTAATATAGGAGATGAATATGAATTCCCTCAATAAAATAAACGGTCTGCTTGTCCTCCTGTTCAGTCTTGTGGCAAGCACTGCCTTTGCTCAGTTTGGCGGTGGTAGCGGAACCCTTTCTGACCCCTATCTGATCTCCAGTGTTGCACATCTGAATAATCTCAGAGGAACAGCTTATCTGGGGAAATACTATCGCCAGACCACCGACTTGAATCTGGAAAAAACCGATCCCAGCAAAGTAAGTGATTGGGTTTCCGGATCGAGTTATGTGGTTGGCGATTATGTGAAATACAGTCCCGCTTCCACGCAATACACCTATATCTGCATCCAGGCAACTAACAGCATCAATCCTGAAAATTCTGCCTATTGGATTCAGATGTGGGAAAGCTCCAAGGGTTGGAAACCAATCGGAGATGATGTCAATCCCTTTCATGGAGTTTATGATGGCAACGGGAAGACAATAGCCAATTTATACATAAACCGGGGCGCCTCTCCTGTGGCAAATAACCTATATCCAAGTGATGGAGAAGATAACGTGGGACTTTTTGGCTATGTAACCAATGGCAGCGCTGCTGCAGCCAATAATTTCCATACCACAATCAAAAACCTGGGGATCCTCAATCCTAAAATAACGGGACGCAGAGCTACCGGTTCCTTGGTAGGCAAGGTTCTTTTGCCTAATACAACACCTGCACGCTCTTACACTGTCTATATTGAAAAATGCTATGCAGAACCAAGTGGTGGAGGAGGAGCTGCTTCAGTCAGCGGTTTTGGTGCTGTGGGTGGTTTGGTTGGAGCTAACAATAGCAATGCTATGCAGCGAGTTCCTGTGGTAAGGTTCAGTTATGCAAACGTTTTGGTATCTGCCACCCATCCGAATAATACAGCTCGCAATCCCAATGACTATACAGGTTCTGGCAATATATACAATCCCTATAACATCAAATACGGCGGGTTAGTTGGTTGCAACGAAAACGGGGTTACCCAGGACAGCTATGCCAGGGGTAATGTTTCAGGTGGGGACAGGGTTGGCGGTCTGGTAGGCTGCACAATAGGGGGAGCTATTTTCCGTAGTTATTCTACAGGAACCGTTGCCCAGGGGATCGCTCCTGGAGACTGGCAAGGTGGAATTGGAGGTTTGGTTGGCAGAACAGTCGGGACACTACCTCCAGGTCTGGGAGGAACAAACGCCATCGGCAACTGCGAAGATTGTTTCTGGGATACGCAAACCTCAGGTTACAGCACCTCACCCGGCGGAACAGGGAAAACCACTGCCCAGATGAAAACCCAAAGTACTTTTACAAATTGGGATTTTACCAATGTCTGGGGAATGGACTCCGGGATCAACGATGGCTACCCCTATCTGCGTGGTAATGCCAGCATTGATTTCTATTATCGCAGCAAGGTAACGGGGAATTGGAACAATACCTCCACCTGGCAGTATTCTGCAGATCAAAATGTTTGGAACGATGCGGTGGTAACTCCTGACCGGGCAAACTCAATTTCGATTCTGATCCGCAGTCCCCATGTGGTTACGGTTTCACAGCATGTGATCGTGGACGGAACTATTGTCGAGGCAGGCGCTAAGATCTTAATTGATCCTGCTGTCTCATTCGATGTTAGTAACGGGCTGGGTGACGATCTTAGTGTGAACGGGGAAATTGAAGTTAGGGGTATTCTAAATCCCGGCAGTAATAGCGATCTGGTTTTCGGAAATGCTTCCAAGCTTGTCTACAGGGGAAGTAATGCCCAATCTACGGGTATCTATTTCAATTCGATCCTGCAAGACCTGACGATTGACAATCCACAGGGCGTTACCTTTGATAATGCGCTTACCATAAACGGTGTTCTCACGGTATTGTCGGGCTTCTACACTGCTTCAGCCGCTCCGGCAACTGATGGCTATCATGCTCCAGACATCACTTTTTTGGAGATAGCGGAAACAGGTAACAACATTGCCGGTTTTTCTTCCTCAACATCCCTTGTGCCGGCAAATTATCCGGCTAAGATCGAAAGACAATGGAGCATTTCGGGATCTTTTTCGGGCTCCAAAACCCTTACCTTCTACTGGTCAGGCTCAGATGATCAGAACTACAATTGGGCAGGTAAAACTCCTTCGGCATATGTGGGTTTGTTAGAGTATACTCCAACAGCCGGAAACTATGACGTGTCCAGTGATCCTCGCTGGTTAAGTATCAACGTAAACAGCTTTGAAGGGGCTAAGGGAACCTGGACGATCGGCAATAGCAATGAAGAAACTCTGCCAGTTGAGCTCAGTTCTTTCACGGCAACTCTTAATTCCTATAATAACGTCCAATTGCAATGGATTGCCCAGTCTGAAACCAATGTATCAGGCTATCGGATCTATCGTAGTAATTCCAATTCTATCGATCAGGCTATTTTGATGAATGTATTCATCCCTGCTGTCAATAGCTCTACAACGCAGTTATATCAATATACAGACGCTGAGCTCAATGTGGAGGGGGTTTACTATTACTGGTTGGAGAACGTTGATCTGGATGGCTCCAGCGGCTTTCACGGCCCAGTCTTCGTAACCCTCAGTTATCCTGAAGCTGTCAGCCCTGATATTCCAATTGTGAATGGCATCAATAGCATTTTTCCAAATCCCTTCAACCCCAGCACCAATATCCGTTTTGCCCTGGGGCAAGACCAGATGGCAGCGCTAACCATTTATAACAAACGCGGTCAACTTATTCGCAGATTGTTTGAAGGTTCTCTGTCCAAAGGAACCTATAATATGGTGTGGGACGGAAGAGACCAAAACGGCAGGGAAGTTGGCAGTGGCATGTATCTGCTGAGGTTGAACTCCGGAAAGGATAGCTATTCTGCCAAACTGATGCTGATGAAGTAGGTTAACGGATTAATAAGTTAACCGGTTAACAGGTTAACGAGTTAACTGGTGATATGGTAAGCCCCGGGATTCCGGGGCTTTCTGGTTGTTAGTATATAGTTGATAAAGCTTCAATCAGATCATGCCGGCTAACGAAAAACTCTTACTTACGAAGTTCCCACCTGCAAAGCTCTCACTTGCAAAGCTCTCATCTACTAAGTTCTCACCTGCGAAGCCCTCACTTAACCACAGTAAACCGCTTGGTCTGGCTTAGAGTATCGGTTCTTACCCTCAGGAAATAGACCCCGCTCGCCAGTTTGCCAAGTTGGATTGTTCTGGCATTATGATCGGCAATTTGGTCTTTGTCTGTTTTTTGCAGCAGTTGACCGCGGGTGTTGTATAGTTCATAGGTAAAATTGGTGGACTTTGGCAGATCGCCGATGATTGAAACCCGTAAAATCCCGTTTTGAGTGGTGGGGTTCGGGCTTAAGCTAATGCTGATTTCTTCCTCGGTGCTTTCATTGTTCTGGGTATCGGGAGCTTCGATCTCGTCAATTCTGAGATGTCGGGGTGCTTCGTTGCGGGAAAGGATCACCAGTTCTTTGGCTTCCAGTTGCACGAATCCCTGGCTGGGTGGCTGGGTGCGAATCGCATAATAGCCATGTCCGTCCTTGTAGGAAAGCTTGTATTGTGAATATGCTCCGGTGGTAGGGGTGCTACGGAAGGCATAAAGCTTTTCGCCATCGGACAGAACATAGTTATAAACTCCCCGCCCCAAGGTATCCAGATAAGAGCGCAATTCCTGCATGGCAGCGACAATTCCTGCTTCGGTATTATCCCGGTTTGCCATGATGTGGCTCATGATGAAGTGGAACATAACCTCCGAATCGACCCATTGCCAGGGATTGGGATTGGCGAAGTGGTTGGAGGGATGAACGTGGAACCAGTCAAGCTCGGAATTCATGGCAGTGATCTTATTTATCATAAAGGCTCTGGCATAATTGGCATTGCCGTTGTGCATCAAAGTGTAGGTTTTGCCATGGTGATTGAACCAGAAAGGATGGTTGCCATAGGTTAGTCCGGATGCACTGCGCGCATGGCACAATACTATAGCTGTTCTGCTGACCTGGTTCTTCAGGTTGAACATAGCTTGATCCAGGGTGTCCGGGGCTATGTAATCGCCAAACGGAATATTCCTGAGGTAATCGCCTGTATAATATGTAGTACCAAAGTCCGAGGGACGCCTGACCCGTTTGAACCACATCCTGTCCTGAGTTAGCAGTGGATTATTGTCTGCATAGGACACCAAGCCATAACCCTCAGTATAATAATTTGGGCGGGAGGTGGACATCACAAAGCCTAAATAGTCCCAGGGATCATTGTATTGGGTATATTCAGAGGCCAAACCCACCTGCCGGAAATCAGAAAGTATATGTCCTTCGCCTGCGATCAAAGCGCTCATTGCACACGCCGGAAGCCATGCCGGGACCAAAACCAGCAAAAGCAGGCACATTGCCAGAGCTGGCAACTTACTGCCGGAAATTGGACTGGTAGCCGGGTTCTGCTTCGCTTTTTGGTTCATCATAACATCCCTGATATTATATTCCAAAAACCGGGTTAACGCAAAAGCTGTCAAGATGTTTATCCTCATTTCCGTATGAATTTCATTTTGCCAATTCTGTCGAAATCGTAGTTCCCAATGCAGTATTCAGACACATAATGTAAATAAAGCTTGACATTATGTGTGATCTTATATACATGGTGTTATATAAGCATTACACAGTCTGGCTTGAATATGAGAAACAAGTCCAAACGAAGGAGATTATCATGCTGGCTCAACAGAAAGAAGCCACCTTCACCCTGATCAGCAGTATCGTTTTTGCACTCTTGTTGCTGTTTGTAAGCCCCTTGTTTACAGGTGCTCGCAGTGAGGTTATTCTGATCCTCTTTGCCCTGTTCATCCTTTCTTTGTGGATAGTCCGCCAGAGCACGGGTCTGAAATTCAAAAATCTGGATGAAATGGACAAAACCATCAGATTGCAGGCGGCGATCATCGCTGTGCATGGTTTTGGGGTAACGGTGGCGATCTATGCCTTTAGCCTTTATCTTATCCACCGAACTGTGAGTTTGGTTCCCATCCATCAGGTTCTCAGCCTGGCTTTTATTGGGTGGCTTTCGCTTTATTTTGTCTGGACGCTTGCCATTCTGATCCTCTACCGTCGGGGAGCTTTACATGTTTAAGCAGGAACCCATTATCAGCAATACGATCCGCAAACTACGCTTTGAAGCAGGAGAAATGACCCAGGAACAACTTGCTCAAAAAGTGAGTGTTACCAGGCAGACGATAATTGCCCTGGAGGCTGGAAAATATCTTCCATCGCTATATCTGGCCATCAAAATCGCCCGGGTTTTCGGCAGGCAGGTCGAAGAAGTATTTATAGTTCAGGACTGACAGGTGTCATGTCTTTCTAAAAGCCTGCTCTCTTTCACCTCATTCCTGCGAAAGATTTCCCTTGCGAAAGGAAGGGCAGGAATCTCCCGCTTCTTAGGAGATCCCGGATCAAGTCCGGGATGAGGAACAAGGAGAAATGATTCCAATCATAACACGGTCATACCGCTATCATAGCGCATGCTCATGTGGTATGATAGTGGTATGCAGATGAAATGACAACATAGAAAAAGCCCCGGAGAACCGGGGCTTTATTTATTTTGCTATCTTAGTTCCTCATTCCTGCGCAAGCAGGAATCTCCCTGAGGCAAATCTCCTGGAGATTCCGGGTCAAGCCCGGAATGAGGGCTTTAGGGCGATCTATTCCATCAGCATCATCTTGCGGGTGGAAGTGTAGCTTCCGGCGGTTAAACGGTATAGATAGATCCCTGAAGCCAGGGCTTGGCCGCAGTCATCGCGGGAATTGAAGACCACACGGTAATTTCCGGTGTCCTGACGGCCGTTCACCAAGGTGCGGACTTTCTGTCCCTTCAGGTTATAGATTTCCAAATGCACGTCGCAGGCATCCTTGATGGCATAGGAGATCGTGGTTTCAGGGTTGAAGGGATTCGGATGGTTGCCTGAAAGGACTGTTGCCACCACCGGGATGGTGTCGTCTTCATTGGCGGAGACCACCATATTGATGTTCAGGGTGGTGTTTTGATTGGCGACCACGGTGATATTATCGATATTCTGGGTTTGGTATCCGGTAGCCGAACAGGTAATGGTATAGGTTCCCACCGGCAAGGCCAGACTGTAGGCTCCCACTGTGTTTGTGGTGGCAGTGTAACCTGAGGAGGAAACTGTGGCTCCGGCCAAAGGCTGGTTATTGGGCTTGCGAACCACACCCACCACATTACCCCACTCAAGTTGTTTGAGTAAGGGATTACTGATGGAGGCCACTGAGGAAACGTTATTGGTATAGATGGCTTTCACAGCCCAACGATAAGTTCCGTTGGGAAGGGTAGCCCATCCGGTGTCCGCTAATGTAAGAGCAGTGATCACTTCAGGAGTAAGGGCAATCCATTGGCTGGGATTTTCTTCCTGTCCAGCTTGCAGACGCCACACCTTGTATCCGGTAAGGGAGCGATTGATCACTCTTGGATTGACCGGAGTGCTTTGGCTAAGGCCGAGAGTTTGGCTGCGAACTCCCCCGAGGACTGCATCCCTGGAAAGACCGGGATCACTTATATTGCTACGGGTTTGTTTGGCAGCGGATTTGACCGTTAGCTGATCATTGCTGAATTTCAGGGTTGTTACCTGATTGCCGATAGTGAGGTTATCAACGATCCAGCCATACCAGAGTCCGTCATCAGAAGGTGGATCATCGGCTTGGAAAGCTACCTTAACTTGTTGTCCGCCATAGGGCTCCAGGTCAACTGTAAAGGTGGTGGCGCTGGTGGTGTAGCCACCATTCAGGTCTGAAGCATCCCAAAGGACAGTCCATTGATTGCCGCCGTCAGTGGAAATCTTCACATAATAATGATCTCCATAAACAGAGCCCTGGTAAACCCATGTACTGAAGCTCAAATGCGCTGATGGAGGGCAATTGAAAGCTGGAGTAATCAGCCATTCATCCTGATGGCTGTAATCCCACCAAAGACCGGTTTGCTTCACGCCATCGGTTGGCACTGCCTGAGCAGTGTTATAGGCCACGGTTCCAAAGCTGCACCAGGTAGGATAGATTCCCGCAGTGTTGGCCGGTCCATTGTTATTTATAACCTGACTCCAGCCTACTGGCGGGAAAGTGGTTGCTTCGAAGCTTTCAGTGATATCCACGGCGGTGGGGTCTGGTGCCTGCCAGGTAAGAATGGCTTCGGTTTGGGGATTGTTCAGAGCTGCCACTACTCCGAAGGGTGCATAGGCCACTTCGTTCAAAGTAATGCTTCCCATACTGTAGTTTGTGGCACCGACATTGATGGTGCCGCTGGCCGTAGTGTAGCCGGTGCGGATGATGGTGAAGTCATAGCTTTGGTTGGCATAAACGTTTTGGATGGTAAAGGTTCCATTGTTTGCACTGGTGCCGTTGTAATCCTGATATCCTTCCAGATATATGGTGGCATTGGCAAGGGCTGATCCAGTGTCGCTGGCCAGAATGGTTCCGCTGACGTTAACTTGTGCCATGGGAGTCATGGTTACGTTCATGATCTCGGTTTCATTCTCTTCCAGAACTATATTCTGGGTATAGGTATTGTAACCGTATTTGTTGAAGGTGACGGTGTAGTTATTGGGCAGCACGTTTGGAATCGTGAAGGTTCCATCCGCTGCAGTTGTCGCAGCGTAAGTTGTATTGGTAACTGCTACTGCCACTCCCTGCAGAGGAGCGTTTCCGGCACCCAGAACGGTTCCAGTGATATGCCCAACTCCCCCAGGGATAACCACAAAGGTCATTTTCGGGAAAGTGCCTGTCAGGGTTCCATCTGCTGGAGCAGTCGGATCGTAGGTGGTGCTGTCGCTGTAAAGGTTACGGGCACGGTTGGTTCCCACGGTTTGGCATTTGAAGTAATCCGAAGAGCTGTAATATTGAGTATCCATGGGGCGATTGAACATCAGCACCAGGTTTTCGCTGTTCAGATACATGAATTGCTGGCTGAAGGTGATGTTGATCACGTTCTCGCCGCTGGGATAGTTCACTGTTCCGTCGAACACGCTGGTAAGCTGCGTGGAAGGAATCCAGCCTGCGCTTAGATCACTTTGAGTGGTGGTACCGATCCAGATTTTGGTCGGCATCGCGGTTAGGTCGGTAGCGAACTGGGTATAGAGCTTGATCCCTGTGATGATACCGATGAAGTTGTTCATTTCCGCATGGGTCAGAATAGTCTCATACAGACTGTTTTTATAGTAGAAATCCAAAGGCATGCGGGCAGTGATGCTTCCGTTGCCGACTGTTACGTCGTTCACGCCGGTTCCGCTTACATTAACAGTGTGGACAGTTCGCAAATTGCCGTTACGGCTTCCCAGCCCTGCTTCACGGGTTCCGGTAAGGTTATCGGTGATGCTGATAACAGCATTGAAGGTATTTAACGAATTGGGAGTGAAGGTAACACCAAAAGAACTGGTTTGGCCTGTGTTTAGCGAAACAGGGAAAGTGGGCAGGTTGTTAAGCGTGAAGGTGGGTGAACCGGCTATGGTTACACTGTTTATCACAAGAGTTCCACCACCCATATTGCGCATGGTGAATGTGGCTGTGTTTGAACCGCCCAGGTTGATGTCACCGTAGTTATAGCTGGCAGGACTAATGCTGAAGATAGGATCCGCAGCCATGGGAGTAAGGGTAAGGGTGGTTTTGGGGAATTGGCCTGTGAGCGTTCCTCCGGTTACCGTGGCAGGATCGTAGGTAGTGCTGTCGCTGAAGATATTACGAGCCCGGTTGGTTCCCACGGTCTGGCAGAGGAAATAGTCCGAAGAGCTGTAATACTGGGTGTCCATGGGACGGTTCCACATAATTACCAGGTTTCCACCAGCATAGGCAAAAGGCGCAGACAGAGGAAATACAATGGTGTTCTGTCCAGCAGGATAGTTCATGGTTCCATTAAACACCAGGGTCATCGCCGTGGAAGGAATCCAACCAGCACTTAAATCAGCCTGGGTTGTTGTTCCCATCCAGATCTTGGTTGGCATGTTTTGCAACGTGGTGGTTACGAAGTTATTATAGATGCTTACAGCTGTAATATTGCCAAAAGCACCGATTTCATCAGGATAGTAAAGGGTTTGATAAACACTGTTCTTATAGAACATATCGATCGGCATACGAGCTGTTTGGCTACCATCGCCGATCGTTACTGAAATGACGTTCTGAGGCATTACCATTACGTTAAGATTCGGTGATTGGTCGTTGGTAGGATTAACATCACCGGTCAGGACCACTTTTCCGTAGATAAGCTGTGCACCTTCGGTAGCGGGAGTCCAGTTCAGCACGACAGGAACAGTTGCTCCTGCTGCTATTGCTGTTCCAGCCACGGAAGCAAGCTCGACGTTTTGGCTATTGAATAGCTTCACTGTGTAGGTGCTTTGGCTGGCGGTTCCATTATTGAATACAGTAACGGTATAGGGAGTGGAAGCTCCAACGCTGGGGGTTGAGGTTCCGGAAACGGAAAGGGCTGCCAGATCGTTAGGGGAGATCAGTTCAAACTCCACGGTGTCAAGATAGATCGTTTGTCCTGCGGCAAGGCAGGCATGCTTGAAGGCGATGTAATGTCCCGTTCCGGTATAGGTGGTAAGTGGAACACTGTATTGTGCCCAGGCAGAAGTCATGGTAACCTGTTGAATTTCCGTGAAAGTGGCTGGATCGGCTGGATTGGTCATTACTCCGACCTTGACAGCGTAGTTGCTGCCTTTGCCCCAGAACTTCACTCTGGTGGTATTGGCTGCCACGGTATTGTCCAGGGGAGGGGCAATAAGCATGGCTATTGTATTGATATCGGTTGGATTATACATGGCCACGCAGTTTGGTGTGCTTTGCGGGCTGGATGTAACGGTGCGCACATAACCGGTTGTAACTGAAGCCTGGTAGATGCTGCTCCAGCCAAGAGGCAAAGCCGGCACGGTTACTGTGTCGAAATTCTGGCTGTAAGGCAGGGTGTAGATATTGGCATCGAAGCTGGTTCCGGTTATTGCCACGGTATGCACCATGCGGTTGTCGGTTATGGTTACAGTAGCTGTGTGATCACCTGCCACGGTGGGATGGTAGCGAACGATGAAATTGGCGGTTTGTCCGGTACTAAGGTTGGCGGGAAGGGTAGGCAGGCTTTGCAGGCTAAAAGACTGGCTGCCTGAGATGGTGATATTGGAAACGCTCAGGGTTCCGCCACCTGCATTCATGATGCTGAAGCTCTTGTCAGTGGTGCTATTCATCAGAACCGTGCCAAAACTGTGGTTGGCAGGGCTTACCATAAACAGCGGATTGGGGCTCAGCGGGGTCATGTATAGGGTGGTTTGGGGGAACTGACCCGTTGGCGTTGCGGTAGCGGGAGCAGCAGGATCATAAACGGTGCTGTCGCTATAGAGATTCAAAGCACGGTTTGTGCCCACGGTCTGGCATTTAAAATAGTCAGCAGAGCTGTAGTAAACCGTGTCCATGGGACGATTGAACATCACTACCAGGTTGCCACCGCTATAGGTGTAAACCGTTTGCAGCGGGATGGTGATAGTATTTGCTCCGGCAGGCAGGGCGATCGGGCCATCGTAAACCAGGGTAAGATTTGTAGATGGTATCCAACCTCCGGAAAGATCGGCATTCTGAGTGGAGCCCATCCAGATTTTGATCGGAGTGGCGGTAAGTGTAGCTGTGGTAAACTGGTTATATAATGCCAGGGTGGTGATATTGCCAAACATGCCGATCTCATTGGGATAATACAGCGTTTCATAGAGGCTGTTCTTGTAGAAGAAATCAAAGGGCATGCGCGCATTGGTATCGCCGGTTCCGATGGTTTGGGTCAAAATACCAGTAGGCTGCACAGTGATCGCCAGAGGAGGGGTTTGATCATTTGCAGGATTTATGTCACCAGTCAGGATCACCTTTCCATATATGGAAGCGGGACCCTCTGTGGTGGGAGTCCAGCTAAGCTGAATAGGAACCGTTGCTCCTGCGGCAACCGTGGTTCCTGCAGCAGAGGCAAGCTCAACATTTGCAGCATTATAGAGCTTTACGGTATAGGTGCTCTGGCTGGCAGTGCCGTTATTGA
>CAZNGW010000019.1:26222-41620 GCA_964572925.1 uncultured Candidatus Cloacimonas sp. | reverse complement strand
ATTCATTATTAACAAACGTGATAGCTTGTGGATCATCATCTTCTACTTTCCAAGTTATATCATGAAGAATCATGTGGTTCAGTATTGGACTAAAGAAAATCTGCGCCACATCCGGTTCATTTATAGCGGGATTCCATATCCTATCCAATGTGGGGAAACTCATCCATTTCAGACCCTTTCTTTGGGAATAAGGAGGAAAAGTGTAGGTTACATATTCATGGGGATGCTCAGAGTATTGAACAGCACCTATGTCAAGCCGGTTTTCGTGGTATGGTATCCCTAATCCTTCATTACCATATCCAGCCATGATCAGAGGACTGCGAGTATCATTGTTCCATATTGGGGTATAAGTATAGGTTACATGGTTTATGGCTATTACGGGATTTTCGTTTGTTATGTTTGAATCCATAATCAGGGAATCATCAGCATTCAACGATGAACTGAAAAGAGAATAAGACACTGGAATACGGTTGTCACCTGTTAATACTAAAGCTTGATTATCTTGGTCTACAATAATAAACGGCGTAGGATTCAGCCCTAGATATAGGTTGTTCCGATAATCACTTATTCGGTTTGACACCACACTCATATCATCACGTCTTTGCAATGATAATATGTCACTACAATTTAGAAAGCTATTATTTACAATTGAAACATATATTCCAAGTTCATAGTGTGTCGTTGGAAAACCAATTTTAATAGGTTGGAAACAATCAAAAAAAGTATTCTTTTGGACATTACAGCTATAACTACTCGCTGAACTTGTAACGCCGAAAATCTCAAGGCTGCCTCCGCTGTTGGATGCTACTCCTCCAACAAATCGGTTATTCTCTATCAGCCAATTGCCATGACTTTCATACGCTAATCTTGAATTCAGAAAAATGTTGTTTTTAATTTGTGCATTTTGAAGATCATAAATAGATCCGCAAGACACTTTGACATTATTAAATGAGTTGTTGTTAATAGTAATATCACTAAAATTGCCAACCAAGCGAATAGCCTCATAAGCGAATACATCGTCATCAGAACTCGGATAAGTGAATATATTATTGTTTATTATGGCAGTACTGCCTGCAGCACCGCAAAGCTGGGCATCGATGCCTTGAAATGCAGCAAATGGAGGGTTTATCTGGATCCGTGTATCAGTTACAATCAGATTTATCGAAACAATGCTTAAATCGATATCGATAGCTATATCATTATTTGTTAAATTGCAGTTTGATACCTCTAAGGTATTGAATTGGTCATTATAGTCGCCATTGTGATGAAATATACTGATCCCCTTACTATTAGCGCTGCTCTGATCAGAGTGGCTAATACTCAGATTTTCTACTTTCAATCTGCTATTACTATGTCCAATAGCAAAAATTACCGGCACGGCATTTACCGTATTTACAATATGACAGTTATCAGGGTTATCAGAATCACCTTGAATAGTTATATCAGAAACATTGTGTGGGTTTGCGTCTGTTCCAAAATCAAGGTTTAGGTTCTCTTCATAGGGTTCAGCCGTTGGGCCATGGACGATAATACAGACAGGAGGACAGCTTAGATTGTCGCTATCATTATCATCAAATGCTTTGGTTATAGCTTCTTGAATAGTAAGATATGGAAGGCTGTCTGATCCATTAGGGTTCCCTGGGGCAGTCGAGTCTTTGTTAACGTAGATATTATAAGCGAAACAGGTGCCACTGATTGCCAGTGTCGCAAGCAGTATTAGCCAGAATTTATAACCGGCTTTTACAAAAGCGTGTAAAGACTCTGATGCTTTGAACTTGTTATCGATCATATCTCTGATCTCCTTTAGTTTATTATGACCTTGGTCATTGGCTAAGCTTGTTATCCGTTTCTCGTCTGCTCTGTAGGAATGATTGATATCCGCTTAATCATAATTCTTATCCTGATACACTAAAATCACAACTTGGCTGTTAATGACAAACTGTCAAGCAACATTTTCTCCATTCATCTTACTTGAAAGACTTCCTCTACCTGTTGTTGTAATCATAGGTTTACTAGAATCCTGAATCATGGTGCTTGACACGAAGTGGCAGCCTAAATCCTTTGTTCAATAGTAAAGAAGTAAATGAAACATAGCAAAATAGACATTCTGGAAAAAACCCCGATACCATATTCCATCCTGCAACTGGCTTTGCCAAGCGTGCTAAGTATGCTGGTGAATATCGTATATAACCTCACCGATACCTTCTTTATCGGTAAGCTTAATGATCCCTATCAAGTGGCGGCAGTATCCATAGCTTTGCCGTTTTTTACCTTTCAGATGGCCATTGCCGGTATCTTTGGCACAGGTGGAGGAAGCTATCTATCCAGACTTTTGGGCAAAAAGGACTTTAGCTCAGCAAGAGAAACCACCACCACTTCGATCTTTACCGTGGCGGTTATGTCCATAGTAATGATCGGCTTTGGACTGCTTTTTATCCCCACTTTCCTGAAAATGGCAGGTGCCAGTGCCTTAACCATGCTTCCGGCCAGACAATATCTCTTGGTGATCATCCTGGGCAGTCCCTTCATCATGATGAAATTCGCTTTGGTGCAGCTGCTAAGGGCAGAAGGAGCAGCCAAAGAAGCCATGTTTGGTCTGTTTATCGGAACCGGCGCAAATATAATCCTCGATCCGCTGTTTATCTTCGGTTTTGGCATGGGGGTAACCGGAGCAGCCATTGCCACGATCATTGGTCAGTGCCTTGGCATGCTGTATTACCTTAGCTATTATTGGCGTAGAAAAAGCCTTGCCACCCCGGGACGAAGCTTTTTACACCTACGCTGGAGTTGCTACAAACAGATCCTCTTTATTGGGATTCCCTCTTCACTCAGCCAGATCATGATGAGTATTGGGAACACCATCAGCTTCAAGCTTGCCTCGGTTTACGGTGATCACAGCGTTGCTGCGTTGGGTGTCGCTTCCAGGGTGTTTTCCATTCCAATATTTATATTTATAGGTATCTCTATCGGTGTCCAGCCCCTAATCGGATTTAACTTTGGCGCACATAACTATGCCCGCATGAAAAAAGCGATCCGAAGTTCGATTTTTATCAGCATGTGCCTGGGAGTGCTGTTTACGCTGTGGTTTGCGCTTTTCCCCAAAGGCCTGATTGAGGCATTCATAAAGGATACCCGGATCGTGGATATCGGCACCACTATTATGGGAGCCTACGTTTTTGCCATTCCCTTTGCGGCAGTGGGCATGATCCTGATGGCAAGCCTGCAGGCCATGGGTAAGGCTTTGCCGGCTTTTATCGTAGCTCTGTCGCGCCAGGGATTGATCTATATACCCATGATCTTCATTCTGAACAGCTTGTTCCATTTCGAAGGCTTGATATTTGCCCTGCCGATCGCTGATTGCATGACAACTCTGATTTCTTTCAGCTTCGTGTTTTTTATTGTAAAAGGTCTGAAATCCTTTACTCCTATAAATCCAGGAATCCCCGTTAATTCTGGAATTCCTGCCTCTGGCAGGAAAGGTTGACGCAGCCTCCGGCTGTCTTAAAAGCCAGTCTGAGACTGGCAGAACCTTGCCTGTGAGGACACAGGCATTCCGGAAAGAAGGCATTGGCATTCCAGTTGGAAAACTTCACCTTGACACAAAAACCCCTTTTTTAATAAGGGCTTATGATATAAACAACATATAAGAACATGGAGGAATCATGTCCGAGAACCTGAAATACGGCAGTATCAGCTCCCGCGAAGCGATCGAGCTGGAAGAAAAATATGGAGCGCACAACTACCATCCGCTGCCCGTAGTGCTTGCCAAAGGAGAGGGAGTTTTCATGTGGGATCCCGAAGGAAACCGTTACTACGATTTCTTATCGGCTTATTCGGCTGTGAACCAGGGTCATTGCCATCCCAAGATCATCAAAGCTTTGGTGGATCAGGCCCAAACCCTAACTCTCACATCCCGCGCTTTCTTCAATAACAAGCTGGGAGAATATGAGAAATATATCACCGAGTATTTCGGTTTTGATATGGTTCTGCCGATGAATTCTGGCGCAGAAGCCGTGGAAACTGCCATGAAGCTTGCCCGCAAATGGGCTTATCAGGTAAAGGGCGTGGAGCCCGACGGCGCGATCATCATCTTTGCCGAGAACAACTTCCATGGCCGAACCATTTCCATCGTTACTGCTTCTTCCGATCCCGATTGCTATGAAGGTTTCGGACCCTTTACGCCTGGCATTGCCAGAGTGGCTTATGATGATGCAAATGCCTTGAAGGAATATCTGGAAAAGCATGGCAAGAACGTGGCTGCTTTTATCGTGGAACCCATCCAGGGCGAAGCAGGTGTCTATGTTCCTGGGGATGGCTATCTGAAAGCTTGTTTTGATCTCTGCAAACAGCATAACGTGCTTTTCGTGGCTGACGAGATCCAAACCGGTCTGGCGCGAACCGGAAAACTGCTGGCCTGCGATTATGAAAACGTTCGTCCAGACATGCTGATCCTGGGCAAAGCCTTGGCGGGTGGCGTGTTGCCTGTTTCCGCAGTTTTAGCCGATAAGGACATCATGTTACAGATCAAACCAGGCCAACATGGCTCCACCTATGGTGGCTTCCCTTTGGCATGTGCAGTTGCCAAAGCCTCATTGGAAGTGATCAAAGAAGAGAACCTGGCTGAGCGAGCCTTCGAAATGGGAGAATATTTTCGCGATGAACTGCGCAAGATAGATCATCCCATGCTGAAGCTGGTGCGCGGCAAAGGATTGCTGAACGCCATCGTGGTAGAACCCAAAAATGGCTACGAAGCCTGGGACGTTTGCCTGAAATTGAAAGACAAAGGTATCCTTTGCAAGCCGACCCACCGTCACATAATCCGCTTGGCACCGCCTTTGGTGATTACGAGGGAACAGCTGGATGAATGCGTCCAGATTATCAAAGACGTATTTAATGAGCTATAAAATCAATAACATACAGTTATCAATCAGGGGTGGGAATTTTCCTGCCCCTTTGTCTTTGGGAGAGTTCTGATGAGCGTTTCGGTAAACTTCAAAAGCGGCTTTGTAGCCATTATCGGCAAGCCAAACACGGGTAAATCAACGTTGATGAACCGCATTCTGGGTGAAAAAATCTCCATCACTTCGCCCAAACCGCAAACAACCCGTTATGCGATAAAAGGCATCTGGAACGAAGCGGATCACCAGATCGTGTTCATCGACACTCCGGGCTATCTGAAGCCCCGCTATGAAATGCAGGAAAAGATGCTGAAGATCTGGAACGATGCCTTCAAAGATGTTGATCTGATCATCTTCTTAACCCAGATAGCCGGTTTTCCCAGCGAGTATGACAAGGAAGTGCTGCAGCATCTGAAGTTCCTCAAAAATCCTCAACTGGCGGTGTTCAACAAACTTGATCTCAGTCCGGAAGCAAATCTGGAAGAGCTGAAAGCGGAGTTGCCTGCCTCCATTACCGAAAGCATCATGATCTCAGCCCAAACAGGAGAGAAAGTCCCTGAGCTGCTGGAACTTATCAAAAAATACGTTCCATATCATGAGCCCTACTACGAGGAAGATCAGCTTTCCGACCTGCCCTTGCGTTTCTTTGCCCGTGAAACAATCCGGGAAGCGGTATTCCGGCAGTTTGAGCAAGAGATTCCTTATGCCACAGCTGTACTTATCGAGCGTTTTTCGGAGGAGAGCGACAAGGCTGTAATCGATGCGGTGATCTGGCTGGAGCGTAATAGCCAGAAGATCATCCTGATCGGCAAGAAAGGCAGTGGGCTAAGGCAAATAAGGGAATATGCCGAAACCGAGCTTTCCCGCTTTCTGCAAACAAACGTGCAGGTGCACCTCTTTGTGAAGGTAAATCCCAACTGGCGCAAGAAGGGAACTGCACTCAAAGAACTTGGCTTCGATAGTTAAGACATCATTCGATTAGTTCCCATGGGTAATATGAGGCTAAGTTTATGAAAACTATGTTAATGTTGATCTTTTTGATTGGTTCACTATCCCTGCAAGCAGGGGAACTGTCCTATGGAGATGATGCACATTGGTACGATACTAATCTTTTCCCGGTTGAACTGAAACTTAAAAACGGTGAAACATATCGCGCGTATACAGAACTATATCCCTTACGGGAAATGAGGTCTTTTCAGACGAAATCAATTAAAAAGGGAGATGATGTGCTGAATTATCTGACCAAAAACGTGGCTCCTGATGATTCATTTACCATTTATAAGGAGATTTTCTGGATTCCAAGCTTGTGGGTTACCGGCGAATCACAGATCACTTCATTGAAGCTGAAAGACATATCAGCAGCACGTTTGCAGGTTGATTCACAGGAAGAGAGCATTTTTGCTAATAGTTATGCTCTGTCCCCAAGTGCGATTCTGAGTGATGTTCAATATCAAAAACTGAAGCAGCCAGTTGTAGCCAGCATTTGTGTCGATGAGTCGATGTCAGCGATATATTTGTACAGCATGAACAGCTCACTTACTCAGAAAGACCTGTATCTCTGAGTAAGTGAGTTGTACAGCATGAACAGCTCACTTACTCAGAAAGACCTGTATCTCTTGTCTCGGTTTCTGATGAATTCCTATGAGGATTATGCAAGAGGCTTTGAAACCCATCCTAGCTATTCTGATGCAGAAATCGATGAACTGGTCAAGCAGCTTGAGTCATTTAGCGAAGGTAATGATCAGTATAATTTTAGGATTTCAACGGCTCTGTCGGAAAGCTCAGTTTTGTGGCAAGAACTAGCAGCAAAAATTGACAATCTTGAGATGCTGAGTTCAGAGCAGAATGGGGTCAGTAAAACTAGATTGTTATCCCAAGCTGAGAAGTGCCTGTCTGCGAAGAAGAGACTGGACAATATCAGGGGTAATGGGGTCAAGTTGCTTCGCGAAGAAAGGGAACAGCTGTTCCAAGAATACTATCAGTGTCTCTTTCCATATCTTCCATTGCCGTCTCCGGATGACTATGACTGGGACAGCTATCTTCTCTCAAAGGATGTAGTAGCATTTTGGCTGCTGATAGATTAGCACTGGATAAGTTGCATATGGGTCTCTCATCACTATCATGCCACATGAGCATGTGGTATGATAGTGGTATGATGACAATGTGGGGGAACAGAGAGGTGTCAAATAAGTTAATGGTTAATAGTTAATGGTTAGTGGAGCCGGGTATAATGATATAGGTGATCCGTGTAAATCCGTGCAATCCGTGTAAATCCGCGTTCCTATTCTTTGTTCCGTGTTGATCCGTTTAATCCGTAAAATCCGTGTGACTATTAATCCCGAGCCCCTATAAATTCACTTCCACCCAGATTCCCAAGCTGAACACCGATGTGCCGTCATCGCGTTTTTTATCCGCGTTCACCTCGTAGCTGCTGGTGAGCCCGCCTTTGATATTGGTATCGAACTGGTAGGTGGCTTGCGGAGTGAAGGAAAGCCTTGAGGTGCTGCGATCCACCATGGTGGTATTACCTACCGTTTCATCGTAGTTGTTCTCGTAGGTAATTCCCAAGGAGGAGGTCAATTCGTTTTTGATGTGTATCTTTTTCTTTGTAAAGGGAACTGTGAAACCGCGTCCTGCCCTGAAGCTGTAGGAAAGGTTGCCATTCATGGATTGGGTGCTGGTGGTTTTAACTATGTCTCTGTCCACCATATCTGTAACGTTTTTGGCTTTGCTGATCGAATAGCTGAGGTTGGTGGTTACTTTTCCCAGAAGGTTTCCGGTAAAACCGATCAAGGGATTCAAAGCGGTGGTAAAGGTTTCCTGTTTATTTGCGGTGATTTGGTCGGGATTTCCTGTTTCCCGGTATGTATATTGGAACCCGCTGTTCAATCTGCTGCCGGTGATGTATTTAGAGATACCGAGCAGGGTTTCCAGATCGGCAAAGGTTAAAGTAATATCAGGAAAAGTGTAGCCCAATACCTGATTGCTGGCTGAAGATTCCCGCAAGTTATTCGTATAGGAATAGTTTATCACGCTGTCCAGTCTGCGGGAAAGAGCTATTCCACTGCTCAGAGTAAGGGTATTTTCATCGGAAATAGCTTCCAATGAGTCTTTGACGAGGTCATGAGGAAGCCCTATCTGGAAGGCGAAAGGATAGGGATTGGCTTTGCGGGCATAGTTCATGGTATAGCTATTCTGATAGGAAGCAGTGATGTTTTTCAAGCGGGAAAGCACACTAACAAAGCCGGTAACCGGATTTAGTGCAGGTTTCTTGGGTTTGGGTTCGGTTTTTCCGGAGTCAGGAGGTGCAATTTCATCTGGTTTAACCTCGGCTTCAGGGATAAGCTCAGTATTTTCTACCATTCCTTCAAAGCCTGCTTCATCTTCTTTTTTAGCCAGTTCAGCCGCTTCTTTGTCTTTTCTCTCCTGTTCTTCCTGCAAGCGTTTCAGTTCCTCATCCTGCTTCAGCAAGTCCTCTTTCTTTTTTTCTTCCTCTTCCTGCAACAGCTTTTTGGCCTCTTCTTCGGAAATGTCTTGCTTCGGAGGGGGAAGGTTTTCAAGACCGGCTTCGCCTTCCTTGGGCTTGTCCTCAGGTTTTGGGGTTTTGGATTTCAGCTTTTGCGCCCATTCAGAAAGGATGGTGGAATTTTGCAAGGTAAGATTCAGGCGGATGCTACGGTTCGTATTACCGTCTCTTTGATAATAATCAACATATTGACCTTCAACCATTTGAGAATATTTGCGCTGGGTATCTGAATAACGGGCAGCCGCAGAAGAAGTGAAATTGAACACTCTGGGGAAATAATTGGGATTGTAATTCAGCCCCAGATCCTGGGTGTAGGTGGTTAGTTTTCCAATATTTACCACATACAGGGTGTCCCGCTGTTTAAGGTCGCGGTTGGTATTCAGTCTGGCCGTGGCAGATAGGTCGCTGAAGAGATTCCAGGTAAGATTGTTGTCGGTGGTAATGGTTCTGGTATCGGTAGTCTGGGTTCTTTTCGACCATAGTAGATAAGTCGAGGTAGTGTTCTTGTCCCAGCTTTTGGGTTCATTGGCACTGAAGGTAAGGCTGTTGGTTAGCGTATTTGGCAAGTAACCGAAGCGATAGTTTTTGAATAATCTGAAACTTGTTTGCTCAGCAGGTATGTTCAGATTGTAGTTCAGGGTTCCGCGATAGGCCAAGGTAGTGTCTCTGGATGTGGATTTTTCATCGATGGTGCTTTCTACACGGCCATTAAGGGATAAGCTTTTTATGGTGTAGAGCAGGAATTTATTCTTGGGTGCAACCTTCTGACTGAAACCAAAGTCGGCTGCATAAGCACTTCGCTTGGAAACTTCATTAGCTCTCAGACTGTCGTTCAGGATGTTTTCTCTCAGTAGATCGGAATTTGCCCTGAACAGGGGAGTTTGTACTGAAGAATTGTAGGTTAACTGGACAGGAATATCCAGGTTCCAATTAGTTGGGAAGATTTTGCCTACGAAGTATTTATTGGTTATACTCAGGCTTCTGTTGCTGGTGAAGGAATTGGTGCGGCCACGCTGAATCGTGGTATTGAAGTTTTCGCTTTTATCCTCAAAATCCACATTCAGGGTCGCTACGTCAGCAAAGGTGCCGGATAAGCTTATTCGCTTGGCAACTCCCAAATCTTCATAGGGTTCGGCTACTCTGATATCATTGAAATATACGGTTCCGCTAAAGGGTTGGCTTGCTGAGGAATAATATGGATCGGCTACGTAAACCCCCAGATTCAGGTCGCGAACATTGTTCAGCACTGGATTTCCGCGTTTGTAGTAGCCTCTTTGCTTGCCCATGTCCTGACCGGTTGCATCCTTGAAGTAAACCAGGGAATCCGCATGATCGTATAGAGTGCTGGGATGCAGCTCTTTCACGGCAACAAGCTGTTGCAGATCTATCTCGATCTGGCTCCAGTTCTCGGAACTCATTCTTTCCTGGTAGGGCACCACCTTCACCCTTTCCCTTACCTGGTAGTAATTCAGGGAGTCCGCGCCAATTCTGAAGATGACATAAAGGGAATCAGGATTACGGGTTGCGTGCTGATTGCCTTCTGGATATACCCACAAACGTAGCTTTCCATAAGAACGCAGGTCGAGCTGATCTTGCATCCTTTGTCGAAGCAGACACATCTGGCCTTTTTGAAGGTTCGTCAGTTCAATGTTCAAAGCAGATTCAGCGGAAACTCTTTTGTCTTCCATATACCAGGTACCGTCGGGTGAATTGTAGTGTCCGCTATTTTTCTGGTTGCTGACTATGCCGGACAGATACTTGGTTCCAGTTTGGTCGAGAACATTAGGTTTCACAATCAGATTATAGTTGTTAATTACACTTGGATAATCCGGCGTGGAGGTAGGTGCATAGGCAAACCGCCTGATGTAGTTGTCCTGCCATTTGTTGCCGATCAGCGAGATGTCGGCTATACGAACCTTAACTTCTTCCCGGGAATCGGTTTCCAACCAGATACGTGCATAGGATATCTTGTTCAGGTTGGGCTGGGTGGTGGAAGTTCCGTCGTTCACGATGCTGTAATAAAGGGGATCACTAAGTGGTATGCGAATTAAACGCCAGTTTTTAAGTGAATCTACCACTACTTCAGGATTAGGATTTAGCAGTGATACTGAATAGCTCAGATAGCGGTTCAGGGTGTTCAGATCACCATTGCCATCCAGGTCTTCGGTATCCAGAATGCGGTTTTCTTCGGTGCCGTTCACGCCTGAATAGTCATCTCCGTTAGCTGGATAGGCTATGTCCAATGGATCATGCCCCGGATCATTTTTGCTTATCCCATCCAAGCCGATGTCTTCAGCAAGGGTTACCTCACCGTCTGAATTCCTGTCTTCAGTATTTTTAACTCCCAGTCCACCATATTCAGTATAAAAATCTTCCGAGATATCACCAAGGTCTACGTGCAGAGTCACATTTGGATAGCTGGTGGTATTAGGCGGGCTTGGATCAAGGCGCACATGCAGTTCAAGATATTTTTTCTGCGAAAAATCCAGCTGATTCCCCAGGAATTTCATTACTCCAGCCCAGCTTTGGGTAGTCGTTCCAGGGATATAAACCTGATTGGGGATGGCGCGCAGGGTAAGCACAGACACGTATTCGTTCTTTTCTCTGTCCGTTAGCAGGCTGTCCGCTTCGATCTCACTGCGTTTGATATCTTTGGCATTGAACCAGTTCATTCTGCCTTTGGCCAGATTGGTATTAAAAGGTTCACTCCCCAGCACCCAGGTATTGTAAGTAACGCCCAGAGGGTAGGAGTCCATGATGGATTCCATATCGTCCAAATAGGCTTCCTTCTTTTTACCATCTGGATTACCATAAATATTTGGCATAGTGAAGGCTACTTCACCGGAAAGGCTTAGTTCGGAGGGAGAGCTTGTTTTAATTAATGGCAAGGCATCCAAGGCTTTAGTAATGAACTGTGGTTTTACTTTAACCTCGGCATCGACGTTACCCATCAGCATTTCGATGTTTTCATTACCGATCCGGGGTCGTTTGTCAGCTACGTATTCACTACGATAGATCAAGGTTCCGCCCAGCTTGAAATTGTCTGAGGGTTTATATTCGGCTCTAACTCCGGCCAGGTTTTTCTGGGCTACACTAAAGAGGGTGCGGGATTCGAATTCGATCTCAATCTTTGCTTCTGGATCTTTGCCCATGGCAGTTAGAAAGGTTACGCGGCCAAAATCATAATCCACTATGTAGTCAACATTTTCACGTTGTTCATTGCCATTAACCTTCACTTTCACGCTGCCTCGCAGAACACCGGCTGAGGAAAGCTCGATGGCATCTCTGCCTATCTTGCCTTTGATCCCGATAAAGATGTTGGTGGAATCCTGATAGCTATACTCGTCCTCGTTTTCTTTACGGTAGATAATGCCATCGCCAAGTGCCTTGAAGGGCTCAATGAAGGGCATGATGATCCAGCCTTTGGTGAGGTTCACTGTGGCGTCATCACCGTTTATCACTCCGTCTTCGCTGTTATTGGCGTTCAAACGCAGGTAATCGTTATAAGTGATTATGTTTTGGGTGGCGATGGTATTGGGCAGGTTATAATTACGGGTAAGGTCTACGTTCTGGGTGTAGACTTGAAGTTCAAAACCGTCGCTTTTAATATTTGTCCGGCCCATATCGTATATGTTTCGCATCTGATAATGCCAGGTATTTATCAGGTCTCCGGAGGGAGTTAGATCTGTGGGGTCGTAGGGATGATACTCCTGATACTTTTTGCGTAAGACCCTTACCTGTAGTTTGTTCGAGCCATTATCATGAGGTATCTGGTCTCCATACCGATTGGTGAAACGAACCCCGATTGTGGCATTACGTTCCACAGTTCTCAACAGTGTCACTATGCCGCTGGTGTAGTCTGTTATATAATCGGTTCCTTCCACCAACCTGTCATACTTTGGCACATAGGGTTGGGGGTAGTCTCCTTCATAATGAATCGTATCGCCTTCAGTGGTTTCGTTGTCGTTGGTGGAATTGGCATCATCAAACCAGAGTTCCACGGTTCCGGGTGCTGGCAAGAGATTTCCATCGGCGATCTGCCAGGTGCCGTCAGGATTTGTTTTTATGGCGTTCTTATACCATCCAGCCGGAGCTCCAGTCGTGTCTGCAGCTGTTACGAAAAGATTGAAAAGCTGGTAAGGATCTTCCAGATAATACATGGTGCGGCGTGAATATTTCCAGCTCGAAACGATGGATGAATCTGCCTGGCTTTTACCCACGAAGCTTTGCACATTTTTCTGGCTTTCTTCTTTACTGGCGATCACACTGAGGTCGAGATCGCCATATTTGAATTTGGAGGTGATTCCGAAAAGACCTTGTGAGCTGGCAGAATAGCTGATATAACGGCTTCCGCCCAAGGAAAGAGTTATGTTTCCTCCTTCGATGCTCTTGATGAATTCGTCGTCGTAGCCGGTGTATTTTACGTTTACGTTATTGGCATCGAAGATCTGGTCGTCTTGCTTGGAATTGTATTTGAAGTTTATGGCGATCTTTTCGCCTATGGTTCCAGACAGCCGTAGATTGGTTTCTGTTTCCATCTTCATGTCGAAAACGTTTTTACCTGAGGTATCGTAAATGGGAACCTGTTTGCGGGAAGTGTTGCTGGCGGAAAGGCTCAGCTTTTGTGTGCCATCCAGATTCAGCCTTCCAGCAGTGGACCCGATCACTTTCTGCACCGCTTTGGGAATGGCTATGTCCGGCAGCAGGGAAACATCTTTGATCAATCCGGTACTGGCTGACTGGGCAGTTTGGGTTTGGGTTTTGATATTGGTGAGCAGTGAACTGCGGAAACTTTTCTTTTGCATCCCCGAGAAATAGCGGTCAAAGGAAACAGGCGTTTCCGGAACTACCACATAATCTCCCACTTTCACGCTCAGAAATACCTTTTGACCAGGAAAGTCGATGCGTTCCCGATAATCAGGAGCAAACGCGGGAATCTCCAAAGGTTTGGCTTTGAAGATATTCATACCTTTGTCAATTTTGTAAAGCTCGATTCGGTTATTGATGATGGGGTTGTAGCCGGGAAGGTAGAGCCGGGGGTAAAAAGCCTTATCCATGGCTGTGTCTGCTTCGTCAACGGGCAATTTCAGTTCGCTGTTTATCTGGGTTTCAGTTGGGGCAGGGTTAGTTTCCGCCTGTTCCAAACCCCAAAGCAGCAGGCAACCAAAAAGCAGCAGAAACAGGAACAGGTATCTGCGCATAGGGAAGTTAGTTGTTTTTCCCCTGCAGGCGGGTTTCTATCACTTTTAGCATAGCCAGATAGAATCCGTCCGTGGTAAGGTTTTTGTCCACCAGGTCAGCCGAGGGAACCAACGGTTTGATCAGGTCGGCCATTCCTCCACTGAGGATGGTGAGTAGTGGGTTATGGTCGAAATACTGCTTTTTTAACTTCTGGATAAAGCTTTCCAGCATAAAGGCATGGCCGTGGATGATTCCTGAAAGAACTGCTTCGCTGGTATTGGAGCCCAACAACACGGGAGGGCTGACAATCTCCAGTTCGTAAAGCTGCGCAGCGGATGAGAAGAGGTTCGTTGCGCCAGTTTTCAATCCCGGGGCGATGATTGCGCCTTCAAAGGAGCCTGATTTTCCCACTACCTGGATGGTGGTGGCGGTTCCCAAGTCGATTATAATCGCGGAGGAAGAATATTTATGCCAGGCTCCAAAGGCATTCGCCACCAGGTCGGAGCCGATAAATGAGGGGTTTTTAACCTTATATTTCAGCCCCAAGGGACTAAGAGCGTTAATCTCGATTAATTCAGCGGGGAAGTACTTGCGAAAAAGGTGCTTCCAAACCCGGGTGAGTTCTGGAACCACGCTTCCAAGGGCAATGTAGGCGATGTTTTCACGCCGGATAGCCGAAGCTACCGGAAATTCTGATCCGGTAGTCTGAACCGGCATTTCTGCCAGCATGGAACTGAGGATGGCGTGATATTCATCGGCGGTTTTCTGATGGCTGCTAAACAGCCTGGCAGTCCACACAGCCTTACCGGCAAGGTATATGGCACATACAATATTGGTATTGCCAATATCCACCACCAACACCGGTTTATTATCGGATACATTATGCATAATCCCTGCTCATATTGTTTTTCGGATAAAGATAATAAACAAACCTGCCAAGCATCTCTTTTGCTACGTTCTGCAAGCCGCTTTTTCTGTCAATAGAATTCTCTGCTTCCTCTTTCCCCACTGCGATGCCACCCCTATGCCACCCGGAACCCACCCGGATCATCATGAGGGAGGGTTCCGGGAGGGATACGCCCGAGATAGGGGTGGCATTGCAGTGCCGAGAGGGGTTGGAAGGTTGGAAGGGTTGAAAGGTGGAAAGGTGGAAAGGTGGAAAGGTGGAAAGGTTGGAAGGTTGGAAGGTTGGAAGGGTTAGAAGGTGGAAGGATGGAAATGTGGAAAGGTGGAAAGGTGGAAAGGTGGAAAGGTTGGAAGGTTGGAAGGTGGAAGGGTTGGAAGGTAGAAGGGTTGGAAGGTTGGAAGGTGGAAGGGTTGGAAGGTTGGAAGGTTGGAAGGTGGAAGGGTGAGAAGGTTGGAAGGTTGGAAGGTTGGAAGGTTGGAAGGGTGGAAAGGTGGAAAGGTGGAAAGGGTGGAAAGGGTGGAGAGGTGGAAAGGTTGAAAGGTTGAAAGGTTGAAAGGTTGGAAGGTTGGAAGGTTGGAAGGTTGGAAGGTGGAAAGGTTGAAAGGGTGGAAGGTTGGAAGGTTGGAAGGTTGGAAGGGTTGAAAGGTTGGAAGGTTGGAAGGGTGAGAAGGTGGAAGGGTGGAAGGTTGAAAGGTTGGAAGGTTGGAAGGTTGAAAGGTGGAATGGGTTGAAGAGTCAAACAAGGCCTGGAATTTGGGGTTCCCCTCGCCCTTAAGGTGAGAGGGGACAGGAATGAGGTAAAAAAGTAGGAATGAGGTAACAATCTCTTTGCATAATAACTTACTGCTTCCTCATCCCGGGCTTGACCCGGGATCTCCTTTAAATG
>CAZNGW010000019.1:0-26122 GCA_964572925.1 uncultured Candidatus Cloacimonas sp. | reverse complement strand
ACCTGTAACCATCTCTGTCCCCCTGATCACTATCCCCTCAGATCATCACTTGCTTTCGTATTGCCAGGCTCCATCCCAGGTTTCCCAATTAATAATCTCAATTCTTTCCAGCATCAGCCTGGTGGGTGCATCATCGGGATATTCCTTAAGAACTTCATGCAGCAATTCCCTGGCTTCTTCCTTATGCTGGTAATCCATCAAAGCCAGAGCGGTTTCGTAGATGCGGTAACAGGTTATCAAACGGGAGTCTTTGGGCATGGCTTCATAGCTGTCCACCACTTCATAGATGTCCGACTCGATGTTTTTGCCTTTTACCTTAACCCGGTCGAGTTTGCGGCAAAAATATATTTGATGCACTTTTTCGTAAGTTACCTGGTCGATGATGATGCTGGTGTGGTAGATCTTGTTCAGCCCTTCCAACCGTGAACTAAAATTCATGCGGTCGCCAATGGCAGTGTAATTGAAGATCGTATTTGAGCCGATGTTTCCCACAATCAGCTCACCTGTGGCGATCGAAGCCCCGATGCGGAAATCCTTCAAAACAGGATGGCTTGCATATTCCTCTGCCAATTTATAGGATAAATTGCGGATTGTGATTGCGGTTTTAACGGCATTCAGCTCAAAACCCTGATAGGTAACCGGTGCACCGAAAAGCCCCAGGATGCCATCTCCAATATATTTGTCCAGAAGTCCACGATTGTCGATGATCACGTCTGTGGCAAGGTTAAAATATTTATTCATGAAGGTCGTTATCTCATCCGGACTGAGTTTTTCGCAGAGAGTGGTAAAACTGCGAACATCCACAAACATGACGCTGATGGTTTTTTTCTCTCCGCCTGCGGTAAGTTTCTGTGATCCTTTCATGATCTGGCCGATCACATCTTTAGATACATAGTGCTCGAAAGCATTACGAACTTTACGTTTTTCCACACCCTGTTCATGTGCCTGAGTGATGAACAGACCCAGGAAGCCAAAGATCCAGGGTAACAGGATAGTGGTGTAAGGATAAGTGTAGTTCCAGCGCGAATACAAAAAGTAGGTGGCCGGAACCGATAATACACTAAGGGCTGCATATATGGAGATCGAAAGCAAGGGTTTGGCGTTGGGAATACTGATCGCCATCAGGGTGAGCAGGAAGATATTGACCGCCAACAAAAACCAGGGACTCAGCCAGCGCACATAGGTTTCTTCCAGAACGTTGCGCAGAAAAGTGGCATGGAGTTCCACTCCCGGGAAATCCTTGTCCAGGGGGGTGCTTTTTATGTCCCTGAGTCCCGAAGCTGAGGAGCCCACCAAAACAATGCGGTTGTTGAAATAGCCTGGCGGAATGCGATGGAAAATGACATCGGAAAAGGAGATATAACGAAAAGACTTCTGAGGGCCGTAATAATGAAAGTAGTAGCGGAAATCAGGGCTTAGTGGCAAACGCGTAACCAGGGTTTGCCCTTCGTAAAGATTGCAATAGCGGTCTACCTTGATGCGATTGATTCCCATCAAATCGAGCACCATCTGCATGCTGAAATTTACGTAGGATCTGTGCCCATCACTCAGAAAGATAGGATAATCGTGGATGGTTCCCGATTCATCCGGTTCGATGTGGGCAAAGCCTATTCCTCTGGCTGCTTCGGTGAAGATGGGTATAGGGGGATGGGGATAATGCAAGCGGACGAAATTCTTGTTTCTGATCTTCCATGAAGTTAGTTTACCGGGTAATATTTCTTTGGAGGCATATGTATCACTATTGAACATAGCCAGATATACGTTTCCAGCCTTTTGCATGGCCATAGCAAAATCTTTGTCCGTACTAAGGCGGGAAAGCAATTGCTCTGAATTGCCTATCGAAGACTGGATTTTTTCACGCAATCGCTCCCTGGCATATCCGGTAATGCTGTCGCTTTCGGTGAAAAACACATCGAACCCGATGGCCAGGGGTTCATCTTCTGCAAGGATGTTTACCAGATCGGCAAAAAACAAGGTAGGCCAGGAAGAGTATTGCCCCAGCTCGGAAATGCTTTCCTCGTCTATATCTACGATGCAGATATTGTCATAAACAGGCTGGGTTTTGTCCCAGGTAAGGGAGTGATGCACATGCAGCAAAGTGTCGAAAATACGCAGATCAGCATTCTTCAGGACAGTTTGCAAAACCGGCACATAAGCGCATAAAATGGTGACGATAAGTATCGCCAGGGCTATCAAAAGATAGCGGATACGAAAGGTCATCTATATTTACTGCTCCGTAGGAAGACTGTCCAGGGTAGAACTGCTGGGAAAATCCGCTTTCAGCAGTTCAACGTGCTTCTGGCGGTTAACTTTGTCCCCCAGTTCTTCATAAATCATGATCAGGTAGGCATGAGCCAGTTCAGCATCTTTCTTCAGCGGTCCTTGCTGGATCACTCCCTCAAAAATGGGTATCGCTTTTGGGTATTCCTGATTATCGAAAAGCTCTATGCCATCCTGCAAGTAATAAGTATTGTCCTGATACCAGTAGAGTTGGCTTTGTTTTTTTACTTCCGCTTCTTCTCTTCTGATACCGGCCACAGAGGAAGCGCTACGGTTTGTAGTTTTAAGGTTGTTCACCTTGTCCCACAGCCTGTTTTTCCAGTTTGCGTCGGTGCTTGCATCAGCCAGCAGTTTAGTGATGGCAACCTGGGAATTGGCTGCTACCGTTGCTACACTGCCATTTGCCCATTGAACTTCAACCGACGAGCCTGGTCCTGTTTTCAAAAAGCCTTCCCTGTGAACCTGGGCGTTCAGGGTGGCAGTTTTATAAGTGAGGTTCAGACCTTCTTTGTATTGAACTTCACCTACCATAAACCGAATCTTGCCAACCACCTCGGAACAGAGGAAGTTGGTGGCAAGAGCGATCAAGAGGAATATAATTGTCTTTTTCATGGTTACTCTCCTGAGCCAAGTAAATCTGCATAGGTTTTGGGATCCAGGTTTTTCAGCACATTCTTGTCAGAAAGCTGTGCGAAATATTCACGGGCTTTGGCAATGTTCCCGCTACGATATTCCAGAATGCAGAGGTTTCGGATGATATTATCTTTTTCTCTGTTTTGCTTCAGTGCCTCAAGGAATTTGGGGCGTGCCTGGTCATACTGGTTGTTGCTGAGTTGCAAGCTGCCCAGATTTACCAAAGCGGCAAAGTTGGAGGGATCCTGAGCCAGAATTTGTTCCCAGAGTCCTTGCGCAGTTGCCGGACGGTTATTTTCTATACACCACAGGGCATACTGATTGGCTACATTCAGATTGGTCGGGTACTTTTGAAGAGTTTTAACATACTCTTCTTCTTTGGCTATCTGTCCCATCAGCATGATATCGTCGGAATCCTTGCGGAAAGAACTCAGGGCTTGGGTTCCGCCATCAAACTGACGCAGGGGAATGACATCGCTATATGGAGATGGGGGATAGAGTTTGTGAGCTTCGCTGAATTCGATGAGATCGGGGAAAGTGCCTTGATCGATAAGAGAATTGTAACGTTTTATGGCTTCCATCCAACTGGTGGGGAAGCTCTCTTTACCGAGTAGCGTTGTCTCCAGAGGTACCCAGTACTTATTGTTCTGGTAGATGAATTGATTTAGCTCAATTCCGCTCGTCATTACTTCATCAGGTTTCATCCCAGTGTCCAAAACCAACATCACATGAGCCGGGATGTCCAGGAAACCACAGGGCACCCCAATCACAGATAAAGTGGACGCGATCAGCGCAAGCAGATCTTCACAGTCCCCTGCCTTACGGGACAAGGTCTGGAAAGGATATTGCACATAGTCCACCTCGCTTCCAGTCAGGTTGCTGGAAGTGGGATCGGAAACGTATCTGATATTATTGGCGGAATAATAGCTCCAAACCTGGATAGCGCGCTGGATATTCTTGTTAAGCTGTCCAGATCCGACGTTGCTAAAAAGCTGAGTGATCTGTGTATTGGCGAAATTACGCAGGTTTTCATCCTGGGGATTTACGAAACTGGCATATTGTTTACGGTCTTTCCAGTTCATGGCGGATATCCCCATGGCATTAAGAACCGTGGTAAGTGCTTTTACACGCAAGGGTTTATCTTCAAACACATAATCCACCCACAGTTCAGTTGGGAAGGACTGAGGACCGTCTTTACACAAATCAAGCAGGTTTTTATTCAGGGGGAGGACTACATCCACATTATGATCCTGACCCGGCAGCAAAGATGGAATCACCTGCTCAAAACTCCGATCGGTGATCTGAGGGATGAATACGGTTACTTTCACATCCCGGATGGGGATGTTGCGCGTATTGATCAGTTTGATCAACCCGATGGGATTGGTTTTATAGGATTCGATCAAAGCGGGGAAAATGATATCGAAATAAAAGGCTTTTACATCCACAGCGGGCTTGTTGCGGTTTTCCTCTTCCCTGGCTTGCATGGCGGTATTCAGCTTGGCAAGCAGAGCTTTGTCCTCAGGGGCATACTGAACAGCAGTGGTTAACACATTGAATGCATCCTCATATCGGCGCTCTCTAAAAAGCAGATCGGCATAAAAATCAAGATAACTTGTTGTGGTTGAATCCGTGGATACATATTTATAGATGGTGTCCAACACCTTTAATGCTTCGGCGAATCTGTTTTCTCGCTCCAGGGATTTGGCATAAGCAAAGGCATAGGGAACGTTTTCCGAATTCAGTTCGTAGGCTTTGGCAAGATTCAGCTTTGCCTCTGAGGACTTGCGGTCTTCCGTGTAGGCCAGGCCCAGGCAGTAATAGTATTCCGCATTGGCCGGATTGATGCGGATGGCGTTATTGTAATAATCTGTTGCATAACCATAGGATCCGGTTGAGTAATATACATCTCCCAGAAGTTTATTTATGGCATCGTTTCCCTGATCACGGAAACGGGTCAGCATTCGTTGCAGATGGCCGGTCGCTTCGTCATATTTCTTGCTCAGGATTAGCAGTTCTCCAATCTTGAGGTTGTTTTCCAGATTATCATCCAGGGTTACCAGCTCGCGCAGGGAAGAAAGAGCACTGGAATAATCCCCACGTTTCTCATAGGCGGTAGCCAGAAAGAGGATTACTTCCGGATCATTACCAAACCTTGCCAGAAATACCGTGGAGAGGCTTTGAACTTTGGGATAATTACTATTCAGATAATAAAGCGAGATCAGTTGTTTTTGAACATCTTTGTTGTCATCAGCCTTGAATTTTTCCAGATAGCTGATTCCCTGCTGATATTCCTTCATCAGTTTGTAAATATTGATTGTGGCAAGGACAAATTCAATCCTGCGTCCACCTACTGCACTTGCTGCTTCGATACTCTTTATAGCCTTTTCATATTCCTGCATTCTTACCAGGTATTCGGATTCGGCCAGGTAGTTTTTGATTATCTCTTCGTCCAGGCGAGTGTCTGTGATGGTTTTTGTGGCTCTTTGTAAAGCCAGTGCTGCCTGAGAGTAGTTGTTACTGGCTGTTAGGTAGCGGCCATAGGAATAGGCATCCTCGATTTCCTCACTGGAGGGACCGGCCTTTCCGTCTGCAGAGATGGCACAAACAGAATAGCGGTTTATCCCGGGCTGGGGATTGCGGATCACCAGACGTGGTTCATTCACGGTGTAAGAAATGGTTCCCTTGTCCGAAACCTCGGTAACAACCCAGCGATTGATCCCTTCAGTGATCTCCCATTCGAGCTGTGCCTGAAGGTGCTGGTTGATCGTAAGGCGAATGGTTTGAGGTTTTTTGGGGCTGTAATAGAAGCTCAGTTTTCTCATGGAATCTGCAAGACGGTCACTGATAAACAGAGATCTGTCAACCGGGTTGTAGCGGATATGATAGATATTGCCAAAACCAGGGAAAACTGATTTTGCGCTCTTGGCGAAATACTTGTGCTCGCTTTTATTATTGTGCAGGATATAGAGCTGTTGGTTAGTTCCGTCGATAAATCCCAAGCGGTTTTCATACAGGATGTCGAAGCTGGTAATCTTCTTCATTTCAGCGAGTTTATTGATGTTTTTCACATTGGCCAGAGTGATCTCATAAATCATGGAATCGTTTGCCAGGAAGTAAAGATATGCACCATTGAGACGAAGAAGCTGAGGTTTGAGCTTCATCTCGCTTAGCTCGATGTTCTCTATAAACATAGTGTTTTCATTGAAAACGGCAATTCTCGAATTTCCCCAGTCGGCCACATAGATCATGCCATCTGGAGCTACTACAATACTTCTGGGGTTATTTAAACGACCGTCTTTGGAACCCTTGGCAGCAAAACTCTCCTGATATTTTCCATTTTTGCTGTTAAAGATGTGGATTTTACAGGCTTTGCCGTCCACCACAAAAAGCTTGTCATTATGAACAGCAATGGCATCCAGGCTTTTTACTCCGTTTTTCACCTCGTTGAGGGCATAAATGGTATACTTCACTTTGCCTTGGGATTTACACACGATTGCCCGGGTGATCTTTTTGGCATTATTTATGCTTACAGTTGCATCATACAGGTAATAATTGAGTGAATCCAGGATCACATTGTCGTAACTAAGCGGATCAGTGGTTTTTTCCAGGAACGGACGCATGGTATATTGCGGTGGTTCAAGCTTTACCAGATTCACAAAATCGCTGTCCTGATATAGCTTTACCACTCGGGATTTGCTGTCCAGGATAGCCAGGATGGCGTTGTTTTGGTCGGCAACGGCTTTTATCCTGGAAGGCTGCTGGAAGGAGACCATTGATTCACTTTTCTCTTTGGAGCCCCAGGTTTTGGTTAGCAGTCTACCGCTATTATCCACCTTTCCGATCTTGGTGCTCTTACTATATAGCGTATATATCTCGCTGTATTGATTGATGGCAATATCAGATACAAAATCCGGCTTGTTTTGAGGAGTAAGTATTTCGTAGCTTTTACTGGGATTAAGATCCTGATCGAAAGTAATGATTTCCTGGTGGGTCTTTTTGTCGATCAGCACCCGGATCAACTGGTCAAGCCCAAGGCACATGGACAGTGGCGCAAACACCTGAGCTTTACCCATAAACATGCCTTCGTTGGTGAAGGCAAGCAGTTCATTTCGACCGGCATCCAGAACAAAGATATAGCCCTGGTAATTTACCAGTATGCTGATGGCTTTTTTGAACTGGATGTCTGGAGAACCCTTTCCGGTAATTATCCTATTGATTGATCCATCGTAATTCAGCACGTAAATTGAGCTTTTCTTGGAGTCGAGGATATACAGGAAGTTTTCATCTCCGCAGATGTCGGTTGCGACAGAGCCAAGCGGGAGTTTGGCAAAAACGGGTTGCAGGAATGCTTTATTGTTCATATCCCATGCTTTTAGGGTTGAGCTTGCATTATCAAGGCAATAGACTATGCTGCCCTGGATATGAAAGTGATCGGTACCGAAGGAAGCGCCTTTGGTCTTGCTGGATGGAATCATGTGCAGGGGCTGGGGAATGGCAAATAGGAAACCCCAGAGCAGATTCATTCCCAGCAGGATTAATCCGGTTTTCTTCATCTTTTCTCCATTTATTCTGATCTTAAATACCTAAAACATTATATGGATAACTTCATCGGGCACTTTTGACTACTCTGAATCCGATGCCGTTTTCCTGGCGTTCGGGTTCGCAATTGTCTCTGGCACTTACAGAGCAGCGATCAGCTCCGGAATACCAGGCTCCACCTCTGATAACTTTGGTCGGTGTTCCCTTGCGGGTGGGGTAGAGAGGGCCTTGGGGATCGTTTGCTTCGCTTTTGGGATAATAGCCATCACTATACCAATCCCAACACCATTCTGCCAGGTTGCCGCTCAGATCAAACAGCCCGAATTCATTGGGTTTGTGCGAGGCGGCAAAAGCTGGTTGCCAGTTATTCTTAGTAGCATAGGTGGCCACTTCATCTGGATTATTACTACCGCTGAACCGCTGTCCGGAAACCCCTCCCCGGGCTGCATACTCCCATTCAGCTTCAGTGGGAAGGCGATAACCACCAGTTTCAGGGGTATATACTATGATTCCCTTGCTCCAGTCCTTCGGATAAGGGTTTTCATTTATGCTGTATACCGGGAGCAGATTTTCGCAATCGCTCAGCCAGTTACAGTAGGCTATTGCATCATACCAGGAAATGCAACTAACTGGGTCGCTGTCACTGACCTCATAACCTGGATTCTGCCAGCTTATACCTTTTTCCGACTTGAAGTTACCAGTTTTTTTGTCCACGATGGTCGCTCGCCCTTTTATCTCGGCTAAGGTTTTGTAGTTCGTAGCATTAGCAAATCTTCTGAACTGAGCAACTGTAACTTCACAAGCAGACATACTGAAAGGGCTGAGAGTTACGGTATGAATCGGTTTTTCATCGGCAGCCCCATCCTCTGAACCCATTTCAAAACTTCCTCCGGACAGGTAGATAAATCCGGTGGGCACTACCGGCTCAGGAAAACTAAAGTCCACCTGCTGGGTTTGACCCTTGTAGATAAATACGTCCCTGGAATCGGTATAGCGGGCTGATTTGAAGGTAATGCGGCAATTTCCGGCATGCAGTTGATCAATCCTTACACTGCTGTTTTTACTTACGCTTTTATAGGCAGTGGTGCTGTTATCCAGATAGATCTCTCCGTCCACATTGGCTGTAACCTCTGCAGAACCGTATTCAAATTTGACGGTTTCCTGGGGTTGGCTGGGTGGAAGGGGCTGATTCGGAGTAATGGACGCCAGTTCGGGAGTTTTCAATTCGACAACCTGAGGTTTGGGAAGGGGAGCTGAAGTATATGGGGGCTCGGATTTTTTTATCTCAGGCAGTGACATATCGTTTTTTGTTTTGTTGTTTTTTAGCTGTTCCACTTTGGAAAAGTCCAGCTTGGGGGTTTCGGGTTTCAGCTCTTCCTTTGTCGGTGTTGCAGTTTTACTGCTTTCAGGCTGGACAGGGTTTGGCTTGGGGGTTACCACGAGGGAAGGGCTTGGCTTGGTGGCTTCCGGGACAACCGGTTTCGGGGCAGGGAGTTCAGTTTTGGGAGGCTCTTTGGGGGCAGGCTCAAGCTGGATGGTGGTTGTTTTGGGTGGCTCAATTATGATGGTCTCAGGTTCTTTGGTGCCCGGTTTTATTACTTCTGGGATGGTAGTTTTGGCATGTGAAGGATTTACGATGATAATCTCCGGTTCCTGAATTTGCTGACCGGAAGAGGATGTTGAGGGCTCTGGCATTGCAGAAAACGGTTTAGGAAAATCAGGGACGCTAATCTTGGGGTTTTCGGCAGGTGGGATGGCTTCCAAGGGTTCCGGTACAAAAAAGTAGTCTGTCCTCAAATCTCCGGTTCGGGTGGGAACCTGCTTACCCCCAGTCATCAATTCCACTTCATCAGCAACGTTTCTAAGCACGGTGTCAAAGCGGAGCGGTTGACTGATATATTTCAACAGGGCAATAGCAAAGGGGCTATTGCGATCATCTCCATCCATGGCTTCCTGGCCGGCAAGGGTGCTGAAAACGATCAATTGGCTGGGCAAAGCTCCTGTCATGCTGGCCAGACCTCGGGATAGAGACCGGGTTCCTGAATAGGGATTATTCCGGCAGGCGTCCAGAAAGATGATGCAAACCTGAGGCTTTTTCATTCTGGCTAATAGTTCGTCGCATTTATATGAGTTGTTGACAACAGATATCTCATCCCGCATCATTGGCTTAACGGGAAGCAGATAATTTTGCCCCTGTACTTGAGCTCCGTGTCCTGCATAATAGAAAACCGCTTCATCAGAAGAATCCAGGGCTTCAGTGAAATCATAAATTGCCCTGTAAAGCTGCTCCTGATCAGTATCCAGAAAAATACTAACCCTAAACCCCAGAGATTCCAGTTTGGTTTTGATATCCTTGGCATCGTTGACGGTATTCTTCAAGGGCTTGTCCTGATATTGTGCATTTCCGATCACCAGAGCCTTGCGGGCAGCCGGTAACAGCGAACAAGCCAAGAAAACTATCACTGCCAACAGGAATCTTTTCACCATTCCTCCCCATAACCTGTTTGCAGCTATAATAAAAAAGGATTTGTCTGGCTGTCAAGAAAAAAAACCAAGCTTAGACGCATTGCTGGTTCAATCAAGCCGTAATTGTTTTCCAGATAATGCGTTAACCAGATTTTACCATGGGGAAACCGCAATTCTTTGCTAATCCTCTTTCTGAGAAATACCCGGGTCATTCCATACTTGATTTGGAATCCAATTCTTGGTATGGTCAACTTCCCATCAATACAACGATATGGCTTAGGTCGTAGAACCTCATGCCTGACCAACTGAGCATTGATTCGGTTCATCAACGCTTCGGTCATGCTATCTCCTTGTATGAAATGTGATCATTGATCCGGAGCCAGGAAAGCACTACCCTGTCCGCTGACAAATCAGAATGAGCAAGGATGAGACAGAAAAAGAGAAAATGCTCTTGACATATTAAAGTGAAATATTTATGATGTATTTAGTCAAGATGGACTGATTATGACTGAATATAAGGTTTTTTAATATACTCGACAAGCTTGTGTTCATTGATGCAAAACACACGCAAAGCCCTCAAAATTGCAGGAGGATATAATGAAAAAACGCATACTGGTCACGCTGTTGTTCATTCTGCTCGTGGCTGTGGCAGCAAGCCAGACCTGGATACGTAGCGTTAGTTTTTCAGGGATTTACCCTCCAGGAACCGCCAGTAGGTCGGAAAGACTACTGTGTAATGTCATCCCTGCCATCGGGGGAGGGTATTTATTACAAGGATATTTAAGTGTTACCAGTAATGACGGGTTGGTGGAATTGTATAGTGGAAATGTATTTTGGAAGTACAACGAAAATGGTGAGGTCATCTGGAGAAGAACTGGGGGAGGGGGAACACCGTTTAAAAGCATAGTATCAAACGGAATAGACAGATACTATTGTGTAAAAACAAATAGCGGTTACGCGTATTTGAGTGTTTACGACAGTGAGCTGAACAGCGTCGGATTTTACGGATTTACCAGCGTAAATGGCTACTCGGCTTCCCTCTACGATATGCAATATGTTGACGATGGTTTGGTCTTTGCCGGTCAAGTCACTGGTTCAGCTGTGGTAATTAAAACAGATTTCCAGTTCAATGTCCTCTGGCAAAGTGATTCGTTTTGGACAATGGGTCAAGCACGTTCAGTTGAACCTTTCGAAAATGGATGGATTTCTCTTTCGAATAGAGTTTTTACGGAGATAAATGCAATAGGCGATACCCTATGGACTTACTATGACTCAATAAATAATACCGGGTTTTATGATTGTACTGTATCTGCGGACAACAGCATATATTTACTTGGTCTCTATAAGCTATGGAAGGTAGATACAAACGAGCATACCCTAGAGCTGGTAGCTGCTAATACACCTGGATTTGATACTTACCTCAATGGAGCAATCGACATTCTTCCCAACGGCAATATAGTATATACTGGTAGATCCAGCACCAATCAGATCCTCCACAGCTACAGTCCAGATGGCGTGCTTCAATGGAGCAGATCTTATGACACGCTTGGAGCAATCTACTTTGGGACAGGCTCCAAGAACCTTTTGGTTATGCCTGATGGCAGCATACTGTTTTGCATGTATTACAATGGCTATATTCTTGTCAAAACCGATTCCAATGGCAATGTGGTAGCTAATGACGATCCAATCGCTCCTATTCCTGTAACTTCCATAAATTGTTATCCCCAGCCGGCAAGCAGCAGGGTCATGATCTCAGTAAAAAGTGATCTTGTGGGTGATTTAGGGTACAGCATTTTTAATATCAGAGGACAAAGGATATATTCCGGTAAGATCAATGGGCTTAATAAAGAGCTAAGCTTTGAGCTTCCAAGCGAAGCTTTGGAACGCATGACCAGCGGGGTTTACTTGCTTAGTCTGGACAATGGGAACAAGAAAGTAGCCACCACCAAACTGGTGCTGATGAAATAGGTTCGCGTTACCTCATTCCTGCTTCTTACATCTCATTCCTGCTTCTTACGCCATATTCCTGTTCTTCTATACCTCAATCCTGCTTCTTACATCTCATTCCAGCTTCTTACGCCATATTCCTGTTCTTCTATACCTCATTCCTGCGCAAGCAGGAATCTCCTGCAATTAAATGAGATCCCTAACCTAAGTCTGGGATGAGGAAAACGGATTAACATGGATTGATTACATTGCTACTTCATTATTTCCTTACCAAATCTCTCAGTTCCTCTGTTTCTCTGTGTTTCAAGTATATCTCTGCCTTTCTCTGCTTTTCTCTGTGGTTTGAAAAAAAGAAAATCTTAGAGTTCCCTGTATTCTAAGCAGCAAAACCTTCGCATTGAGGCAGGATCGGCATCCTGCCTGCACAACAGGATTGGCATCCTATACTACAGAAAAAACCTCTGCTATTATCTGTTCTACTCTGCTTTTCTCTGTGTTAAAAAGAAATAGCATACAGAATTGTCCATGTAAGAACCCTTATCCATGTTCCCATTGGGCGAACCGCCATTCGCCCCTACGGAGCAAGGGGAACCACAAATTCCAGGCCTTGTTTCACTCTTCCACCTTTTCACCTTTCCACCTTCCAACCTTCCAACCTTCCAACCATTCAACCATTTCACCTTTTCACAATCTCCAAGACTCATCCTGCCATTCTCCCCTCGCTTTTGCCTCGTTCTACCCACCCTCAATCCTCCCTCAATGTGATGAGGGTGGGTAGAGGGAGGGTCGAGAGTTGATAGAGTGAAGTTAGCAAGCGGGGGCAAGGCGGGTTATAACATCAGCAAAGGAGAGAATAAGTTTTAGTCGGTGATTTGGTTTGACAATACATCAAGCCAAGAAACACATAAGTAGTGCGTTAAAGCTACTATGACCTGTTCTGGTGAAAGCATAAGCGTAATTCTGTAGTTTTTGTGTTTATAACGATGCTTTGGCCTGCTCCTGTCCCTGATCCCCTGCCTACTGCCACGAATATTGCAGTCGTTCTGCATCAGTTTCTGAATTTGGATGGTATGCTAAAACGCAGGCCTGCATAGCTGTTATAGTTACCCACCAATCACGAACTATAGAAAACCCGGAAACGTCAGCTTCCGGGTTTCATACTTAAATCGGGGGTCTTTTTTTTAGTATTTTACTTCAACTGAAGCGCCCAAAGCCATGTCGGTGGTGTCATTATCGTTGATTCCCAAAGCTGCGAAGCCGTTGAAGCTCATGGCTTCAGGGATCACCTGATATTCGAATCCGGCGTTGCCTTCGATTCCGATATCGGTCAAGAGTCCGCCTGCAGCAAAAACTCTAAACTTTTCGGAAAGCTCATACTTGGCCTTGCCAACTAAGCTGAGGAAAGGATCGGCGTTGTATTGATAGGGAGAATTCCAATAGGCATTTATCCCATCGTGGTGTTCACCGATTCCATAGAGATAAAGTCCGTTTATATACCAGGGACTGAGAGTAGTCAAGCCATTTTCTGAGGCGAACAGCACATCACCGGTCAGGCTTAGTTTTTCCAGATTGGCGTCAGCCTTCAGGGCTGCACCAAAGCCAAATTCTTCCCTGCGATACTGGTAATCGAGGAAAGGATTCACATCCAGGGTAAGGGGACCCATAGAAAAGGTGGCATAGGGAAGAACGGTGACATTTTCCGTTTTAATGTCGTCCACATAGCCGATCATGCCAGTTATTCCGAAGGGAACTGGAAGCATGGTTTCGGAGCCCAGATTGGCAATGTACCAGGTGCTGTTATTTACCCCAATGGGGTGTTTCATGAAGATAAGATCTGTTTTCATCCCGGCCAGATCGTCAAACTTGACCATTGCGCCCGTGAAGAAATCGTCGAAAACCAAACCGCGGTGGTCAGACCAATACTGCTTTCCAACTATCATATTGGCATTCAAAGCATCGCTGCGGTAATCGATGAAAGCTTCATTGGCTGTTACATGCAGAGGGGTGGACCAGGGATCGCCCCAGGTAAAATCACCAACTTGCAGTCCAGCTTTGAAACCAAGATTTTCTACGATGGTTCCGTCCAGGTTCACACGCATCCGGGTGTCTATGTAGTTATCCAGATTCTCCGACACGTCGTCATAGAGGGCGGCGCTACGGGTTCTGAATTCCCCGGAATAATCGATGTCCAGAGCGCTCAGGATTCCCATCATAGCGATTACTGTAAGCAGAATGAGGGGTTTTTTCATTCCATACTCCTTATATTTTGTTAGTTTTCTACTCTTAAGATAAACCTTTTCAAGACCTTTGTCAAACGCTGTTTACAGGGAAAGCATATCCAAACCAAGTTCCTGCTGCATAATCCGGATGGCTTTTTCCAGATTGGGGATAATGGGAACGCCCTGGCTGCGAACCTTCTGCTCTATCTCATATTCTTTTTCCCCAGCCACATAGATTCTATTTTTGCCCGGGAAAAGCTGTGAGTTTTGCAAATCTCTGCAGATGGCGCCAGTTGTTTTCTTGAAGCTATCCAGATCGGTGAAGAAATCAATGTTGATAGCCATAAAGAAGTGTCCCAGGCAATATGGCGCAGGTTTTCCCTGCTCATCCTGACCCAGCAGGCCATTCAGATAACTGCCGTCCTGTAAAGCGGCACAGAGGATCTCCACCATAGTGGAAAGTCCATATCCTTTGTGGCTGCCCGTAACTTCTTCCGTTCCGCCAATTGGCAGCATCGAGGCTTTTTGTTTGATTAAATCCACCAATAAACCCTGGGTGTCCGTATAGGGCTTGCCTTCCAGGTCTATGGCCCAGCCCAATGGGGTGTCCTTTTCCTCACGGGCATACTGCTCCACCTTGCCGCGTTGGGAAATGGAGGTGGCGGCGTCGTATAAAAAGGGATAGGGCAGGTCGGTGGGCGCACCAAAGCAGATTGGATTGGTTCCCAAAAGTGGTGAAACTCCGTGGGTGGGGCAGATTGACGGCCTTGCATTGGTGAAGGTTAACCCGATCATCTCTTGTTTGGTCGCCATTTCGGCATAGAATCCGCAAATGCCGTAGTGGGTGGAATTGCGCACTGCCACGCTGCCCAGACCAAACTGCGAAGCTTTGTCTATGGCTGTTTGCATGGCTTTTTTGGCGATCACGTGTCCCATTCCGTGATGCCCGTCCCAAACCGCGGTGGCTTTTTTGTCTCTGATCACTTCGATCTCGGTAAGGGGATTTTGGATTCCTGCTTTGATGCGGTCGTAATACATTTTCAAACGGCCAATTCCATGCGATTCGATGCCTTTCAGATCGCTGGCGATCAGCACTTCACTGCAAATGGCGGCATCTTCAGAGGGCACTCCGATCCTGGTAAAAACTTCTTGCATAAAATGTTGGAGTTGTTCTACAGGTAAATACTTCATTACAAATCTCCCAATCCATCACGGTAAACCACGGCTTTCAGGGGTGGGAAGCCATTGAAATTAACGCTGGAATAGCTTTGGGTATAAGCTCCGGTGGTAAAGATATAAACCCGGTCTCCTGGCACAATCCCTTCCGGCATGTGATAGCGGTAATGCTCATAGAGAATATCCATGCTGTCGCAGGTTGGCCCAGCCAGGATAACTTCTTCCGCAAGACCCTCTTTGGGAAAATAGATGGGGAATTTGATCGATTCGTCGATGGTTTCGATTAAACCGCCAAACTTTCCAATATCGAGGAACACCCATTGGTAAAGGTTATTTTTGGATTTACGGGATACATTGACCACCTCGGAAACGATAATTCCGGCATCTGCCACCAGGGATCTTCCCGGTTCCAGGATGATATCGGGAATATGGTCGCCAAAATCCTCCTGGATAAAGCGCATAATCTCTTCGGCATATTCCTTGACGGAGAAGGTGGGATCCACGTAGTTGGCCGGAAAACCACCGCCAATATTGATCATTTTAAGCTCGATACCTTCCTCGGCAACTGCATCGAAGAGGTATTTGCATCTGGCTACGGCATCGTCCCATTGACCTATGTCGCGTTGCTGCGAACCTACATGGAAAGAAATTCCCCAGGGGTTCAAACCAAGCCCTGCAGCCTGCAGAATCAGGTGGTAGATGGTATCAGGATGAGAACCAAACTTACGTGACAGCGGCCAGTCCGCACCGGTTCCCTCAGTCAGGATTCGGAAAAAGATCCTGGCCCCGGGAGCATAGTCTGCTATGTTCTTCAGGTCATTTTCGCTATCGGTGGCAAAGAGCCGGACTCCATGCTCGTAAAAATATCTGATATCGCTTTTTTTCTTGATCGTATTTCCATAGCTTATCCTGGAGGGATCAATGCCAAGACGCAGCATCTGATCAAGTTCGTAGCGGGAAGCTATGTCAAAATTCGAGCCCAGATTCGCCAGTAGCATGATTACTTCATCCATGGGATTGGCCTTCATAGCGTAAAAGATCTTGGCCAAAGGCAAACTGGCCTGTAGCTCAAGATATTTGGCCCGGATCAAATCCAGATCAACCACCAAGGCCGGGGTTGGCAGTTTTTCGGTAAACTTCTTTATCTGTTCAAAGCGCTCAGGCTCGATGTAACGCTCTACACTGAAGTGATATGGCTCTTTAAACATGGCAGGTCCTCTTGGAAATATTCTTATCTGTCCTGATACAGGGGAGGGGGATTTGTGTCAAATAAAAAGTGAAGGACGGCTGTGTCTTGCTCGAATTACTATAGCATTACGGATGAAATACGCATCGCATCCGTATTTGATACGTATTGATAACGCAGTTCAAGCAGGCTCTCGGGTATAAAGTGCAAAGCTTAGCTTGATCCCGGCTTTGGTTTGCTGTTCCTCTCTGCCAAGCATTTTCCAGGCAGTTAGATCGAAAATGGGAAAGTAGGTGTCTCCATGAAACTCCGCATCGATATGGGTGATTACAAGCCGGTTAACCAAAGGTAGAAACTGCTCAAAAACCCTTGCACCGCCTATCACAAAGGCGTCATCGCCATTGCAGAGAGAGATAGCTTCGTTGAGGTTGGCTGCCTTATGCGCTCCATCTGGGAAAAAGTGTGGGTCAGTGCTGAGCACTATGTTTTGCCTTCCCGGGAGGGGTTTTCCCAAGGACAGCCAAGTGGCTTTGCCCATGATTACGGGATGCCCCAGAGTCTGGTTTTTGAACCAGGCAAGGTCTTCGGGGATGTGCCAGGGAAGCTTGCCACCATTGCCGATAAGGCGGTTTCTGTCCATGGCTACGATAATCGAAAGGATCAGAACCTACCCACTCTGAAAAATGTATCGATTTCCGGAATTCCCGCTTGCTTGGCTGCTTCCAGGGTCCCATTGAACAGCATTTTGCCACTGTCCAAAAAGATGATCTTGTCGGCAATACGATGGATTGAAGCCAGTTCGTGGGTAACGATCACTATGGTCATGTTGAGCTGCTTGCGCAAGTCCAGAATCAGTTCATCCAGAGCTGCCGAAGTAAGTGGATCCAGCCCTGCAGAAGGCTCGTCGCAAAATAGTATCTTGGGGTCGAGGGCAATGGCTCTGGCCAGGGCAGCACGCTTTTTCATGCCCCCGGAAAGCTCATTGGGGTATTTATATAGCGCTTCGCTGAGCTTCACCAGGCTAAGCTTTACTCTGATGATCCTGTCCCTGATTTCAGGGCTTAGTTTTGTATGCAATTCCAGCGGAATGCTTACGTTCTCATATAGCGTGATGGAATTCAGCAGCGCGCCGTTCTGGAAGAGCATTCCCACTTTTTTCAGGATGTGGGCGAAGTCCTTTTCCTCAAGACCAAGGATATCCTCACCCCAGAACTTCACGGTGCCGGCAAAGGGTTCCTGCAAACGCAGGATGTTCTTTAACAGTGTGGTTTTTCCACAACCGCTGCCACCCAGAATAACCGTTACCTCACCAGGCAGGATATCTACAGAGATGTCGTTCAGAATGGTTCTTTCGCCGTATTTGGCAACCAGGTTCCGGACTTGTATGATGGGCTCTACGTTGCTGCTCATAGGTATAACAAGCTAAAAATGGCATCCAGAATGATTACGGCAAAGATGGAACTAACGACGGAAGCCGTAGTTGCCTTTCCCACTCCTTCCGCTCCACCTTTAACCTGAAAGCCAAAATAAGAACCGATGATCACGATCGCCCAGGCAAAAACAGTGCTCTTGCCAAAGCTGACCACGAGGTCTTTGAGGGTGGTAATCTCAATCGAACGCTGGATAAAGGTGGGTAGGCTCACATCCAGATAACCGACGGCAATCAATCCCCCTCCAAACTCCCCCACCAAAATGGAAAAAGCTACCAACAAGGGCATAACGATCGTGATGGCATGGAACTTGGGGACTACCACATAGCGAATGGGGTTCAAAGCCATCATTCTGAGCGCATCGATCTCTTCGGTAACCTGCATGGTGGCGATCTCGGAAGCGATGGCAGAACCGCTTCTACCCGCAACAATTATGGCGGTCATCATCGGTCCCATTTCCCGCACCATGGTAACGGCTAAAAGGTCTGCGATAAATACATTGGCCCCGAAATTCTTGAGCTGGACTGCCGATTGCAGGGACAGGATGAAACCAATGATAAAAGATAGTAAAGCCACGATCGGCAAGGCCTGAGAACCCAGGAGCACCGCTTGTTGAACAAATGAACCCTGGCGCTGCCCTCGGCGATTGAACAAGCCCACCAACGCATAATAATATATCTCAGAAGCCAGCAGCAACGATTGATAGAAGCTTTGGGTAGAATTAATCGCATTCTCTCCAAGCTGTTCAAACCAACCCATCCTGCGTTCTGGAACCGGAACTGCGAGCTTTACCGAACTGAAAGTATCGATCACGTCCTGGATTTCTGGTCTGACTCCTCTGAACAGCAAAATCCCCTTAGTTGCCAAGCGTGCATGCAATTCATCTAAAAAAGCCACTCCGGCACTGTCTATACTGGTAACCTCTTCCAGATCCAGCACATTGGGTTTATGGTGTTTGACCAATTGCCAAGCGTTGTTGCTGATTGCGGGGACGCTTCTGGCTGTTAGTTCGCCTTTCAGGAAAAGGACATTATCTATAAGCTGACAGTGCATCTATTCTCTAATAGAAAAGCGAAAGTTGCAGATAGGAGCCATATTCATATACTACCCATGGCTTGCTTTTCTTGTCGTAATTGGCTTTCAGTTTCACATCAATGGAAAGATTACGGTAGATTCGGAAGTTCATGCGGTTTTCGTTGGACAGCAGATAGTAATTATCCTCAGTTGGCATGGGGAAGAGGACGTCCACGGTGGAATTGATACTGAGGAAATTCAAAAGATTCGTAGCGGAAAGGATCAATGTGCTTTCCAGGCCTTTGGAATTGCGGTCCAGCTCCTCATCATAAAAATCATACTGCTCGGTAACCCCCAGATGGGTCAGCGTGTCTGAGCCGGTGTAAACATAGTTCAGTTTGTTGTAATCCTGCTGCCAGCCATATCCTCCCCGCAAGCTTACCCACGAATTGCTTCCCATGTTTATCCTGTAGGTCAGTCCGGTTCCTTCTCTGATTTTCAGAGGATACAATGCGCTCATGGATTTGATGCTGGGTTGTTGGAGGTTGTAGCTTACAATCTGATTATCTCTGTTTCTCAACACATAATTCTTGTTGTTGTCAAAGTAGGTGGTTTTATCAAAGAAATGGGTGTTAACATCCGTTCTGCCATAGAACGCGAAGTTCTTGAAGAAATTGTTGTTCTCCAAGGGGTAAAGCAGCAGCACGCTTTTCAGGGAGTAATCGTCGGAACTGAAGTTAAATCCCCTTCCGGTGGCAAGGTTAAGCCCCATCTCGTATAAGCTGTGGGTTGTAAAATGAAAAGGCCTGATTCCGTCCTGCAGGTCAATGTTATTGTCAAATTTGGCAGTCAAAGTAAGGCTGGAATTTGGTTTGTGCTCATCCAGGCTGTTGTTTGAATTCAAGGTTAGTTCTCCATGCACATATCCCTTGTGCCAGCGCTTTGACTCCAGGCCGATGTCATCATCGGCAAAAACGCCCGCTCCGATCAGCAACTCAGTAGGGCTGTTGGGATCAGCGATAATCGTGAGCGTTTTCATATCTCCAGCTGCCACAGTAACTGTAGCAAAATTGCGCAGATCACTCCAGGAGCCCCCTCCCAGCTTAACCAAATATGCCCCAGGAGGTAGGATCCAAAGCTTGTCCACCCCACCAATTTCGTCATCGCCCAGGCTGAACATACCGCTGCTATATGGCCAATATCCCTGATCATCGGGTATTTTACGCCACAGGTCATAACCGAGGCGCACCCTCGTTTTTGAGGTGTCCATGATAACGACCTTCAGTTCACCCCAGGTCGGTTTAACCACGCTTCTCTGCCTTGGTTTCACCTCCACGGGGATCTTAAGTTCACCATAATCGCCCAGGATAACCTGGTAGCGTCCAGGTTTCAAGGGTGCTTCCTTACCCAAAACCCAGTCTTCCTGACTTATTTCATTATTCAGGCTGTCCAGCCCCACGATCGTATACCGGAGTTCTTCCTCAGTCCTGGTTTTAGTATCCACCATCAATTCGCCCCAGGTAACCTCTTCCGACTTTTGTTGCATCTTTTCATAGATATAGGTATCAATGTGGCTCATGGTTGGGGCAGCGCTTCTTTCCGGTTGTAGAGTCCCGGCAAAATAGCGCAAGCACTTTGCCGCAAAAACATTCGTTTCTTCCATGATCAATTCATTCAGGGATTGCACCAAAGAGATCATGGATGGATCAATGAGCTCTGCATAGCGTTCATTTTTGTGGGTGAGGACGATCTTGGTGCCTGTGGAATCCCGCATGATGAATTCAATATTCAGGTAAGCACGAGGCTCGGCACCTGCAATGTCTACCTTTTCGATGTTCATTACATTTGTTTCCAGAAAGAAGTGGGGATTCTTGTCAAGCTGCTCGCCTCTTGTAACGTTACCGAAGATGTTGTAAACTCGCAGGCGTTGTGAGATCAGATTTGGAATGGCATTTCTGAGTTTATCCGCCCACAGTTCATCGGTCAAAAACCTTACCCGGTAGAAATTCTCTTTCACCACGATCTGATTCCGGTCGTATGTCTTGGGGAGAAAAGTATTCTGAACTTCCAGGATTTTACCCGTGTTGGTCGGCCTGATCAGCTTGGGATCTTCGGAGTTATTTTGATAATCCAGGACGTAGTAATTGATCTGGGGACGATTCACTTTACCCAGGCATCCGCTTAAAACCAAAAGCAGGATCAGGGATGTTACAACCAATATAAAACGGGATATCTTGCGCATCATTCCTCCTCAATTGCCCCGTAAAAGGATCGAGGGCGTTTCAGAGATTTGGCGGGAAAACTCATTCAGGTTCTCGCTTGCCTCAGCCAGGGAATCCAGCATGTCCAGCAGATTGCTTTGTCCGCGCACCACTACCCGATTCAGGTTGGAAGTGAGGATTCCGGCTTTTTGGATGGTGGAATTCAGCTCCACCACCATGCCTTTCAAATCGGCGTCGGCCAATTGCCCCGACAGCTTGGAAAGGTTATCCATCAGCCTCGTGAATTCCGGGGAATAGAGCAGGGTGTTCAATTGATCAAGGGAGCGGTTCAGATTGCTGCTAAGGGTGGTGATTTGCTTGGTGGTTTCCAATACAAGCTGATCGGTATGCCCGCCCACAGTATTGATCTGTAACCTCGCATCGTCGATCAGGGCATTGCTCTGGGAAGTGATCTGAGCCAGGCTTTTATCAAGGTTAGCGGTGATCACGGTAAGTTCTTTATTCAGATTGCGCGTAACCTCTTCCAGGCTTTTAACGCCTGCCAAGGACAGCGAATCTATTCCCTTGGTAGTGCTAAGGGTGATGGAATCCATATTTTTTGTCAGATTCTGGGTCAGGGCATCCAGGTTTTTGCTCAATCCGGTGGTAAGGTCAGCCGTGTTATTGGCAATTCTGCTCAAACTTACCAGGGTAGTGGACATATTGGCACGGGTATCGGTGATCAGCATACTGGTTTGAGCCAGGATATTGGCGATGTTCTTCTGGTTTTCGCTGCTGGTCAGTTCACTCAGATTTGAGGCTATCAGATCGATCTTTTCAGCAATGGACATAGCGCGGTCGCTGATATCGTCGAACATGGATACCCCAGCTTTAATGAAGCTTTTGGGTTTCAAGAGAGCGCTTTCATTGGTACCACCCCGAATTTCCACAGACTTGAGCCCGGTGATCCCCACCAGGGTTAAGATGGCTTCGGTGTCTTTTTTTATCGGGGTTCCGGCTTCAACGCTGATCGTGAGGATAATCTTGGTTACGTTCTGGGGATCGATCTTGATGTTTTCGACCCGACCGACCTTAATACCCTGGTAATTTACAGCTCCTCCAACCTGTAAGCCGCTAACGGAGTAGTTTTCAAACTGGATGTAGTAAATATCCCTTTTCTGAACCAGTCTGCTCCCTGCCACGGCTGCTGCGAATACAATGATCAACAACGAACCAATGGCGATAAAAACACCCAGTCTGATCTTGGTGGCTCTGGAAACCATTTCTACCCCTTTTTAACAATTTTCATTCAAGTGAAACTCATTTCGCCGGTGAGCAGCTTATTGCGGATGGTAACTGCCCCGGAAGCCTTCAGCGATACCCTCCCTTCGCAGATTACATCCTCTCCAAAGAATATCTCACCGCTGATCTTCAGCTCTTTGCAGTCGTTTAATGAAGGTGCACCGGCTGGGAAATGCTTCTGCAGATCATCGATTTTACCATAGAACCGGTCATCGAGTTCCACGATAGGTGCCTTGTCCAATCCGCGTTTCAGCACAATCTGATATTGATCGTTCAGTTCGTAAACGTCCGACCAGATCGTCAGCAGATCATTCGTCTTTTTCACCGGAGCAAACCTGGTGCGTGAAACGACCAATGCTTTGGAACTGGCAAAGGTGCTGATCGCAGAGCCCATGGCGGTTTCCAGCTGGTACACAGGAATTCCATCCACCACTTTGGGATTCACGATCAAAGGTAAAAGCATCAAGCCTTCTCCGGCGATGATCTGCCACTCCAAGGCTTTTAAGTCTATCCACAGATTATTGGTATTGAAGTATTTATAGTGCTCAATATCTTGAAAAACAGGCAGATCATCTTCCGGGCACTGCGCTATCTCACGCAGTAAAAGCTGGCCGTGTTTGTCTTCGCACAAATGCCCCCCCTTTTTATCCATGGGACTGCGCAGGCAAACCTCCATCAGGAATGGGATGTTATGTTTTTCCATATATGCCGGTATGGCAGTATCCACTGTTGCCCCAAGGTTGTCGGCATTGGATACGAAGGCATAGCGGTAGCCCTGGGCGATCAGCTTTTCCAACAAGGGCTGAATGGCAGTATAGAGGTCTCCGTGCCCGGGTGGATTCCACATTTGGTTTTTATCCTTGTGCTCAAAGGGTTGCAGGTTATCCTGCCTGATGCGGGGAAACTTGTTTTGCACAAAGGAAAGGGGGAGTTCCTGTCCCGCCAGGTCAGGATACTTGCTCAGGTAATTCAGCGTATCAGAATCAGTATTGAAGCTGTTCATAAACATTAATAGCACATCATAACCGCTTCCTGCTCTCAAGGTTAGCACTTGACGGCTGATGATGTCCAGAAAATTCATGTTCCCTTTCACCGGTAACAGCGATTTTGCCTTGGAAAGCCCCATGCTCGTTCCCAAACCGCCATTCAGTTTGATCACCAGGGTGCTTTTCAGCATCTGCGAATTCCGGTATTCCTTGATTTCGTCAAAGCTGATCAGATTGCTGTCCGACGGCGGCTTGACCTCGGCTTCAGGGATAAAGCCCTTTTCGCCGGCCTTCAGCTTGCCATAATAAGCGCTGAAGGTGCGAATCACCTGTTCGCTCAAACCCTCTTGCTTCATCAAACGGTTAAAGGGAGTGCTCATCACTCACGCTCCAAATTCTTTGTTAACTATCAGATCCACCATTTCATCGTCTATGTCGCTGGTAATTGTGATCGCTCCGCTATCGGCATGCTTTTGGTTCCAGGTTTGGCTCGTTTCTATCGCGCCTGCGTTTCGAGCCCAAGCCCGGCGTGCCACCCCTCCCATCACATCCCAGGAAAGGGCTTTCATCACCACTTCGTCCATTCTCTGGCTGCCATCCAGAACGATCCCGTTACCACCGTTGATACTGCGTCCGATTCCTACCCCGCCTCCATTGGAAAGCACAACCAGCGTCATTCCCCTGGCGATGTTTCCTGCAAAGCAGTGGGTCGCCATATCGGCCATCAGGTTTGAGCCGTCCCTGATGTTGGCAGTTTCCCGGAAGGGTGAATCAGTCCCTGAAACGTCGTGATGATCACGTCCCAGCATTACGGGGCCGATTTCACCCTTGCGAACCATTTCATTGAACTTCAGTGCCAGGCGTATCCTACCCTCTTCATCTGCGTAAAGGATGCGGGCTTTGGTGCCCACCACCAGTTTGTTTTCCTCGGCTTTCACGATCCAATGGTGGTTATCCCTGTCCATGGCATTGCGCCGGGGGTCTATCAACTCAGAAGCTGCCAGGTCGGTTTTGTGCAAATCTTCATCCTTGCGGGACAGGCAAACCCAGCGAAATGGCCCATAGCCATAATCAAAACAGAGCGGACCCATGATGTCTTCCACATAGGAAGGCCAGATGAATCCGTCATTTGTATTTTCCCCATTGCGGGCAATGCCCTTTTCTCCAGAATCAAACACACTGGCCATAAAGCTGTTGCCATAGTCCCAGAACCGCGAGCCTTTGCCACTAAGCTTACGGATTACCTCATAGTGCCGGTGTAACGACTGATCAACCTTTTCTTTGAAAGCGACGGGGTTTTTGGTTAAAAGCTGCCGTCCCTCCTCGAAGGACAGACCTGCAGGAGTATAACCGCCTTCGTAAACGGCATGGCAGGAGGTCTGGTCGGAGATCAGTTCTGCCTTGATGTTCTGGTTATCAATGTATTCAAGGAGGTCAACAATATTTCCATAATAGGCTATGGATAGTGGCTTTTTGCTGTTTCGGGCTTCGTCCACCCAGCGGAAAACCTCTTCCAGATCAGCGGAGACCTTGCTTACCCAACCCTGGCTGTGTCTGGTTTCAATGCGGCTATAGTCTACTTCCGCGATTATACCGATTCCACCTGCAATTTCCACTGCCTTGCTTTGAGCGCCGCTCATTCCTCCCAGTCCGGAAGATACGTATAGAACGCCTGCCAGGTCTTTGTCCTGGGGAATTCCGAGATATTTGCGTCCCGCATTCAGCAAGGTGATATAGGTGCCGTGCACAATGCCCTGGGGGCCGATATACATCCAGCCGCCGGCTGTCATTTGTCCGTAATTGGCCACACCAAGCGCAGTTAAACGTTTGAAATCGGTGGGGTTATCCCATTTTCCGATTACCAGCCCATTTGTCGAGATCACTCTCGGAGCTTCAGGCCGGGAGGGGAAAAGCCCCAAGGGATGCCCGGAAGCTACCACCAGAGTTTGGTCGTCGGTGATCTTTTCCAGGTATTGCATTATCAGACGGTATTGCATCCAATTCTGGCAAACCTGTCCGGTTTCGCCGTAGGTTACCAATTCATAGGGGTAAAGGGCGATGTCGAAATCCAGATTGTTGTCGATCATTACCTGCAAGGCTCTTCCCTGGGTAGTGCCTTTGTATTCGTCGATCGGTTTACCGGATAACCTGCCTTGCGGACGATAGCGATAGCCATAGATGCGGCCTTTGCTTTTTAGCTCTTGCAGGAATTCCGGAGCTAATGCCTCATGCAGATGCTCGGGGATATAGCGAAGGGCATTCTTCAAGGCCAGGGCGATCTCAGATTTTGTAAGCTCCAAACCCCGGTCGGGGGCTCTGCGAATGCCGGGTTCGAAAGTTGGTTCTGGTGGCAGCTCTCCGGAGAGACGAACTTCGAAAGGTCGGTTGGACATCTATAAACCTCTATGATATAATTATTTACAGTGGTTATATGTTACCCTGTAAACAGGATAAACTTAGTTTATCTTATTGTTTTGATTCAGGGGAATCCTGTCAAGCAAAAAGGGTTTTTTGGACATTCTATCTGCGATGACTGTGCTGGAATGCATACTTTCGGAATGCCTGCGTCCCGCTTCGGAATGCCTGCGTCCCGCTGGCAAGGCTTAGCCTTCGTCTCGAAGGCTTTTCTTAACCGGCGGGACGCCGGCTCAACCTTTCCCGTCAGAGACGGGATTTCCTTACATGTTACTGGTCAGCTCATCCGCTCCGTCCACGTTTTCCAGATAGCCGTTCTCCACTGCCA
>CAZNGW010000018.1:37343-42404 GCA_964572925.1 uncultured Candidatus Cloacimonas sp. | reverse complement strand
TGGCAATATTGATGCCGTTTGTCTTTGCATAGATGTTGCATCTGGCAATTTCCAGTTCTCCGCTGCATTGATCCAGGCTGATTCCGCTTGTGCAGTCGTTTATCAAAGCGCTCAGAATGCTTATGCCGCTTGCCTGTTTCAGGTATATAGCTCCGCTGCCGCCGGTATGCGCATTTGCCCAAAAAGACCAGTTTGAATGCTGGGTAAGGCTGCTATTGGGATAGGCATAGATATGCGTTCCGCCGCCCACAAAGCTATTCAGCTCGAAGCTTATGTCGTCCGAATCGTTGTTTCCGTCTGCAATAAAGGAAATGGCTTCGTTGTTCCAACTGCTAGTGCTGGCAGCACCCAAGAAAACGTTGTTTTGAAAGCTAAGTTCGTCGCTGTTTCCATAAACTGCAATGCTGCGCGCATAAGTTCCGGCAGGAAGGAACTTCAGTTTACTGATCAGAATTTTGGAATTGTTGTTAATCTTCAGGATGTAGTTGTTTTCCGAACTTGAGTATGGATTTGTCAGGTTTACTTCCGCATCGCCATTGGCTGTGATGATCAGATCATGTTCACTTCCGGGACGGCTGATAATAAAGGGACCTTCATAGCTGCCGGCATTCAGGATGAAGCTTACGTCAGCGCTTTGGCCTTCGCTGTTAAGCTGGTTCAAAGCTGCCTGAAAATTAAGAAAATCAGCTCCTGCGCCGCCTACGCTGTAGTTACCTGCAAGAGGCAGGGCATTCAGGCCGGATGCAAGACCAAGCAAAATGCTCAACATAAGAAATGTGCTGCGCATAAAAAGTTTTGACGTCATAAGTTATCTCCATACACTCATTGTAATTATAGTAGTTGCTCCGCACCTTTTATCGGCACGAAGTATTTCTGAGTGCATAAGCTGGAAGCCCTGCCTTTGTGTCAAGCAAAAACAGAAATCTCGTTTGCAGGATCGCTATGGATTTACTTTTAGCCCACTATCAATAATGCTTGGTTGTCCCAAGAGCTTACTTGCGGAAAATCTGCTTGGCAGGTCTTCAAATCCAATTCCATATTCTGCGGTGATCTTGTAAAAAAGGCTTTGGATAGGATAGCTGAAAACTTCCGTATGCAGGTATGTAGTTGAGATCGAGGAATCCAGGTAGTGGTCCTGGTCTGCCGGGAAATCCGGCGTAAAGCCTACATAGATATTGTACCAATCTATGCTAAGTGGATTTCCATATACGTCTTCCTCAACCGGCTGCCAGCTTAAGCTAAGATCGTTGCCTTGGCGGATGGCAATGAAGCCAGATGGGGAAAGTGGGCTGGAAATCTCTCCGAAATAGGCGTGCACTTCATTGGAAAGCGGAGTGCTATTCCCTGCCTGGTCTATGGCTCTTACTCTGAAGCGATAGAAGTTATGCGGCAGTAAACCCGTGATCTGAGTTATTATGCTACCATTACCCTGAGTGGCAAGCAGAGAATCATTAAGACAGCTCCATACACTATCAGCCAGGCTGATTTCGGCATGAGGAGCATAGTAAACTTCATAGGTCTTGAAATAGGTATCGGAGGAGGCAGACCAGGATAACTCAACAGCCGTATCGGTTACCAGCGGTTGATTCAGGCTGACGATGGCGGTTGGGGCAATTGTATCGATTTTTACTATCCAGTCATCACTAATGCCCTCTTGTCCGTTCAATCCACTATAGCCTGTGTAGCCATTGATGTCCTGCGCCTGGAATTCAAAATGCAGCTCGTGGCCATCGCAACTGAAAGTTGCCGGCACCTGGACAGCTACAAGCGCTCTGCCATTCAGGTTTAGCGAGTTAGCATAGGGCATTGCACTTTTTGAAGCTGGATTGATACTGGCAGAGCCGGGATGATATAGTTCTATCGAAGCTTCTGGCACATTCTGCCATGATTCACTGGGATCGTAAACACCATTGCCGTTCATATCGAAACGGTATTTCAAAGTGGAATTCTCTACTCCATAATAATCGAAGAAACTGCAGCCCAAGGTTACGGTTCTGGTAGTTTGCCAGGCTGGATCGGGTTGATTGGAAGGTATGGAAGCACTGATAGCCGGTGGAATGCTAAGGGGGGTAAGCATCACAGAAGAGGATAAATCTGAGGCATTTCCATATCTATCCACAGCTCTGATGGCGAACCAATAATAGCAGTTCAATTCGAGGCTGTTCATCGTTAACGAGTCCGTAGTCCTGATCCCCAAAGCAGGATTGTCGGCAGGCAGCCAGCAGATATCACTCAGGTCTACATTGCTTGTTTTAGAGATATAAAGCTCATAACGCAGAAAATCAAGATCAGTTATGGGCGTCCAACTAATAACTGCTTCGGAAGTGGAAATTGATGTAGCGGCCAGATCAGTAACCTCAGAAGGTGCAGCAGTGTCGATATTTACGTGATAATCATCCGCTATGCCATCTTGATGCAAACTGCCGCTGTAGCTGAAGCCTGTTCCGGCCAGGTCTTCGCCTTTGAATTCATATTTCAGGTTACTACCGTCCACCGCATATTGAGCTGCTACCCTGATCTCCAGGATTTGGCTGTCTTGGTAGCCGGAAATGGGAATCCAGGTTTCACCGGGATCATAACTACCATTGCCATTGGCATCGATTCGATATTGCAAACTGGCCGCATTTATCAATTCATCGTCTATGGCCATTATTCCAATATTCAAGTCTCTGGAATGGCAATCAAGATGTTCTGTGTCCGGATAGGGCTTGGCGAAATACACAGCTACCGGGGTATAACCGCTTAAGCAAAAATCATCCACATTCCAGAAATTGGTGGCAGAGGAAGTGGCAGTGAAAGACCAGCGGAAACGGACATTGCTTTGATTTGCTACAAGGACAGATATATCATAAACCTTATTTCCGCTATCGGCTATGGCGGCGAAGTTTTGAATATTCGTCCAAGTGATGCCATTAGTGGAAATCTGGAAGATAGCCGAAGAATTGGTATTGGAAACATAGTTATGCCAAAATGAAACCTGTATTTTCTGGTAGCGGGAGCAATTGTAAGTAGGGGATAACAGCTTCTCGCTGGCAGTATTGGACACGGTGTTCAGAACTTTCAGGCTATAGTCGGTTCCTGCATCCACAACCGGGGTCCAGGGGAAAGTAGTTGAGCCTGAATGTTGAACCGTCCAGCCGGCAGGCAAGCTTGGGGAATCGAAGTTTTCCAAATTATTGAAAGCTCGACGCTGAACCTGTGCCGAGAAAATAGGCTCAGAAAAGCTACCATTGCTGTAATTTGCTATAACGGCATAACGGTAAACACCAAATGCCAGGTTTGCCCAAGCAAGATCAGTGTAGCCAAGCTCAGTTTGCGTGGAAAGCAGTGTCCAGACCGCATTATTGCTTTCCTCGCCGTATAAGAACCGATATACAGAATAGTTTGAAAATTCCCTTTGATCCGGGTTTTGACTGGCGCTATGGAACTGCGCTCCAAAGGCTTTTGTGTTATAGCCCCAGCTAAGCACAACGGAAGTACCCAGGTTGTTTTGGACGGCTGTGAAAGTATCCGGAGTATTAAGCTCTTCAGGTAGGAGCACATCGCCCACATTCACATCACTGGCCCACACTCTAAAGGTTTGAGAAACAGGGTTATAACCGGTTTTATTGAAAACTACCGAACAACCATAATAGTTTGGAATATTGAAGCTGAAGTTTCCGCTGGCATTAGTCTGCGTAATGCTGTATTGATTACCGTGAGTAATCATCACATTGGCCAGGCCAGTGCCGGGATTGTTGTAGCCAACTATCCTGCCGAAAACCTGGGAAGTTTTAGTAAAGGCATAATAGCCCATTCCCGGGGCATTGCTAACCGTCACTCTATGATTTATGCTGTCGATCACGGCAGAGTTTAGCTTTATCCAGCTGATGCCATCGTAGGAATGAACCACTTCCAAAGCGCTCTGTGAATAGCCATTCAGCATGTCGGGACTATATTGTAATACGATCTGGCTGAGAGTAAGATTTGGCAGTACATGGGAAGGTATCAGATTCCACCAGATCTTTACTGCATCCTGGAAGAAACCGGGAATCGAATAGCAATTGGTTTCCACGGCCAGATTGCTTACCCGGGCAGCATAATCGGCATTGGGACGAACGACAGCGTTATAATAGCTTTTATCGCTTGTAGTATTGGTGCTGCGCTTCAAGGATATCCTGCCGAAATTACTGATCGATCCGGTGATGCTGGAATTCACATTGGGCAGAGTGAGGGTGGCGTTTTCGCCTACTGAGCAGACGGAATTGCTCGCTATTGTAAATCCAGTCATCACGTTAGTGCCTGTGAACACGAAATTACTGCCTTGTACTTCAGTGTAGTTTATGCTGAAGGTAGCTGCCGGGCTGGCAATCAAGTTGATGGTCCGCTGGCCAACTCCTGTTAGAAATAGCCGGTAAATAGCTATACTGCCCATATTCGTCAAGTTACCCTTTAGTGCAATGTATATGTTGTATACATTTGAAGTAATTGTTCCATAGTTAACCAGATCACCATACATACTGACAGTGTGGCTACCATTAGCACCGCTATTTTGTAATGTCCCGTTTACTGTTGTTAAACCATTAAAAACTACTGCCCCATCTACTGTGTTCACTACTCCATTGACCTGAATGCTATCATAAAAAGTAATCGTTGATAGGGTGGCATTGTAAATGGAAGAATTACCTCCTCCATAGATAAAACCATTTGTTAATACAGCGTTTTTAAGCGTATTACCCTCCAAGCGAAGGTTGTGTTGGTTTAGAAAAAAGGTATTTCCATTAAACAAGAGATTGGTACCTAACACCAGACTTCCTGATGGGTTGCTGTTTTCAAATATACAATTGAACACAACCGAATCTCCTTGCGAGATCGTTTGGTTTTCCACACCTGAGAAAGTAATCTTATTAGGTGTAAAAGTCCCATCATAAAACCACAAATCTCCTCTTAACGAGATGTAAAGGTTATAGTGGTTTGATGTAACCGTTCCATAGTTAATCAGATCACCATTCATGACGACAGTGTGACTACCATTAGCACCGCTATTTTGTAATGTCCCGTTTACTGTTGTTAAACCATTAA
>CAZNGW010000018.1:0-37243 GCA_964572925.1 uncultured Candidatus Cloacimonas sp. | reverse complement strand
TAAAAACTACTGCCCCATCTACTGTGTTCACTACTCCATTGACCTGAATGCTATCGTTGACAGTTACCGATGAAAGGCTAACATTATCGATAATTGAATCTCCGCCTCCCACTATAGAACCGCCTGATAAGCCGACATTTGAGATTTTGTAGCCGGATAGTTGTAGGGAAGTAGCACCAAGTCCGAATGATTTATCGCTGAACATACAGCTGCTGCCTAATAGAATATTGCCTGTGGATTTGCTGCTCAGAAAATAGCAGTTAAAAGTCAGAGCTTCAGCTTGAGTAATAACCTGGTTGCCAGAGCCAATCAAGGTAAGCCTGTAGGGTGAGAAGGTGCCGGAGAGATGCGTGAGGTTGCCCATCAAACTGATGAAAAAATATGAAGAACCATTACACGTGATCCCTTGATTTATAAAATTGCCGGTAACTGATAGTGTGTAGCTGCTACCATTGGTCTGCAGTGTCCCCGCCGGAAGAACCGTTATGGATTTGCAGTAGCGATTTCCATTCACATTGATTGTCGAACCAATCTCTACATCCATGGTGCTATCGGGGACAACATGTTCAATCCAGCTATTGGGGTCGGTCCAGTTACCACCTGAGGCGGTGGAGTGAATTGTTATGCTGCTCAGGTTTGCAGCGATTATCAAGATCAGAATTAAGCCTAGGAATGTCTTTTGCATCTTTATACTCCTGTTTTCACGTTGTAATATCTGGTTCTCGTTCTGTTCTGTTGTTTTGTTGGGGCATATATGTTAAGCTTAGCACTTCAATAGGGTTTGGTAATATTTACTAAACTTCATATACAATCATGTCAGCTATTTTTTCTCACATATTTTGCGTGCTACATTATGTCAAGCGATATTTCGATTCCCATTTCTGTTTGGAGAGCTCCATCTTAAATAGCTTTACTACCCCAGACACCATTAGCTCGTTCATATCTACGTTTACTACTTATTGATGTAGAATCCTTTGCGAGAGCAAAACATGATAGGCTGGCAATTCTTCACAATCAGATTACCTTATATGACAACAAGTAAACTGACTATACTTGGTTCAGTTGTGAAGAGAATGTCTGCAAACCAGCCGGATTTATCAAACAGCAGATCATGCATATATTCGGGCTGAGAACCAGATTGTTACATTGATGGCATAACCGATTGACAAACAAGTGATAACTGGAAAGGAACGAAATGAAGATTCACGAAATAATGCGTAGCATCGATAACTTTGCCCCAACAACATTGGCGATGAACTGGGACAACGTAGGTCTGATGGTGGGACAGAGGGACTGGGAAGTTAGCAAAGTATATGTAACGCTTGACGTTACGCCAACCGCAGTAGAGGAAGCCATAGCCAAGGGTTGTCAGCTTATCCTCAGCCATCATCCTTTGATTTTTAAGGCCCAGAAAAGCATTACCGACCCACTACTGATCAAGCTAATCCAGAATAGTATTGCGGTTATAAGCCTTCATACGAATTTTGATGTGGCGGAGGACAGCGTAAATCATGCCCTGGCTCAAGCATTGGGATTCACCGTGATCGACCGGCTGACAGAAGAAAGCGGTGCGGGATATCAACATCTTGTGGTCTATTGCCCTGTGGGACACGAAGACAGGATAAGCGAAGCAGCCTGGAACGCCGGAGCCGGAAAGATCGGCAGCTATCACAATTGTGCAACCAAGCACGAGGTGACAGGCCATTTCAGCGTTGAAGAACGCTCCAATCCCTTTGTCAGGAAGCCTGAAGGCAGTTCCGTGCAAGAAACCGCCCTGGAATTCATGTGTGATTCATTCAAACTCCACAACGTTCTGAAAGCCATCAAAATCGCTCATCCCTATGAAACTCCAGCGCTATACCACTTTCCGGTGAGCAACTCCAATCCGGCTTATGGCTTGGGTTTGGTTTGCAAAGCTGAGCAAGCTCTTAATTTGCAGCAGCTTGCCACAAGAGTGAAAGAGGCTTTGGGCTGTCCGCACACCAAGCTGTGGACTGCCGGGAGAGCGATGGATTCACCTATAGAGAATATCGCCCTTTGTGGCGGTTCGGGCGGCACTTTACTGGGATCGGCAAGTGCCAAAGCTGATATATTTATCAGTGGAGACATAACTTATCATACTTTCCTGGACAGCCGCATCCCAATTATTGACGTTGGGCATTTCTATACAGAATATCCCGCTTTACATAAGCTTGGCGCTTTTATTAAAGGGATAGGACTGGCCGCAGAGATCATGCAACCGGAAAAACATGAGTATAGTAGGTTCTTATCACTACCCTGAAGTAGAGAATCATATTCAACTTATAAAGAAAATCACCTTTCCTTATCCATTGCTTGACCAGGGATTTACTTTGTAACATGTTTTTCTCCCATCTGGATTTGTGCTTGAGATAGATCTCAAATCATTGTTACAGGTGAAGGTATGCAACACTTTTCTTATTAGGTGGGATGGATATCAGCTTCGAAAACACACTGGTAAAGTTATTGGATTACTCCTGGACTGGATATATCTTCTCTGCAAGTTCTCGAAATCCTATTTTATCAATATACCTTGAAAACAAGGCGTAGTTCCACCCCATCATCTGCCTCGCAGTATGGGAGCAATAAGCGTGAAATAAGCGTCCGACGCTTAATTCACGCTTATTGCTCTCGAAATACCTCAGAGTTGTGAAAAAATGATGTGCCAATGAGTGATTGTCTTTGTCTAAAAAATACTTAGATTGTTAGTTAGAATCTGTCTGGGGAGGATGAGATGAAAGACGCTTTAAAAGAAAAGATTTCCCGCACCGAGATCCAGGACAGTGCCGAGAATATCGTTACCCGTTTTATTTACCATCTGAAATACACACAAGGCAAGGACCAGTTTTCCACCACTCCGATGGACTGCTATCTCAGTTTTGCCGCTTCAGTGAAGGACATTTTACTGGACAAATGGCTGAAAACCCAACCCAAGGAATATGCCGCCCAGCGTAAAAGAGTTTACTATCTGTCCTTGGAATACCTGATCGGACGCAGCTTGAATAACGCCATCCTGAACCTGGACATCACCAAACAGAGCCAGAAAGCCTTGGAAGAAATGGGTTATGACCTCAGCATAGTCAGCGAACTCGAATGGGATGCAGGCCTTGGAAACGGAGGATTGGGAAGGTTAGCGGCCTGTTTTTTGGATTCACTATCCACCCTTAGAATCCCTGCTTTCGGCTACGGCATCCGCTATGAATATGGCATCTTTTTCCAACACATCAAAAATGGCGAACAGATCGAAACACCCGACAACTGGCTTCGTTACGGCTCTGTTTGGGAGATTGGGCACCCCGAAAGGCTGTTCCCCGTCCAGTTTGGCGGATATGCCAGGGAAACGATGGATCATGAGGGCAATAAACATAGCCAGTGGATTCCCGCCGATACGGTGATGGCCATGGCTTACGACTATCTGATTCCAGGTTTTCAAAACGACTATGTAAACACGCTTCGACTGTGGAGCGCCAAGAGTAGCCGTGATTTTAACCTAAGCTACTTCAACGAAGGTGATTACGTTCAAGCAGTGGCGGATAAAAACCACGGCGAAATGATTTCCAAAGTGCTGTATCCAAAAGACAACAAAATGCAAGGCAAGGAATTGCGACTTAAACAAGAGTATTTCTTTGTCTGCGCTACTCTTCAGGATGTTTTACGCCGGTTCCATAAAAAAGACAATGATCTCAGGAATCTGCCCGAAAAAGCTGCCATACAAATGAACGACACCCACCCCGCCATCGCCGTGGCAGAATTGATGCGCCTGTTGGTGGATGAAAAGAATTTGAAATGGGAAATCGCCTGGGATATCACTCAACAAACTCTGGCTTACACGAATCATACGATCCTGCCCGAAGCCTTAGAAAAATGGCAGCTTAACCTCTTTGAGCAGATACTCCCCAGGCATCTGCAAATAATCTATGAGATAAACTTCCGCTTTCTGTCTCACCTGCGCCTGAATGCCTTCCCCGATCAGGAACTGATCCGTAAGGTGTCAATAATCGAGGAAGAACCGGTAAAAAGTGTGCGCATGGCAAATCTGGCTATCCTGGGTTCACATAGCATCAATGGAGTTTCCGCTCTGCATTCTGAACTGCTGAAAACACATGTCTTCAAAGAGTTTTATAGCCTTTTCCCAGAGCGCTTTAATAACAAAACCAATGGGATAACCCCACGGCGTTGGCTGATGCTCTGCAATCCACGTTTGACCGATCTGATCAGCAAAGCCATTGGTCCTGCCTGGAAAAACGACCTGATGCAATTGGAAAAGCTGAAAGTATACCGGAACGACAAAACTTTCCTGGAAGACCTGGGTGAGGTCAAGCTTCTGAACAAACAGGATTTCTGCAGTTATGTGGCAGATACGCACAAAAAAATCCTGAATCCGGACAGCATCTTCGATTTTCAGGCCAAACGCATTCACGAATACAAGCGACAACTTTTAAACGCCCTGGGCATCATCCATCTGATCCTGAGAATAAAACGCGGCGAAGATATCTTTCCCCAGAGCTTTTTCTTCGCCGGAAAGGCTGCTCCCGGCTATTACGAAGCGAAACTAATCATTCGCTTTATCACTGCCCTCAGCAGCTATATTGAGCATGATAAGCAGCTTTCTGAAAGACTTTCTGTGCTATTTCTACCGAATTACCGGGTTACCCTGGCCGAACGCATCATGCCCGCCGCTGAAATCTCCAAACAAATTTCAACCGCGGGAACCGAAGCCTCTGGAACCGGCAACATGAAATTTGCCCTGAACGGAGCTCTGACTATCGGAACCCTGGATGGAGCAAATATTGAAATGCGCGAAGCCTGTGGAGCCGATAACTTCTTCCTCTTTGGCATGACCGCTGCAGAAGTGGAAAACCTGAAAGCCAGTGGCTACCATCCCTATGAAATGATGCATAGTGATCCTGAGCTGAAGGAGATCTTCGATTTTATCGATGCTGAAGAACTTAGTCCCGTGAATCCTGGCCTTTTCCGTCCACTAACCGATCTGCTCCTCCACCAGGGAGATTTCTATTGTCTGATCGCCGATCTCAAGGATTATCTGCGGGTTTGCGATGAAGCTGTTATGACATATCAGGACAAACCAAAATGGAATGAAATGTCTCTGGCCAATATTGCAGCGATGGGAAGCTTTTCCTCAGATGAAACCATAAAAGCCTATGCAAAAGAGATTTGGGGAGTGATGTAGCACAGAAAAGTGATTGATAAACGCATTAGTATTGAGAATCTGCATGCATTTTCTTTTCGCACGGAGAAAAACAGAGGAGTAGATGGATTAGGTAAGAAAGTAATGGAGTAACGAAGTTGAAATGTCCTATTTTAATGAAGCCCTGTTTATTAGTGTGGTCCGCATAACCAATCTTCGGTGATTTGGGTGTTTTCGGTGGTTGACTCCTCTATGTTTTACGTGTCTATCCGCGTTCCTATTCTTTTCCCGTGTAAATCCGTATTCCCATTATCCGTGTTGATCCCTATAATCCCTTAAATCCTGGTAACCATTCCTCTTTGATTAAACCAGGCAACTATTCCTGCAGCACCTGCCTGATCTTGGCTTCCAGGTCGCCCTTACGGAAAGGCTTTTGCATGAAGGGCAGTCTGGGATCGAGCTTTCCATGCTGAGAGATAACCCTTTCGTTGAAGCCACTCATCAGCATGACCTTCACTCCGGGAGTCAGTCTGGGCAATAAAGCTGCCAGATCCATTCCATTCAGCCCCGGCATGATCACATCAGATAGAACCAGATCGGGTTTCACCCCACCTTCTTTGATCATGATAACAGCTTCGTTGCCGTCATTGGCTGTACTTACCCGATAGTTCTGACGGCTGAGGATCTTGCAGATCATGTCCCTGATGGAGTCGTCGTCCTCCACTACCAGGATGCTTTTTCCCTTTCCGTCATGGATGGGATTCGCCTCTAACTCACTTTCTTTCGGAGTTTCTTTGCTTTGTGGGAAGAGAAGGCTGAAACTGCTGCCCAGATTCACCTCGCTGCTTACCCTGATATAGCCTCCATTCTGTTGTACCATGCCATAAACCGCAGCCAGCCCGAGCCCAGCACCCCGGGTCTGTGTCTTAGTGCTGAAGAATGGCTCAAAGAGGTGTTCCATAACTTCCTGGTCCATGCCGGTTCCGGTATCGGAGATTTCGAGAACCACGTAGGAGCCTTTGATAATGTCAGGATTTGCCAGAAAAAATTCTGATGTCGAAACAAGGTTATATGTCCTCAAGGTAAGCTTTCCACCTTCTGACATGGCTTCTCTGGCATTGATGCATAGGTTGAGCAGAATCTGCTCAAGTTGCAGTGGATCTGCCTTGATTTTGCCTAAGGAATCGTCCAGCAGTAAATGGAGATCAATGGATTGTCCCACAATGCTTTCAAGGTTCTTTTGCTTTTCCTGAAGCCAGAGATTCATATCAAGCACTTGTTTTACCCCTCCTCTTTTACTGCTGAAGGTAAGCAACTGCCGTACCAGGAAACTCGCCTTCTGGCATGCTTTGGAAATCTCTTCCAGGTTATTGCGGAAAGGATCATGCTCATCTGTGGTTTCCAGCATTTCTTCGGTGTAGCCTAAGATTACCGTTAAGATATTGTTAAAATCATGAGCCAAACCTCCTGCCAACCGGCTGATGGAATCCAGCTTCTGAGTCTGTTGCTGCTTTTCCCGAAGTTTGCGAAGCTCCAGTTCTGCCTTTTTATCCTCCGTTACATCCTGGATAGAACCCAGGATCTTTCTCGAAGAATCATCCTTTCCGTAAGATTGGCCAGAAATACGCACAGAAACCGGCTTCGAACTGAGGTTTATTATGCTCGCATCCAACTTGAAAGGGATCCCTTTGTGCAAACAATTTCCTACAGCAGTGTCGATTCTTGCTTGCAGTTGCTGAGAGAAACATTGCCTGATCAGCCGGCTAAGCTCTTCACCATTTTTGTGTTCCTGAGAGGAGTTTAGCCCAAAGATACTGAAGGTTTGTTCTGACCAAAGCATAGTATTGCTGTTAGGATCATATTCCCAAGCACCTGTTTGATTGATGGATTGGGCGTTTCTCAGCAGATCATCGTCTAAATGTAAAATAGAAAACGTTATCATGTTAACTCCCGAATTCGGAGATCAAATATCTCCACTTGCTTTTTCTGGTTAGCCCGAGACTTGGATAACTATCTCTAAGGGCAGATTTTCTCAACTCAATTTATACTATAAGGATAATCCTTTAGTCGGGGCTATGCAAAAACAATTTGGGACGAGAGATTTAAGAGTCATGGGAGCAAGGAAACAAGCTCTTGTTAGTAGCCCTGGCACTCCCTTACCAGCAATACTAATCCGAAAAAACCGGAAAAACTCTTTCCTACCTAAACAGCCAGATGAGCAGAGGAATATAGAACAGAGCGATAAAGATCGAGATGGAAACCAAGGTGGCGGCAAACTCCCGATCCATATTTTCAAGATTTGCGAAGATAAGTGTATTAAAGCCGATCGGCAGGGCGGAGTTTACGATTACAACCGTTCTGGTGATTCCCTGAAGGCCAAAGATTGCTGCCAGGGCGATCCCAATTCCCAGGCCTACCCCCATGCGGATAAAGATACCGATCGCAGCCTTACCAAGGTTGCTTAAACTGGGATCGAAGTATAAACCCAGGGCAATCATCACCAAAGGGACGGTTGGAAGACCTATAAGATTAAGGAAGTTTAGGGACAGGCGTGGCAACTGGAGAGAGGAAGCTTTCCAGACAAAAGCAATCAGCATCGCCCATAGCGGTGGTAAACGCAGAAATTTACCCCACTGGATCTTGTCAGTATGGCTGTTCTCGCCGTATTTAATGGCATTGAAATAGGTGAAGGTGAAGATCATGAAGGTATTGCCAATGTCAAACAGCGATGCCCTGGCCAGGCCTTCATTACCAAAAGCCGCGGCAAAAAAAGGCAGGGAATAGGCCGTGTTCATGATCATCGTGCCTACCAGGAAACTGCCGAAAGTAGGCCCTGAAAGCTTTATGCGCCTACCCACAAAACTGGAAATGCCGAACATCAGAAAAACCACGATCACTGCCATAACTGGGATCAAGGCCATATCAGCCACGATAACCACGTTGGAGATTGCGATAATTGTGAGGGCAGGAAGGGTTACCGTAAGCACCAATCGTAAAAGAACAGGAGCATCTTCCTTGGACAGCAGTTTCAGTTTCTTGAAAGCAATCCCAGTGAAGAAAGCCAGAATCAACGGAATAATCTTTTCGATAAAAGGGCTCATCCGCTTATTTCACCGGCTTGTAGAAACTTCTATAGAGCATATCCAGACGGCTTTCAAGCCCCGAATTATAGCGTTTGTCGGCTTCAGTATTCAACCCAATGCGGGGTTCCCAAGCCTTGGTAGTGGCTAATTCGGCTGCTAACTGCCACTTATGTGAGAATCGCCGGCCTTCCAGTTTCTGCAAGGCTTCCCACTGAGCGGGACTCAAATGTTTGCTCAACCCCTTCTCCGCAAGAATCGCAGTATCCACCACAAGCGGATACTCTTCAGTAATCCGGATGATTTGCAGCAGTTCACTGCGAGAGTAATGCCCGGTTGCCTGCAATTCCTGGTAGAGAGATCGTTCATTCTCAAAGCCACGTCCATTCACGGTGGACAGATACCTGGTCTTTAAGCCAGCATTCTGGATTCCGGTGATCGTATTGCGGTTGAATACATAGCGATTGCTGTGCTGAACCTTCTGCTCAAATACGTTCTGGACTATAAAAAGCGCAACAAAAGAAAACAGGAAGGCGATCAAGGGGGCTGTTATCCAACCCAAAGATATGCGCCCCAAAAGGTTATAGCGAATGTTCTTGCCACCTTTGGCCAGGCCGATGCCCAATACCGAACCCACAATGATCTGCGAGGCGGAAACTGGCACCAAGGGGATGGTTGGCAATCCCAAACTGATTAATAATCCTTGCAAAGCCTTTGAGGAAAACAAAAAAAGCACTACTGACTCGGCTAAGACCGTGATAAGAGCCGTAACCGAAGAAAGATTGAAAAGCTCCTTGCCTACCGTCTTCATAATCTTGTGCGAATAGGTGTAGATACCCACGATTATCGAGACAGAACCCAAAAGATAAAGCTGGGATTCACCGCCTAAGATTCCAAAGAAGGGAATCTCGACATCCCGAAAGGGGTTCACCGGGACAAACACACCTACGATATTGGCGATATTGTTCGCACCCAATGAATAAGCTCCGAATGCCCCGATCACTACCAGTCCATAGCGAGTCCACATATCCAGTTCCAACAAATGCAGCTTAACCCTGTTCAGATATGCCCGAAATAGATAAAACAGCAATGCGGCAAAGACAGCCCCCAGCAAAGGAGCTAAAAGCCAGCTTCCGGCAATAGCTGCCAGACTGCTGTAGTCTGTGAGTCTGCCCGCAAAGTAATTCCAACCTATAATGGCTCCGGCCAGGGTTTGGGAAGTGGCTACTGGAATCCCGATGCGAACCATCAGGGTAATCGTGGCTGCTGCGGCCAGGGCAACTGTAAAGGCACCGCCCATTTCATTCACAGCCCCCAGACGGCTGAGAGTTTGAGAAGGGCCACTGCCTTCAAAAACTGCTCCCAGAGTTACAAAAATGGCAGCAATCAGAGCAGCCTTTTTAAAGCTGATCATCTTGGTTTCTACTGCCGATCCGAAGATATTGGCAGTGTCCTTAGCCCCAAACGACCAGCCTAAAAAAAGACCACTGAGCAGATAGATAAAGATCATTTACAGTTGACGCTTGATGGTGTAGATACTTAGCCTGTCGCAAACGGCTTGAGCGTAGTCGGAAATCTTTTCGATGTGGATGGCAAAAAAGCGCAACTGGCTTTTCTGGGAGAGTTCAATGTCCAGGCTGAAAATCTGGCGACGTAAACGCTCACCAATGTGATCAGCTTCCCGTTCAAAGAAATAGACCTTATGAATGTAATTGTTCACGGCAGCCAGATCGCGAAAAAAAGAACGCACGGCAAAGACCAATTGCTCAACTGCTGCCACAGAGGCTTTAGTGGTTTGCAGCCAGAGGTCATCCAGCACATCAGGGATCTGAGGGCTTTCAATGGAGAACTGCAGCAGGGAATCCTTGATATTGTCTATAACCTCATCGGTGTTTTCCAGAATAGCCAGCACATCACCCCGGTTTTCAGGAATCAAGGTGCGTTCGTAGAGGAATCTTTCGATGCTTACCCGCAGATCGTCCGCCCTGTGTTCGTTGTCCCTGATCTGTGCCAAACGCTGTTCGAACTGCTCGTAGCGTTCCTGCAGATAATCTTCCACGGCAAGCTGGAACATCATGGCCGAGTCACTCACAATATCCAGAAAAGCGTCGATCTGGCTTTCAATGAACCTGGTAGTTTTCAAAAGCAGTGCCATTTTATCTCCCAGAACTGCATGTTCTTTATTATAATGTATCTTTTACAATATTTACTTGGCCTGCTTTCTGTCAAGCAGGAATTGACGAATCGCCTGAAAAAGCGCTTCATTATCCTCAGGACAACTGAGTGTGGCACGCAGGCAATTCTTCAAACGACGATGTGCACCTACGTCACGTACCGCTATCTCATTTTCCTTCAGATACTCAAAGAGCCTGGGAGTCTTTTCCCCAGTTGAGAAGGTCAGGAAATTCGTTGCCGAAGGGAAAACCGTCAGTCCTTCCAGGCTGCTCAACTTTTGATACATCTCCTCCCTCTGTTTTATCACATCCAGCACCTGAGCACAGAATACCGGTACGCTATCCAGGATGGCGAGGGCAAAAGCCTGGTTCAAGATGCTGGTATGAAAGGTCGTAAAAACTTTTTTCAGCGATTTGATGTTGTCCGCAGAAGAAATGGCATAACCGAAGCGTAGGCCAGCCCCGGAAAAGGCTTTGGAAAATGAGCGGGTTAGAATTAGATTGGGATACCTGGGTAGTTCGCTGGCAAAAGTGCGATCGGAAAACTCATAATAGGTTTCGTCGATCAAAACCAGTTTATCGGGCAGGGAATCCACAATCAGGCGTAGCTGCGCATCCGGAAAGAGGTTGCCGGTAGGATTATTGGGATTGCAGAGGATCGCCAACTTGCAATCGGGATGGCTGGCCAACTCCAGATACCTATCAGTATTAAAACTGAAATCATCGTTCAAATCAAGGAACTTGATCTTCAGGCCAACCGCTTCGCAGAAGGTCTTGTAATCGAAGTAGGATGGTGCCAGGCTAACGGCAAAGGCATCCACGTTTTCACGAACACTGAGGAAGATATGATAGAGTATGTCATCGGCACCGTTCCCCCAAACTACATTCTCTTCTTGAATACCACAGCCAATATAATCAGCCAGTTTGGCGTTCAACTCCTGAGTTAAGGGTGATAGGTAGCGATTCAGATGGGTGTTTTCCATTCTCGCCAGAAAATTGTCTTTAATGGCCTGATAGGGATCAAGGCAACTTTCGTTGAGACACATCATGCGTTTGCGCACAGGAACGCTGATTATCGAGGGCTCTTTATCTATCAGATCTGTTCGGAACAGGTTTTTCATCGCATACTCCAAATGAGTTGATCTATGTGATATATTACAGCAAAATTGGGTTCTGCAAACCGACGTAAACAAAAAGCCACGGGAGGAGTGCCCCGTGGCTTCGTCTGTGTGTTGCTGAGGAGGGATATTTATTTGCTTTTTGGCATGTTATCTTTGGGGGAACTAGTTTCATTGCAATTGTCACAATTATCCCAGTTGTCCTGATGTCTGTTTCTCATTTGCATCATGCCGGGACCCATGCAATTGTGTCCCATTCCATTGCCTTGCATCATCATGGGACGCATGTTGTCTTTCAGGATTTGCTTTTGTTCAGCGCTCAGTTCTTTCATCCGGGCAGCCATAAAATCCAGTCGGGCATCCTGGAGAGTGGTTTCTTTGGCAGAGATCTGCTTGTTCAGATCTTTTGCCAGTTTGAAGTTTTCGGCCTTGATGGCGGTTTTCATGTCAATTCTAAGGTTTTCTATCTCAGCTGCGAGGCTGTTTTCAGTTTTCTGGAAGGCTACTCTCAGCTCTTCGAATTTGTTCTTTTGGGCATCGGTAAGCTTCAGTTCTTCGAGGCAATTCATCATGCCATCGTGTTTCATCATGGGTCTTGCTTGATTCATCTGCATGGCTTTGCCGTGTTCATTACAGGGCATGCCATCAAATCTTTGGGCTACCAGAATTCCGCTTGCCAGGATCAGGGTTAGGCTGATGATTATTAGTTTCTTCATGGTTATCTCCTATGTCTTTGATTGGGAAAATAGTGGCGGGAACCATGTCTCATGCGTTCTGCTCTGCGGAGGAAGTGTTCCCGGGCTTCTTCAGCGCTGAGGGTTTTACGGTAGGCCAGGATCTTTTCGCCTATTCTGCGTTCGAGATTGTTTTGCGCCACCAGCGAAGAATCGATGATCGCATTAACTCTTGCTTCGTTCACCGGGTCTTGGGAAAGTTCCTGCATCAGGCTTTCCTTGGTGTCGTCGAATCTGTCACGCAGTTGCATTATCTCTGCATCTCTATCCATAAAAGGTTTCATGTGGGAAGGGGGAGGCATCCTTCTGTCATCTCGGGGAGGGAGAGGGCAGGGCATGGTCAGCCTTAGATAAATCACGCTTCCAATCACAGCCAGATTGAAACTAACCGAGATCAGGAGCAAAGCGATCAACCAACGTTTACTCATTGATGTCTCCATTTTCAGACCAGATATTCAGCAGACTGTTTTCACCGAATTCCACGTTGGATGCGGTGGTCAGGCTGCTATTTGTGGTTGTGGGTTCTACAAATGTTTTGTTATAACCGGTAATCCCGACATTGGCACCAGCCCAGAAACTGAGCATGATTGCCAAGAGGGCTCCAGCTGGGGCAAGCTTGAAACGACGGACAAATCCCGGGCGCTTGTCATCCAGGCGGTGCACCTTGTCCATGATCTGAGCATGCACCCAGGAAGGGAATTCTACCAGATTGGGCACAGAAAGCTGAGAATGCAGTTTGTCGGCATTGGCAAGCCTGATTCTGCAGGTAGCGCAAGTTTTCAGATGATCGTTCAGAACTGCTTGGCGGCTGGATTCGAGTTCGCCGTCCAGGCTGAGTTCAATGTAGCGTTCAGCTTTGCTGCATCTCATGTTTCTGCTCCTTTTGGTTATTTCCCGCTGACTTGTTTACAGCGGGCTTCATATATTAATACCGGGGTCTATCCTTTTTCCTGCATCAATTTTTTACGCAATATCCTTTTTGCCCTTACCAGCAACGATTCCACGGCTTTCACACTTATTCCCAGATGCGCGGATATCTCCTTGTAGGAAAGCTTTTCGAAATACTGAAGCTGAATCACCGCAGCCAGCTTTACAGGTAGTTCCGCCACGGCTTGGTTCAGCTTGCTGTAATCGGCAACAGGTTCTGCGGGACGATCAGGGATTCCCCCAAAGGAAATGGGGTCTACAGGGATATAGCGGGCTTTTTGCTTCAAAAAGCTCATACATTTATTATGTGCAATTTTGTAGGTATAGGCAAGGGCAGATTTATCCTCGATCCTTTCCAAATGCTGATACACGGAGATAAACACACTTTGCACCAGGTCAAGGGCATCCTGTTCATTTCCGCATAGGGTCAGCAGATAGCGGTATATTCGCTTTTCATTTGCGCTTAGAAAGGCCTCGAAGCTCTCTTTTTTCAAGTTTATTTACTATCCTTGTCGTTCAATCGATGCCGTATGTAACGCAATTTTTATACCAAACCAAAAACAAAGCTTGACGTTCATCCCCCTGCCAGGGGATTTGTGTCGGCTGATTACCTTATGAAAAATAACGCAGTTCGCTACCTTGCCCTGAAATACCTGATGGGAAGAAAATCCCGGGGGATAAGCCATGCCCATTATCTCAGTCTGGCCGGAATCAGTTTGGGAATTCTGGCGCTTTTATGCGTTAGCAGCGTGATGAATGGTTTTCGCAGCGATATTCGGGGCAGAATTGTGGGCACCTTTTCCGAATTCAGGTTAAGCGCACCACCTGGAAAGACAGTAACCAACTATCCCGAGATCCTTCGTCAGATGGAGTCGCTTGGTTTCAGCGCAGCACCTGTGATTCGCACCGAGTTGCTGATCAAACAGGGACAGGTAATTTTGCCAACTCAATGCATCGGGATCGACTTGGATAAGCAGCGCCAGGTGTCTGAAATGCTTTTACCTGCCAAACAAGTCTCTGGAGACTCCAGCCAGGGAATTCTGGCCGGAAAACTCGAGGCAGAGAGTTTTAGCGAAGCCGGTATCGCCTTGGGAGCAGGTTTGGCGTCTCAATTGGGCACTTATCTAAATGACGAGGTTCAAGTGCTTTCGCCAATGTTTACAGTTCCCACAGCCTTCGGTTTGATTCCCAGGGTACGTTACCAGAAGGTTCAGGCCATCTTCGCCGCGGGAATGCCTGAATACGATCAAAGTTTCAGCTATGTTTCGTTTCCGGTAGCTGAGTTTTTTTCCGGTTATCAGAACGAAGCCGACCATCTGGAAATCAAGTTGCCGCATGGGATGAAACCTCATAAGGCCATGCAAATCCTGATCAACAATTTCCCTCAGTACCGGATAGAGGACTGGAGCAGCTTCGATTCCAGCTTGTTTGCCGCCATGCGTTTTGAGAAAGCTATAATGTTTGTAATCATGCTGTTTATGTTCATAATCGCCAGTTTTAATCTGACGGGTAACCTGCTGAAAACCATCTCTCAAAAAAAACGTGAGCTCGGTTTGCTGAAGGCTTTGGGGCTCACCGACCATAGACTTCAGGGGCTTTTCCTGTTCCAGGCACTTTTCTTGTGCAGTCTGGGGATTGTGATCGGGCTTGGATTGGGCAGCATCCTGCTAATAATCCAGCAGCATAGCGGTTTGATCAAACTGAGCATGGGTGATGGAACGGGTGTCGCCCTGCCGGTGAAACTTCTGTTTACAGATTACCTTCTGATTATAGCTGTATCTTATCTCCTCACTCTCTTAAGCATACTTATTCCCCTCAGAAGACTAAAGCTTATAAATGCGGTGGAGCTATTACGTAGAAATGTTTGATTCTGTGCTTTACGGAAGCTATCTTTGCCTATCCAAGCAGCTTGTGATTTTGCGCCGTTTGTCACTGATAGTTCCCTTTAGCATTATGGGAGCATTAAGGGTGAATTAAGGGTCGGACGCTTAATTCACCCTTAATTCCCGCTTATTGCTTCCTTGCACAGTGCCACAAACTTGAAAGAATGCAAACTGCCATTACAAATATCTTGCCTAATGGAAACAAATTTGCATGTAAAATCGAATAGTAAATTAATCAGTCCCGAGGTGGTTATGACTCCGAACTTAAAACAGCTCTGGCTCACATTATGCCTGATAATTATCAGCTTTGCCGTTCACGCGCTTCCCAATTGGGATGCCTCCCCTTCCCGCAAATACAGTTTTCCCCAAGCAAGCCCTGCTCCCCGGCAAACTGAAATCTGCCGTGCCGACAGCGCCCATGGCTTTAACGTGCAAAAATATGTGATAACCCTGAATGTGAATGACACCACTCACCAGATTTCCGGTAATGTGCTGGCTAATGTGATTGCCACCAGCAACCTTACTTCAATCACCTACGAACTACGCAGCCTTACGGTAAGCAGCGTTTTGGTTAATGGCAGTCCCGCGGTCTTCACGCATACCGGCCAAAACCTGGTGATCAATTGCGATATCATTAACGGACAAGGCTTTACCACCCAGGTATTTTACAGCGGAACTCCTCAACTGACCAGTGACATATACCATATAGGTATGATCTTTGGCACCAATACGGTTTTTACCATCTCCGATCCCGACGCTGCCCGTAACTGGTGGCCCTGCTATGACCACCCCTGGGACAAAGCCGTTGTGGATTTGCACATAACCATGCGCTCCGATTGGAAAGTAGCCGCCAATGGGATCAGAACCCAGATCACCAACAACGGAAACGGAACCACCACCACCGATTGGATCGGGCAACATCCCATGACCACCTACCTGGTTTGCATCACCGCCGGGCCTTATGTGGAAATAAACCAAACCGTTCCTCAGCTGAATAACCTGCCTGTGAAGAACTTTGTAATGCAAAACCAATATGATAATGCCCTCACCGATTTTCAACATTTGCCGGACATGATAGCTTATTTTTCACAGAAATTCGGAGATTACCCCTTTGAAAAATACGGCAACGCCACTGTGAACATGAGCACCTATGGAGCCATGGAACATCAAACCATGACCACCCTGGGAAATTATATCATCACCGGCACCCAGGCCTATGAACCCACTATCGCCCATGAGCTTGCCCATCAATGGTATGGTGACGCTGCCAGCTTCCTTACCTTCAAGGATGTATGGCTCAGCGAAGGCTTCGCCACCTACAGCGAACAGCTTTGGACAGACTACCGTTTCGGATGGCAAACTGCAGTTAGCTACGTAACCTCCGCCTTTCACCAGTATTATCTAAGCTATGAAAATAGCGCCGGCCCTCAAACGATCTATGATCCCGACTTCAACAACTACTTTATGCCACCTTCCTACGAAAAAGCGGCATCGGTTTTACACATGCTGCGTCTGAAAATGGGGGACGCCCAGTTCTTCCAGCTTTTGCAGCAATTCTTCACTACCTACTGTCATGGAAATGCCATTACTGCAGAATTTCAAGCCATGGCAGAACTGATCAGCGGGCAAGACCTCGACCAGTTCTTTAACCAGTGGATCTACGGCTCTGGCATTCCCAGCCTTACTTACAGCATTTGGACAGCCGAAGATATTGATGATCTGGTGGTTCTGGCCAAAACCAACTCCCCCACCAATACCGCTTTCCACGTGGAAGTGCCTTTTCGCTTCAGCCATGGTGCCGTAAACGATTCGCTGTTGGTGATCGCTTCGCCCACCGGACACAGCAACCATTTTATATATAGCACAGCAGGCATAAACCTACAGGTTACAGCCAATTACAACGATTGGGCGTTTCTTAACGGCATTACAGAACTGCGACCGCAACTGACGGAATGCCTGCCTTCCAACGGCTCAGTGCTGCTTTCCTGGCCTGTGTTTATCGATGGAATAGATCAGGGATACCAAGTGGAACGCAAACTCAGCAACGGTTCAGATTGGGTGATCTTGAATGCCACGCCAATCGGCCCGCGCAGCATTGTGGATAACACAGTACAAAATGGACTTAGCTACGATTATCGCCTAAGGGTTTGGGATCATAACGGATATCTTTCCAGTCCCTCTCCCTCCGTTACAGTGGTTCCTGTCGCCTGCAATTTCAGCCAGAACCTGCTGGTGGTGGACGAAACCAGAGACGGTAACGGCGCTAACATCAATCCCGATGATGCCATGGTGGATAGCTTCTATGCAGCCGCCTTGCAAGGCTTGAATTCCCCCGTCAACAACTGGGATTGCGCTTCCCAAGGCCTTCCAGGACTTGCGGACCTGGGAAGCTACAAGGTTGTGCTCTGGCATGCCGACGATTTTTCCCAGAACTTGCTGCAGGATAATCTCTCCGCCCTTAGCGGTTACATAATCGGAGGTGGAAAGCTGGTGCTATCGGGCTGGAAAACAGCTTCCATCCTGAGTCCGGCCTTCCTGGAACGCTTTGCCGCAGGAATTACCTTGATCTACGATAATTCTCCCTATCTGATCAGCGCAAATCCAGCTAACGGCACAAATTGGCCAAGCTTGACGGTTGATCCAGCCAAAACCCTGCCAAATTGGAATGGCTATCTGCCCTATATCTATACTTTCAGCGGTGCAACAAACAGCCTCTATACCGCAAACATGGCTGCAGGCAGCAATGGCAACGGACAAAGCCTCGCCTTCCGTTATGATAACGGCGGATCCCTGGTGCTCTTTGGCCTGCCACTCTACTTTATGCAACCCGACGGAGTGCATGATCTGCTGCTGGAACTGCTGCCATGGCTCGATCCTGCTTTACCAAATGCTGATGGGCTTGCACCTGTCCGTCCTGCCAACCTGACAGCTTACCCCAATCCCTTTAATCCAAGCACGATGATTAGCCTCTACCAACCTCTGCCAGGTAAAGCAGTTGCCGAGATATTTAACCTCAAAGGACAGAAGGTTAGCACCCTTCTGGATGAAGCATTGCCTGCCGGACTAACGCAGCTTAGCTTTTTCGGAACAGATCCAAATGGCTCGCCCCTCGCTTCGGGAATATATATCTTGCGCTATCGCTTCCCCGGAGGTGAACTGAAGAAGAAACTGACCCTGATGAAGTAGGAAGGATACACCTGTTCTATTGATTGAACTTATAAACCCGGATTTTGTTCAGTTTGTTGGTAGGTAGGCGATTATGTATTTGAATGATAAACCCAAAATCGAGGAAATATGTTTTACTGTCCGGTGAAGATCATTTTCGCCAGTGAAGCTTTGCAAAAAGCCAGGTCAGAACTAAGCCACCTTGGTAGCAAAGCCCTGATTGTTACTGGCAAAACCAGCGCAAAACTCAGCGGTGCATTGGATGATTGCCTGGAAATTTTGCGGGAACTTGGAACTGCCTACACACTTTATGATGGAATCAGCGAAAACCCAAGTCTGGAAAGCATCATGCAGGGCAAGAAACTATTTCAGGAAAATAACTGCGATTTGGTAATCGGAATTGGCGGAGGCAGCCCCATCGATGCTGCAAAGGCAATCTCCCTGGCAGCAGCTAATAACCTGAAACAAGAGGAACTGTACCAAACTCAGCTCTTTAAAAAGGCTTATCCCCTTGTGGCAATTCCCACCACTTCAGGAACCGGCAGCGAAGCGACACAATACAGCGTTCTAACCGATTACACCAACCGCAAGAAAGCTGGTTTCGGGCATCCTTTGGCCTTCCCCAAACTGGCAGTTCTGGACCCAGGCTACACACTTAGCAGTCCTGTTAATGTAACCCTGAATACTGCTCTGGACGCACTTAGCCATTTGCTTGAGGGCATTTACAGCAATCAACGCACTCCATTGGTTTTTCCTCTGATCTACAAAGGAATTGCCAATCTGATGGAGTTCCTGCCCGTGATTCTAAATGAGCCGGATAACCTGTCTGCCCGGGAAAAGCTGATGCAAGCCTCGCTATATGGCGGAATGGTGATCGCCCAGGGAAGCACTACCTTGCAACATTCCATCGGTTATCCGCTTACCACGGATTGCGGAGTTCCACATGGTCTGGCTAATGCCATTGCCATGGACGCGGTTATGGAGCTATATTATCCGGCTCTCAGTTCTGAATTGGAAAGCCTGTTCAGCGCTTTGAACACCACTCGCAAAGGGTTTCTGGATTGGCTGAACAGCCTTCCCTTCCCTAAGACCCTGGAGCTTTCCGAAGCCTTTATCGTTTCTGCCATTCCTCAGATCATGGCCAGCCGTAATATGGCTCTGAACCCCTTTCCGGTTAGCGAACACCAGGTTAGGCTTATCCTTGAAAAGATTAGGACACAAGCATGAAACCAAGAGAATTCAACCAGGAACGTAATCGCCTTACCAAACTGACCCTGGAAAAGGCCAATCTGAATATCAAGCGCTTCTATTCCTTCGACCAGGCAGCCTACGCAGAAGGCGCACTTAGCGCCAAAACCAAGGAACTGCTTGGCTTGGTGGCCTCGATGGTGCTGCGTTGCGACGATTGCATCCGCTATCATCTGGGTCAGTGCAAAGCCCTGGAAATCAGCGACGAGGAACTGCAGGAAAGCTTTGCCATAGCGCTATTGGTGGGAGGGTCAATCGTTATTCCCCATCATCGCAGGGCCGTGGAATATTGGGAATCGCTGAGTAATGAACAATAATCTGGGCACTCATTCCTGCTATTGTCCACCTCATTCCTGCGAAAGCAGGAATCTCCTGCAATTACATGAGATCCCGGATCAAGTCCGGGATGAGGAAAGAACACAAGGAGTAACACATTGGGACATAAACTATATCTAATCGATGGCACGGCACTACTATACCGTGCCCATTTCGCTTTCATTAGGAATCCACTGATCAACAGCAAAAAGATGAATACCAGCGCCATCTATGGAGTGGTAAATTCATTTTTGCATCTATTGGAGATAGCCGAGACCGAACACATTGCCATCGCTTTTGACCGTAAAGTACCTACCTTTCGACATGAAATGTTTGCAGCCTACAAGGCACACCGTCCCCCCATGCCGGATGAGTTGATCGCCCAAATCGAACCTGTTCATGAATTCTTCCGCTTGATCGGCTTGCCTGATCTGGGAATGGATGGCTATGAAGCGGATGACGTACTGGGAACTCTGGCTGCCAGGTTTAGTGGTGAAGCGGAAGTCGTGCTTTTTACCAGCGACAAGGATTATTGCCAGTTGGTGAACGAGCGAACCATCTTGCTCGATCCAATGAAGGAAGTGAAGCTGGATGCCAAAGCAGTATATGACAAATATGGCGTTTGGCCAAACCAGTTTGTTGATTATCTGGCCCTGGTTGGCGATGCTTCGGATAATATTCCCGGCGTGAAAAGCATCGGTGCCAAAACCGCTGAAGCCCTGTTAAAAGAGCATGGCAGCCTGGACGGCATTTACGGCAATCTGGACAAAATCAAACCCCGCTATGCAGAAAAACTCGCCGCAGAAAGGGAAAATGCCTATCTCTCTCAACGCCTTGCCACCATTGACCTCAAGGCTCCCATCAGGATTAACAGCCTGGAAGATTTGCATTTCGAGCCTTTCCGGCTAAGGGATGCCCTACCTTTGCTGGCTGAATACGAGATCGGTTCGCTGAAGCGCAAAATTGAGCAGAAATACTCCTTGCAGTCAGAACCGGCTAAGCAGGAAGAATATCAGGATGACATCTTTGAATCAAGCCCGGAAAGCAGTCCAGAAGTGGTTTCAGAAGTAGCAGATCAGCCTTTTGAACCGGTTTTGATAGACAGCCACAGTTTCGTGTCCCTGCTAAACGAACTGAAGAAAAGCCCCATCATCAGTATAGACACTGAAACCGATTCCCTCGATTCCATGCTGGCAAATCTTGTCGGCATATCTATCTGCTTATCAGACAGTAAAGCCTATTATCTGCCGCTTGGGCACCAACTCTTTGAAAATCTTTCTTTACCTGAAGTGATCCGCCATCTGGCTACTGCCCTGCAAGGCAAACTGCTGATCGGGCATAATCTAAAGTATGACCTCACAGTGTTGGGAAGGCATGGGCTTAGCCTGGACAACCCTATTTTTGACACCATGCTGGCTGCCTATGTGCTTGACCCGGGAGTAAATGGCTATTCATTGGATGCCTGTGCCCTACGTGAATTGAATCACACCATGATCCCCATCAGCGACCTGATCGGTAAGGGGAAAAACCAAACTACCTTCGACCTCGTGGATCCTCAACAGGCCTGCATTTATGCCGCAGAGGATGCCTGGGCGGTTTGGCGGCTTTATCCGATCTACAGAAGGAAAGTGGATTTCAGCGCTATGGCCAACCTTTATGACAACATTGAATTACCCCTCATCCGAGTTTTACAGAAAATGGAAGAGAACGGAGTGGCCATTGATTGCAGCATTTTAAGCGAGATCTCAGCCCTGCTCAACCATGAACTGAAAGACCTGGTAGATAGCATATATTCCTATGCAGGATATGATTTTAACTTAAATTCAACCCAGCAGCTTGCCAAATTGCTTTTCGAGGAAAAAGGGCTGCCCAACCGCAAGAAAACAAAGACAGGCTTCTCTACCGACAACAGCGTTCTGGAAGAACTGGCCGAGGAATATAAGATCGCCGACCAGCTGATCCAATACCGTCAGATGACCAAGCTGCAGTCAACCTACGTCAGCGCTTTACCAAAGATGATCAATCCGACTACCAATCGCATCCATTCATCCTTCAACCAAACCGTCACTTCCACAGGCAGACTGTCCTCCACCAATCCCAATCTGCAGAATATTCCGATCCGCACCGAACTGGGCAGAGAAATCCGAAAAGCCTTTTGTGCAAAGGACACAGACCATCTTATCATGGCTGCGGATTATTCACAGATCGAGCTCAGATTGCTGGCTTTGATGAGTAAAGATGAAGTTCTGGTGGAAGCTTTCCGGCAAAATCAGGATATTCACAAAGGCATGGCTGCCAGAATCTATAATGTTGCAGTGGAAGATGTTAGTTCCGATCAGCGCCGAGCTGCCAAGACCATTAATTTCGGCATCCTCTACGGGATGGGACAGCGCAAGCTTTCCCGTGAACTGGGAATCAGCCTCAGCGAAGCCAAAGCCATCATCGAAAGTTATTTCGCCCAGTTCCCCTCCATTCGCTTTTTCCTCAATCAATGTGTCCTCAAAGCGCACCAGGAGCATTACTGCGAAACGCTGTTCGGACGCCGGCTCTACCTTCCCAATATCACCAGTAAGAATCAGGGCTTGAAAAGCGAAGCGGAACGTGTTGCCGTAAACATGCCAATCCAGGGTTCAGCCGCAGACCTCATCAAAATCGCCATGCTAAATGTCCATGCACAGATAAACAAACGCAGCGACATCCAAATGATCCTGCAAGTGCACGATGAACTTGTTTTCGAAGTGCATTCATCAGCCCTCGCCGAAGCTAAAAACATAGTAAGAAGCTGCATGGAAAGCGCTCTGCCAGAGCAGTGGCGCAGCATCGTGGAACTGAAAACCGATATTGGAGTGGGAAAAAACTGGTTTGAGGCACACTAACGGGGTGAGAGTTGCGCAAGTGAGAGCAAAACAAGTGAGAGCCTAGGCAGGTGAGACCTTCCGTCATTCACCCAAATGCCTGATCCTCTCCATAAAATGCGATTTTTTGGCAAAGCGGAACAGCCAGTGAACCAGGAAAGCCAACAGCGCAAAAGCGATCACCCCTATTACGACCAGCAACCAGGGAAAACCCTTGCGGAGTTCCACACTCATCACTTCCTGGCGGTGCCACATCTTGCCCGTATCGAAGCTCCAGGAAAGAGTGCGGTTATTCATATCCACATTTTCAGGCAGGGCATTGCTGGATACGATCTTCCAGGGCACATGCAGCTTGTAGTTCCAAACCGGAGCATCTTTTTGCATCTGGCTGAAGATACTTTCAAAGTCGTCTTCGCCTTCCTGGGAACCCAATGAGATTCTGCGTTTGAAGGTGATACGCCTGCCGGGTTCTTTGTTTAGAGTAATCTTACCCCAAAAATCCGCGGCTCCGAGTTGGTCGTTGACGTTGTTAAAATCGTCCACGCTTTTAAATTTGAACTGGATGGTATAGATAACGTCGGCACCCTTACGCTGGATAGCATACTTTTGCAGGCTGATCCCCGGCAGAGAAGCTTTGCGCATTATCTCTTCGGGGTTCTCATAAGGGGAACGGTGCACCAGACGTATTTTGGCCTTGCCTGAGCCATCGCGGTTCAGCCAGAGTTCTTCATCATAATGCACGCATCCTGCAAGCGCAAAAAGCGTCAGCAGCAATATGGCAAGGCGTTTCATTTACCAATCCTTGTTCTATTTATACCATTTTAAGGCAGTAAAAAGAAGGCCACGATTTTGGCAAGGAAATTCTACGAAAAGCTTCTACAAAATGCTTGTTCTTGCCACAGTCAGGAAATGTTCACCTCACCAGAGCTGCTCTGCAGACATAGCTCTCTTTGCCGATCGTTATATTCAGTATATAGATACCATTCCCGCAGTGTGCATTGGTCTCATCTCTGCCATCCCACTTCAGAATCTGGTTTCCCCTGTCTAATATGGTTTTGGTTATAGTTTTCACCAATTGCCCTTTTAGGTTGTAAACCCTCAGGTAAACTGGAGTATCTTCCCTGGCAACAGCTATCTGTGCTGATATATAGCTTGAAAAAGGATTGGGATACAAACCCATAAAGGCATTGGCAGAAGGAAACTCCTCCGTAACCTCCGAAGGAAAAATATAGAAGGCTTCACTTACCGGGGTCGGTTGCCAGCCATCCCTGAATCCTCTGGCTTTGAAGTGAGCCGAATTTCCAAGCACGAAAGGGACTCGCATGATATTGGAATTCTCATCCGGATCTGAACCGTCGAGAGTATAACGAATAGTCACCCAATTAGTTACACAGCTTACAGTTACGGAAACAGAATCCTGGTAGCTCCCGGAAGGAGGAGAGATCTGAAGCCCGGCTATCTCGCCTGTAATATCGTAATTATATTGAACCCTGGGGCTTGAAGTCCAACCGCCCTTTCGGGCAAACATTCGTAGGGTGGTATCTTTACGGATTTCGAAAGAGCCGCTATATATCGGCGAGCCAAGATTAGGATAACTCCCATCTGTGGTGTAGTGGATAATTGCATGAGGAGTGTTACAAAACAGCTCAACAGGGATAGAATCTTCGTAAGAACCGGAATCAAGATTGGGATAGGGTGGAAAAACAGTGGGATAAGTTCCTACGATTAGTTCCAAATGATCCTCCATTGAGCTAAGGTAAGGGATATCCCAAACTTCAAAAGAGATGGGAAACGACCAACTATGCTGTAAATCATAATCCCAAAAAATGAAATAGAGGTTATCTGCTCCTATATGTCTTTCAACGTTTAAGACACAAGTCGAGATTCCATTAACCACAGTCGGATGAACCTTACCCCAACAGGTTATATCGGTACCTAAGTCCTCATAACTTAGTAAGGCCAGGATATCCCTTGGTTCAGCAGCCTGGCCATTGACGTATATATCTGCATAAATAGGTATGGGGTTTGGCCCAACAATGGCATGGGGAAATGGATCATGAACTACTCCTCTTTTCAGGAGTGGAGGAGTGAAATACGGAATATTTACGGTAAGTTCCATGAACATAATCCTACCCCCATCGTTGGTTTGATGATAGGGTGGAGACAGAAAATTTGAGCCCCAAGTGTAATCATCATAAAAGCTTAGTCCCAGCTTTCCCACCTTCCCGTCATTCGAAGTACTGAGATATTTAATCTGATGATTGGGGATTACCCACATCGGTTTACCGTTTGCCAGTTCAGGTGTATTGATGCTGTTCAGCACAATCGGTTCTGACCAATGATCACCATAATCTAGTGAAAAGCTTATATATATCTCTGGGACATTTTCCCAATCTGCACATTCAGGATCATTATCCACATTTGCTTTGCGTGCTTTATAGCTGTTTTGCCAAACACAAGCCATCATTCCATGGCTGTTTGCGTCCGTCATCCTAACGTTATTGTATAGGGAAGTCATGTATCCATTATGGGCACTATCATCCCAATGCGGATAGTTCCAATCACGAGCCATTTTAAGATCCGTAATCCCATTAACGGCTACCCAATCGTCAACAACACCATAAGGAGCTTCTGTGTCCCAAGGGCAGTAACTTTCGTTAACTTCATCGTTGGGAGCTTTTTGAGGCCAGATATCCACTACCTTGAAGCTATTATCAAAGGGACTGTAAACAGCTGCTTTGATGCAGTTAAAGTCCTTATACTCAGTCCCGTCTGAAGCGGTCAGGTTCCAAACTCCCGGATAAAACAAGCTACCCATGGCACCTTTTGCCAGATTTGAATTCTGCGCATCCCCCACTTGCCACTTCAGCAGGGCAGTTTTATTTTCTGCATCCTTGAACCAGCCTGTCCGATCACCCGGAGCGCTGGGAGGATTCCAGGTTTCTATGCTAAGATCATGGCTATCATACTGCTGACTACCAGTTTCGGGATTGTAAGACACATAATCAAAGGTAGTCTCATAGATGCGGGAACCGCTGAGATCTTTTATTCGATGGTAGCCAAAAAGATCGGGAAACAACGAATTTCCAATAATGGCATCATATTGATATTCATGTAGATTGTTAGTATCGTAAAACCAGTTTTCCAAAAGCGGGATTGTATAGTGCTGAAAGCTCAAATTGCTGCCCACTTCAATCATGTCTTCTGTCCAATCAGTATACGATATATAAGGCTTTCGCAGTAGATTATTGTGTGATCCGTCCGTATATCTGCCAAGGACATAGGTTCTTCGGTTGCCAGCCAAGGGTGATTGGCACTGAAGTAACAGTGGATCATTAAAAATTGAGTTTACTGCTGAGCCATTGGGGTTTTGCTGAGATACTGGATTATCCACAACAAGCGAAAAGTCGTTGATCAGATTTGTTACATTGCTTATGAATGCGTCATGGGTCAAATAGATATCGCTGGGCTGTGAGGGATTGGGAGGATTATACAAGTAACCCATGACCGCTATTGCTGGTTTTAAATCTCCCTCATGATACCTCAACGCAGGATTATATGGTCTGGTTGTTTCGGCATTAGGACCGCCATAGTTAAGATAAGACCCAGTATTGCTTAGTAACACGTGATGCAAAAAATAGTTTGAGGTTGCTGTATGTTTTTCATTATACATCAAGTAATATTCGTCCTGCCCATTATAGGTGATCTGTTCTACCGGGCTCGATTTAGGTCCACAAGGGAAGTAGTCATAATAACACATTCTGAGCGCTATGGGGTTTATACTGAAACTCCAGGTGGGAACTACGCGCGTTTCTGATTGATTTGCCCCTTGCAATGCCCCAAATGGGGACACCCCTAAAACTGCCATACATGCCACGAAGAACAACGTTGCCTGTTTCATTTTTATCTCCCAAGTTCGTTATCCAGCCCTGAAGATAATCTAACCATCTTATTCCTAATGTCAAGTATTTTTCTGATTTGAGTTCCGTATTTTTTCTGCAACCCCGAAAGTGTTCCCAGACAAGGATTATCGGCAAACAATAGAATTTACCAGCTCAATTTGTCAATCTTTCGGAGATTACGTCCAGAATTGTTTACATTTTCTGCTCTCAGCTCACAAGCCAGTAGCGAACCATAGTCCAGATTGAAAATTCCTGTTGACAAAAGAGTAACCCTGCCCCAATCTTGGAATATGATATTAACATACTGGAGGATAAAATGATAGCACTGCGTCAAATTTGGCATTGCCCCCTTTGTGGCAATGTGGTGGAAGCTGTGTTTGCCGGTGCCGGCGAACTGGTTTGCTGTGGTCAGCCCATGAAGTATCTGGAAGGCAACACCGTGGATGCTGCCAAGGAAAAGCATGTTCCCATTGTAACCGATCTGGGCGACAAGATTGAGGTTTCCGTGGGTAGTGTGGCTCATCCCATGGAAGAGAAGCACTATATTGCCTTCATCGAGGTTCTAACCGAGAAAAAAGTCTATCGCAAGGAATTGAAACCTGGGGATGAACCCAAAGCCAAATTCCGCGTAAAGCTGGAAAAAGTATTGGAAGTGCGGGAATACTGCAACCTGCATGGACTGTGGAAAGTATAAAGGAGAGATGAGTATGTCATTCAAAGAAACCCGCACTGCCGAAAATCTGATGAAATCATTTGCCGGTGAATCCCAAGCTCGCATGCGCTATGTGTATGCCGCCAAAACCGCCAAAAAAGAAGGCTATGAGCAGATCTACAATATCTTTATGGAAACCGCGGAAAACGAAAAGGAACATGCCAAGGTATTCTTTAAACACCTGTTGAAAAACGGCCTGGAAGGCGAAGTGATAAATATCATGGCTACCTATCCGGTTGGCTGGTCACCTGAAAACACAATGAACAACCTGAATTTTGCTGCCAATGGCGAGCACGAAGAATGGACAGATCTGTATCCCATGTTTGCCGACATCGCCGAGGAAGAAGGCTACAAAGAGATCGCACTGTCCTGGCGTTTGGTGGCCAAAGTGGAAAAAGAGCACGAAAAACGTTTCCGCAAACTCTACGAGAACATCAAGAACCTGAAGGTTTTTGCCAAAGACGAGAAAGTCTTCTGGAAATGCCTGAATTGTGGCTACATCCACGAAGGAACTGAAGCCCCCAAGGTATGCCCCACCTGCAATCACCCCCAAAGCTATTTTGAAGTTCATCTGGAAACCTACTAAAACAAACAAGGAGGAATAAATGCAAAAATATCAATGTATCGCCTGCGGATGGATCTACGACCCTGCTGAAAACGATAACGTTCCTTTCGAACAGCTTCCTGAGGATTTTGTTTGTCCGGAATGCGGTGTCGGCAAGGATATGTTCGAACCGCTTGATTGATCTGTCCCTATCTTACCGGGGAGGGTTTTGCCTTCCCCGGTGCCTTTAAAAAAGCACAAAACCCAAATTTAGTGTATTGAGGATACCCTATGCTTACTCAAGAATTCAATGAAATCCTGGACTTTGCCGTTGCCCGTGAACAGGAAGCGGTGGAATTTTACCGTGAACTGCAAAAAGTAGCCAGGTTCAGCGACCAGATAAAGATGCTGCAAGAACTGGAAGCCATGGAAATGGGACACATTGTGGTAATCGAATCTATCCGCAAAGGCGGAGTAAAACCCGAAGACATCCAACGCACACCAAATCTGATGATCAGCGAATACATCACTGCCGATCCCGAAACCCTCGACATGACCTATCAAAACATTTTAATCAAAGCCATGAAGCGGGAAGAAGCCAGCTTCAAGCTCTACAGCGAAATGAGCGTAAAATTTCCGGACGAGCAGATCTCTACTCTCTTCCGTCGTTTGGCGGCTGACGAGGCAAAACACAAACTCATTTTTGAAAAACTCTACGACGATTGGATGAGCGCCGGGAATTGAAACTGGCTCTGGACACTACCCAAAACTCCGGTTCGATCGCTTTGGCAACCGGAGAAAGGCTGGTTTATTCAGCCTTTTTTGATATCAGGATTACCCATAGCGAAACCCTGATGCCTTCCATAGACCATGCCTTGAAGTTCTGTGGAGCCGAACCGCGTGACCTGGAAGCTATCTATGTGTGCAGGGGGCCAGGTTCCTTTACGGGTTTAAGGATAGGTCTGGCAACCGCCAAGGGGATCGCCTTCGGGCTTGATATCCCGCTTTATGCTTATTCGTCCTTGGAGCTTGCAGCTCTTGGCGCATGCGGGCTTGGCCGAAATATCCTTGTGGCGATCGATGCCAAGATGAAGGAAGTTTACTACGCTGCCTATAACCAGAACCTGGAAGAACTCATCTCTCCACAAGTGGCAAAACCGGAAGAACTGGGAAAACTGGAACTGGATGACTATATTCTTTGCGGATCTGCCGTTCAGCAGCTTGAACCACTTCTAAAAGCAACAGGGCAACACTATTCTGTGCTTAGCCCGGCACATCAGTTCATCGGTGCAGCCGGGCTATTTTATCTGGCTGAAAAGTTGCCAGATAAACATGCAGCTCAAGACCTGGCGGATCTGGAACCTCTTTATATTAGGGAATCCACCGCTCAGGTTAAACAAAGCCAAATCCCCTAACTGTTAGTCCCCTTCGATGCCATGCAAGTCCAAAGTCAACCTCATTCCGGGCTTGACCAGGAATCTCATTGGTAGTGGGAGATTCCTGCCCTTCCTTTCGCAAGGGAAATCTTTCGCAGGAAAGAGGAAATGATTCATGCTGTTCTTACCTCATTCCGGGCTTGACCCGGAATCTCATTGGTAGTGGGAGATTCCTGCCCTTCCTTTCGCAAGGGAAATCTTTCGCAGGAAAGAGGAATATTAATCGGTAGGCTCTTCGAGGGCTTCTGTTTCGTGCTTTTCCTGTAACTTCTTCTCGATCAGTTTACCGAATTTGGCATAGATCTTGGGATTATATTTCTTGATGATATCGATCTTACTCATCGAGCTATCCACCACCATAAGCTGGAAATGGCATTTCTTGAATTGAGGATAGCGTTCCAGGATATCTTCGTTCAGCTTATCTTCCAATTCGGGATTTGCCTGCAAAAATTCTGGCGTAAAGGTAAGCTTCAGTTGCAATTGCACCACCAGATTCACGCTTAGGGAAAATCCAACCTGGGGCTTTTCACCGTATTTTTCTTCCACAAATTGGGGAAGCTCTTCCCGGGCTTTCTTGGCTACCACGAACAGACGATAGCTTTTATAGCTCTGATACCCAACGGCAGCCATGCCACCTGCCACCAAGATGCGTTTTAAGAATTTTTTCATGATCCACCTCGTTTTATTATACTTGTGTAACCTGTTGTATAGGTTCTCTTTATACTTCCCTTTGAACAAGATTTCATTTTCTTTAGCTCATGTCATTAGTCAAGCTCTTTATTTGCTTTCCCCACCAGAATTATCACCATCAAGTGTATTGCAATCTCTTTGCCCTGCCTTTCCTACATGCATTAAGAGAGCATTAAGCGTGAACTAAGCGTCGCACCCTTATTTCACGCTTAATGCTCTCTTAATGGCATAGAGGGGTAGATTTTATTGATATGCATCTGTCGATGACATCCATTTTTCGAGGATATTTCTTGACGGATACAGACTTTCCATGATAGAGGAACAAGACTTGCTTAATTGCGTAAAGAATAATACCGTAATTGGATAGAAAGATGAAAAGTATAAGCACTATTCTGATAATGCTCCTGGTGATGATCTCCCTGGGAGCTCTCGAGATCAAAATAAACGTTGATCCTGCCGCCTGGCAAATGAAAGATTCCGACCGCCAGCTTCCCGTTACCCTTACTCCCGGACAACCTATGCTGCCCTACATTCCGCTCAAGGTTCTGCTGCCTTTCGGACACCGTTATCAGGCCGCTGAGTTAAATTTCGCAAAGCTGGTAAAGGTCTCGGACGCAGCGTATTTCCCCATTGCAAATAATCAACTCCCGATCTCTCCCCGCCCTGATTTCATCGCTCCCGCAAGCCCATCCAGCCCCTTGGAAAACAGGATTTATCCTGATAAAACCTGGGAGTTTCTTGGCACCCAGTATTATCGGGGTTACCAGATCGCCCTTTTCAACCTCTATCCCTACCGATACAATCCCATTAGCCGTCAACTTTATGTAAATAATGAGGTTACGCTTGAGCTTGGTAGTGATTTCGCAGCTTCCGAAGCCCAATACCAGGCAAATTTCCTTACCCCTAATGCCGAAACAATCAATACATTGAACAGCCTGATCAGCAATCCTGAAACCACTTCCAGTTATCAGGAATATTCCCGCTATCGCAATGTGCAGCCTGCCAACCGGATTATCGACCTTTCCATTCCCCGGAAAATGATCATCATTACCGATAATTCGCGTATGGACTGGTTTGCCGAATATGCTTCCTGGCGTTCCGGACTTGGCGTCTCCAATGCCATTTACAGCATGGAAGATATCCTTGGTTCCTATCCCGGAGCGGATAATGCCGAAAAAGTCCGCAACTTCATCATTCACGCCTATCAAACCTGGGCTGCCAGCTCTGAGCCCTTGCAATACGTAATCCTCGGTGGAGATGATGAAATAGTTCCCGAACGCGGTGCCTATGGCCAGGTGGGTGACACAGTTGATCCCATGATGCCGGTAGACATCTATTTCAGCAATCTGGACGGCAATTGGAATGCCAATGGAAACAACCTGTTTGGAGAGACCGCCGATAATCCCGATCTGATCCCGGAAGTTCATATCGGACGCTTTCCCGCCCAAAGCTACACTGAATTCTCCAATATGTTCCGAAAAATCCAATACTACGTGAACAACACTACCTTTAGCAACAACCTGGCCATTTTCTACGGTGAAAATCTGAACATGAATCCCGTTACCTGGGGTGGAGACTACAAGGATGACGTGGCACAATATCTGCCAAACAGCTATTTGCTCCAAACCATGTATCAAAGAGATGGAACCTATAGTGAAAGTGGTGTTTGGAACGCTATCAATAATGGTGCAGGATTGATGAATCACATGGGGCATGCCAATGAGTTTTTCCTGATGGGGCAATCCAACAACACCATCGAAAACCTGCAAAATACCGAATACGGCTTTCTCTACACTCAGGGTTGCTATCCTGCCGCGTTTGACCAAAGAACTTCCGGAGATGCAGAATCCATCGCCGAACATATGGTTACGGCTTCTGGCGGACTGCACACCTTTATAGGCAATACCCGTTATGGATGGTATATGCCAGGAAGCGTCGATGGCGCTTCAGAATATTATGACCGCCAGTTCTTCCGCGGATTGTTTCAGCAGAATCACCCCCAACTGGGTGCCGCCCTTACCTATTCCCGCCTGCAGAATCTAAATCAAGCTCTCTCCGATGATGTAATGCGCTGGTGCTATTACGAAGTTGTGCTGTTTGGCGATCCCAGCCTGTCCGTAAAGCCTGCTGATCCCAATATGCCGTTACTTACATTGGACAGCTATAGTTTCAGTGACGAAGATGGTGACAATGACGGCACGATCAATCCCGGCGAAATCATCCGTTTTTACCCGGTAGTTTCAAATGCCATGGGCTGGGCAAGCGCTCAAAACGTTTCGGTGCGGATCGAATCTTTACCCGCAGGAATCGAGATCGTCGGCTCCTGCATCTCCATCCCGCAAATCCTGCCTGGAGGACAAAGCCCCCTGGGAACGCACATCAAGCTTCAATTGCCACAGGATATGACTTTTGGCAACTATAATGTTAGAGTTGTGATAGAATCCCAACATCCCCAAAATGGACAAAGCACCGGCCTCAGGACTTATAACGCGAGTTTCGATATTACACTTATTGATAACCGCTTCCCCTGGGAAACCCCGAATGGCGGAAAGTCAGCTCCTTTGGTTGGTGAATTTGCACCCGCAGCCGGAAGCGAGATCCTCTATCTGGATGTCTTTGGCAACGGCTATTATATAGGCAATAATGGCGAAACGCTTTCCACCTTCAACGGCCCAGCCAATGCCAATATCAACCGCAGTTTTGCCTTTGGGGCAATTGACCTTGACGGAGGAGCCGACCTTGCTTTCACCAGCCGCAATGGAGATATCTATGCCAAGCATCAGAATGGCAGCGATATCTTCAGTTACCATGCCAATACCGCATTTCTGTTCAGTCCCGTGCTTGCCGATCTGGATGGTGATGGTTACAACGAAACTATCGCAGGAGGTTTGGACGGAAAGCTGTATGTGGTTCAGCCCAATGGCTACACCCCATACGGGTTCCCGCTCGATCTCGGCTCAGCTTTCCACAGTGAACTTGCCGCAGCTGATTTCAATGACGACGGAATTTTTGAAATTGTGGCCGGAACCTCACAAGGAAAACTTTTTGTGATAGACGGCCAGGGAAACATCAAACCCGGTTTCCCGTTGCAGCTTGACAGTTCCATTTCCGGTGCGCCCACCATTACCGCCAATAAAAAGATCGCCTGTGCCACAGCCACAAAGATATATATTGTTGATCAAAACGGCAACATCCTGGCCACCAGAAATATCGACACCCACATCGCAGGTGGTTTTGCCCTTGCCGATCTAACCGGTGATAATTGGGGTATGGATATTGTAGGGGTATCGCTTAGCGGAGTGCTTTATGCCATCACCGACGAAGGACAAGACCTGGAAGGCTTTCCTGTGTCCGTCGGAGTAAATTTTAGCTGTCCGCCTTTGATTGCCAATCTGGACGACGATCCCCAGCATGAAATTCTGCTACACAGTTATGTGAATAGTGTTTACGGATACAATCATGATGGCAGCCCCCTAAGTGGATTTCCTTTCATTACTTCCTATAATGGAAGCACTCCCGGCAGCCTGGTGGATTTCGATGGAAATAACCTCACCAAGCTGGTGATGGGACACTCCAACGGCGTCCTGATGCTGAATCTAAGACGCAGTGCCCAAGGCCTTGCTCCCTGGACTACATACCGGGGAAGTTCCTTGCGTCAGGGGTCCTTTGCCTCCACGGGTTTTGTGGAAAATGATGAACATGTGCAAAGTCCTGCCCAGACAGCTCTGTTACAGAATTATCCCAATCCCTTTAACCCCAGTACCACAATCCGCTACAATCTGGCGAAGGATAGCTCAGTGAAGCTTGAAATCTATAATCTAAAAGGGCAGAAGGTGCGCAATCTGATCAATGGCAGCCAAAAAACCGGAATAAACAGTATGGTGTGGGATGGCTGCGACGATAATGGCAAGGTAGTTGCCAGTGGCATCTATTTTTCTCGCTTGAGTGTTTCGGGAAAAACTTATGAACGCAGGATGCTGCTGCTGAAATGAGTATAACCGAGAACTTAAGCCATATTCAGAAAAGAATAGCCAGGATCCTTGGCAGCTGTCAACGCAGCTCAGAGGAAATCACGCTGATTGCGGTTACCAAAACGCATCCCGTTGAGCTGATTGACCTTGCCTTGCAATCGGGAATCCTGCACATCGGTGAAAACAAGGTGCAGGAAGCCATGCGTAAATTGCCTATGCTTAGCTCAAAGAACTACCATTTCCACTTCATTGGTCACCTGCAAAGCAACAAGATCAATCAGTTACTAAGCCTAAAACCGGCACTCATCCATTCCATCGATTCAGTGGATCTGGCTTACAAGCTACATTTGGCCCTGGGGCGCACCAATCGCACCCAGGACATCCTGATCCAAATCAACAGCAGCCAGGAAGCAAGCAAAAACGGGCTGGACTTTGCTGACGCTGAAGCCGCCATTGCCGAAATTGCAGCTTTTTCCACCTTGCACATCCGGGGACTGATGACTATTGGCAAACTGGACGAGCCTGAGGTAAGCAGACCGCTTTTCAGGCAGATGAAGGCTTTGTTCGACCATCTGAAAACCAATCCCATGCAGGGAACAAGCATGGACTACCTTTCCATGGGGATGAGCCATGACTACGCTATCGCGCTGGAAGAAGGCGCAAATATGCTGCGAATCGGCTCAGCCATCTTTGGTGAGCGCAATTATGGAGGAACCACTTGATTTACCTGATCGCCATCCTGATCATTTTACTCGCCTACCTTTACGGTTGTTTTTCCACTGCCAGAATAGTCACCAAAAGCTTTCGCAGCCTTAATGTATACAAGATTGGCACTGGCCTGGCCGACACCGAGAACATCTACACCAATATCAGCAAACCCATGGGAGTTCTGGTTGGCGCCATGGATGTAGCCAAAGCATATCTCTTTTTACTTGTGGTTGAAATGGTTCTCAGGCTGATCGACCGCACAGGATTTATCAGGGGATTTGGCACCTTATATAGCCATAACATCATGCTGCTCTATGGGATGGGCATGCTGATCGGCCATTGCCTGCCATTTACCAACCACTTCAGAGGAGGGCGCGGGATCTTTACCTACATGGGTTTCGTGGCCTATTTTGCCTTTACGCCTACTTTGATCTCTGCAGTTTTGGCCTGGATACTCGTAATGCGGTTTCGGCAGATTCGATTTGCCCAATATTTGATCGTGATTTTACCAGTAGTGCTGTTTCAAGTGTTTTATTCATTAGTTCCGGCTTACCGACGTGAACTTCCAGCTTATTTTGTGCCCATTATGTTGGGGATTGCCCTGCTGATGGGGGTTTTGAACATTATTGTTTCCAAAAAACTGGGTGAGTTTTAAGCTCGCCGGGAGTGTCCAATGTCTGTTAAAATTATCCCCGTTGATTCCAAACAGCAGCTCAAAAGCTTTATTATGCTGCCTTTTGGGCTTTACCAGAAGGATCCCAATTGGGTTCCACCTCTGATCATGGATCAGAAGAAGTTCTTTAATCCAAAGAAAAACCCTTATTATCAGCATTCGGAAGTGAAACTCTTTCTGGCTGAAAAAGATGGCAAGGTGGTGGGCAGGATTTCCGCCCATTCGAACACCCAGCATAATAAAGAGCACAAAGAGAACATCGGTTTCTTCGGCTTTTTTGAGTGCATTAATGACCAGGAAGTTGCCAACGCCCTGTTTGACACCGCTTACGAATGGAATCGCTATCGGGGTTTCACCAGTATGCGCGGGCCGCTGAATTTTAGCGTAAACGAAGAATGCGGCTTGTTGATAGACGGTTTCGACACCCCGCCAATGGTCATGATGCGCCATGATCTTCCTTATTACCAGAAGCTTTTTGAAGCTTATGGGCTGACCAAAACCATGGATCTCTATGCCTATCTAAGTGAACGGCGCGAAATGCCGGAACGCATTGAGAAAATGGTGGATATCCTTACCAAGCGATACAAAGTGAAGATCCGCAGTCTTTCCCGCGACAAAAAGCAGATGAAGAAAGACATCGAAACCGTTTTCGAGATCTATACCAAAGCCTGGGAATACAATTGGGGCAATGTTCCCATGACCAAGGCCGAATTTGACCATATTGTGGAAGAGCTTTTACCCATTGCCGATCCGGATCTGGTTTTCTTTGCCGAGATCGATGGCAAGCATGCAGGTTTCAGCCTGGCTTTGCCAAACTACAACGAAGTGCTGAAAGTGATGAACGGACATGTCAACCCCATTACCATTCTGAAGGCCATGCACGCCAAAAAACACATCTCCTCAGCCAGAGTGATCACCATGGGAATAATCAAGGAATACCAGGGACGCGGAATAGACAGTATTTTCCACTACCATTCCTACAAAAATGGCTTGCCCAAAGGTTACTATAAGGGTGAATTTTCCTGGGTACTGGAAAGCAACCTACCCATGATGCATGTGGCAGAAAAGCTTGATGCCAGGATATATAAGACCTATAGGCTCTACGATAAGGCTATTGCAAAGTGACAGGTATCAGGAATAGGGGATAGAATGAATACCATCTTGAACCGCATTCCTGCGAAAGCAGGAATCTCCTGCAATTCAGGGAGATTTCAGGTCAAGCCCGGGATGAGGAGTGTATTCTCTGGGATCAGGATTAGGTGATTTGATGAATAGAAACCAAAACTTCCTCTCCGCCATCGATGTGATCACTCTTATCTTTTGCAGTTGGATAATGGCTTATATGAGCATTGGACTATCCCGTGCGCCTGAAGCGATCAAACATCTTCCCGTGTATCTGGGAGTAGCCGTGGGAGTGCTGATCCTGGCTTGGCTGGAAAGAGTGATAGGTTTGCCAAACTCCGATTTGGCAAAGACGGCGAAGCCGTCTAAAACAGCGACCTCCGGTCGCTTGGGCAATTCGGAGATTGCCCACCCTCTGGGAAAAGCCCTGGCTTTTCTGCGCGGCATTTATCCCGTTTTGCTATTTGGCTATTTCTACACCTCCGGCCATATTTTCAACCGCATAATATTCCGCGACTGGCTTGATCCCTGGTTCATGCGGATTGATTATAGCATTTTCGGCTACTATCCTTCCCTGGAATGGGGTAAAACCTTTTCCAACTGGATAATCCATGAGGTTTTCCACTTAGCCTATTTCTGTTACTATCCCATGATCCTGGGTTTGCCTGTCTACCTCTATTTCAAACAACCAAAGGCCTTCAAAGAACTGATTTTCAACCTTACATTCGTGTTCTACCTATGCTATACGATCTATTCTGTCCTGCCCGTAATTGGAGGCCGCTACATCCCCGAAGCCATGGAACTTACCAAAACCTACCA
>CAZNGW010000017.1:4303-42819 GCA_964572925.1 uncultured Candidatus Cloacimonas sp. | reverse complement strand
GAAAGCGGAGATTACGTAGCAACCCGCAAAATGCTGCTGATGAAATAGCTGAACGATGCCTCATTCCTGCGGAAGCAGGAATCTCCTGCAGCGTATGGGAGATCCCGGATCAAGTCCGGGATGAGGGAAAATATGAAAACCCCGGAGAAATCCGGGGTTTTTGGTTGGTGGATAAAAGTTAATGGTTAATGGAGACCGGGCTGAGCCAGGAGCCATTGTTGCCTTTACCATCTACGCATTTATGCCAGGCAAAAGGCAGAAAGGACTCATGCGGCACCAGCGAACACAAGTTCCAGCCACTTTTCAACCATCCCCATGACTCCAAGGCTCCAAAGCCCCAAGGCAATTCATCTCCACCCTATCATTTTCCCTCCCTCGTCACCCATATCCCGCTGATCTTCCAGTCCTATCCCTCCCGAAAGCCTCCGATACGTGATTCGGGTGGCACACGGGTGGCAGACGGGTGGGATAAGCGTGGCTTGAGAGTTGGGAGAGGCCAAGGTTTTGCTTGACTTTTTATGACTGTTACTTATCTGAGTAAATACAACAATATAGCGAGGTGTGTGATGAAAACACTTGTTAGCTTAGCGACAATTCTAATGGCTTGGATCTCCCTGATGGGTCAATGGAGCCAGAATGCCGCATTTCCCACGCATATAGCCGGCGGAGACGGAGAGCAGGTGCTGCCCAAAACCGCCATTACTTCTGACGGATTGGTGTATGTGAGCCGCTTCGATAACGCCACAGGCGGAAATTATAACGTTTATTTACAATGTTTGAACCAACAAGGGGTTCAGCAATGGGGTCAGGGAGGAGTTTTAGTCAGCGGAAATCCTTCCATGAGCTGGCTGACGGATTATGACATGACGGTTGATAATGCCGGCAATGCCATCATCACTTTTCAGGATATTCGCTCCGCAGGCGTGAACAATGTTTTTATCTACAAGGTTAATCCCAGCGGAACCTTGCTGTGGGCACCGGATGGGATTACACTTTCTTCCGACACTTCCACCGATTATGCAAATTATTCACCCAAAGTTCTCAATGGCTCGGATGACCATTGCTATGTGGCCTGGCAACGCAGCGGCCCCAGCAATGATGAGATCAAGATCCATAAGCTTAGTATGGCAGGCCAGAAGCTTTGGGGTGAAAACGGGGTAACCATAACCTCTGCAGCCGGTGAATATACCTGGCCTCAACTGCTGGAATCGGAAGTGGGCGACATCCTGGTAAAATACTTCGTGGATAGCGGTCCCTTTTGGGCTCCCACCCGGCATGTATATCTGGCCCGATTCAATTCGGAGGGAATCCTGCAATGGACTACCCCCGTTTCGGAAGCAGGCGGAATTAGCGCTTGGAACCAGCTTTTTGCCTTTGAATCCGATGGGGCTGGTGGTGCTGTTCTGGCTTGGTATGATGACCGCAACAGCGATATGGTGAATGAGGTTTATGTAGCCAGGATATTGGCAGATGGCAGCCTGTCCACACCTGTAAACGGCGCTCTGGTTACTTCCGATACCGGCAATCAGCAATATTATCCCGTGATCACGGTTGACACGCAAAATCAGCGTATTTTCGTGTTTTTCAAGATCACCGACGCCGACCAGAATAACATCGGGCTTTCCAGACAGATGCTGGATTACAGCGGTAACCGGTTATGGGGCGAAACTGGCACCAATATCCTGCCCCTCAGTTCCTATGTGGCCTCGCCGGTGCATTGCTGGCTCACTGACCTTGGTGCGGTTCTGGTTTATGAAGAAGGTGCAGTTCCCAGCAGCGATTTAAACATGCAACTGAAGGCAAGTTGCTACCGGGTTGGCGGAATGAGCCCGTTTGAAGCTGTTCCCATTGCCACCAATGCCAGTAACAAATACCATTTTGATGCCGCAACTTCGAATGGTAGTTGGACCAGCCTTATGTGGGAAGAAGGCACTTCGGCCATGGATATTTATGGTATGCGGATAAATTCAGACGGCAGCATGGGTATGCAATACAATGCCCCCCAAAACCTAACTGCCACTTTTTTTCCACCCAGCCAGGTTATTCTGGGTTGGAATCCTCCGCAAGGAACCTTGCTGCCCACGAATTACCGGATCTTCATGAATAATGAACTCCTGCAGGTGGTTGCAGGTGATTTGGATTCCTATGGAGTTGAAGGGCTTAGTCCCGGAACCTATTCATTCTACCTCGTCGCAGTTTATCCCGATGACCAGCTATCCGATCCTTCCAATACGGCTGAGGTAACGGTAGTAAGCAATGAGGATGAACTGGCTCCCTCTGCCACGTTGGCTTTTACTGTGGCTCCCAATCCGGTTTCGGAGCAAGCCGAGCTTAGCTTCTATTGCAAATCCGCAGCCCCCCTGAAGCTTTCCGTTTATAACCTGAAAGGTCAGTTGGTGGAACATTTCTCCATTTCTCCTGCCAGGTCTGGGTGGAATAGTTATAACTGGATACCCAGCAAAATGGTTTCCAACGGAGTGTATTTCCTGTGTCTGGAGAGCAGCAAGGATAGAGTGGTAAAGAAGATAGTTAGGAAGTGATAGAGTGACACCTGACTCAGCCTGATCTCCTTTAACCATTATCGTATAGCCATCAAGCAAAAACCCCGGATTTCTCCGGGGTTTTCATATCTTTCCTCATCCCGGACTTGATCCGGGATCTCCCATACACTACAGGAGATTCCTGCTTTCGCAGAAATGAGGCTACGTTCAGCTACTTCATCAGGATCATCTTCTTTGTGCTGGTGTATTTACCGGCATGCATCTTGAAGAAATAAACTCCACTGGCTACGGAACGTCCATTGTTATCTCGTCCATTCCAAACTACGGAGTGATTTCCCGGATCCATAGGACCATCCACCAAGGTTCTCACTTTCTGACCCAGCATGTTGTAAATCACCAATTCAACGGGCATTTTTTCGCGTACGCTGAAGCTGATTGAAGTTGTGGGATTGAAAGGATTTGGATAGTTTCCGTTCAGGGCGGTGATCACGGGATTCACAGGGTCTTCATTGGCTACGATTCCACCGATTCCATGCAGGGGAATGATTGTGCTAAGGGCAAAAGGATCATCTGAGGTGATGGTCAATTCACCATTATACTCCATTTGTTGGGTAGGAGCAAAATTCACGTTGAAGGTCATGGCTTCGCCAGCTGGAAGCACATAGTCCAGACTTTGGGAAGGAAGATTTGGATCACCCAGAGAGAAAGGACTTAAGGTGCTCATGTTGCCCAGCATGGAGGCGTTTCCACTGTTGGAAACAGTCACTTGCAGGGTGGCGACAGAATTATATTGAACAATGCCGTAATCAAGGCTTTGCGTGTCGATCACGAAAGCCGGAGCGCCAGTTTGTTCACCCGTGCTGGGGAAAATCACATCGTCTATCCAGGCACAATCGCTGCCGGAAGAGGTTCCGGAATCCTTCATATATTCCCATTTGAAGATATTGTTGCCCGCAGTAACGGGATAGGTTACCTGGCTCCACACGTCGGCAGTGCCGCTCCATTGGTTCTTCAGGACGCCGTTTATGTAGAACTTCAGGAAATCGTAGTTCTGTTCGGAAGAAACTTTCTTCCAGAAAGAAATCTCACCCGCTTGCTGGGAACTTAGTGCCACACTCATGCTGGTGCTCGATCCATGTGCAATGGTAGGTGATTTGGCTGCCAGAGAGCCATTGAAGCTTCCAGTCGCGGCTGTCCAGGTTCCCCCCATGAAAGTCCAGGGGAAATTGGAGAAGCCATTGTCAAAATTCTCCATCACAATCCCGACTACGAGGGTATAGGTATGCATTTCCAGGTAATCGCCAAACATGGTCATGGCGGTAAGCTGGACTGGAGTTCCCATCGGAATCTGGGAACTGAAGGTAATGTTATAGATGATCTGACCGGATTCACCTACTGGCAGGCTGGCGATCTCGCTGATGATGGGAGTGATCAAATGCGGGACTCCATTTACCACAAGGGTGCTGGTAACGTTGCTGGCAGCGCAATGGCCGCTATTAGTGACGTTGAAGGTAACTGTAACGTTCTCACCGGCATCTACCCGGCCATTATTGTTGCCCTGACTGTCATCAACCTGCAGGTTGCCCCATTCGATCCCCGGAGCATTTCCAATGAAGCTGCGTTGATAGGTGTATGAGTTATCACCAGTTGCTTCTATCAGGATGTTCAGAGTCACTTCATGCTGATCGGGAATGTTATTGGCAAGCAAGATGTTGAACGAACCGGCTGAGCCATTGGCACCACTGGCGATGTTCCCCAAGGTCATGGTGGGATTTTGAACGCTTGCATACTGGTCTTCAGTGCTGACAGTTACAGTCACATTTTGGGCAGATTCACTGCCAATGTTACTTAGCACGAGATCAAGGGAAACGGTTTCCCCGTAAGAGAATATGCCATCATTATCATCACTGAAGGTGGCATTGTCCACTACCATATAGGGTCCAGAACTGGGAAGGACCTGAACCGTTTGAATGAAAGTCTGTTTGTTGAAGGCAGTGATGGTAAGGTTCAGATCAAGCGGTTCCAATGGGACAGGGAAGAGGTTTACTATTGCGTTTCCGGAAAGATCAGCAGTTGCAGTCCCATATACGGTTCCGGCTGCACTGAGGGTTACTCTGGCTCCGGGTTCAGTTTGAACGCTGAAACTACTCATCCCGATGAAGATCACAGGATTGTAGGTTGCGGTAATAGCAGTGGGATTCTTGGTTCGAACCATCAAAGATGCATCGCCAAAGATTGTCCAGCATTTGTATTCGCTTATTCCGCTGGTACCATATACTTCTATCATCTTCGAAGAGCCATTGTAAAACAGGCTTCCCACGCGATGCTTCATATTGCCCACCAGCAGGTCAGTAACTTCATCCTGTCCGCGCATAGGGGGATTCCATCCCATGTTGATGGTTGAACCGTAGAAGGCAATCGCTCCGTTGGGTGCGCCGGTAGTCTCATTCATAGCTCTCAGCCAGGATTCGGCAAAGCAGGTCTGGCTTACAAAATTGCCATTCACACAGGCCACAGAGCAGATAAAGGGCAGCATATTATCGTTGGTAAGGGCATTTACATTGTTGTTGCTGAATCCGGTGGTAACCCAGGTTGTGTCTGAGCCGTGACCGCAGTAATTTGCGAACCCGCGTCCACCATTTACGCTGGTGGTAACCTGGGCCGCTGAAGCACCCTGGGTTTGATAGATCTGATCTACCTGGGTATATCCGTAGGCCAGAAGGTCTGTGCGGATACCTTCTATATGAGTTTGGTCGCTTTCACCATTGTCGCCCTGGCTTCCGCCTCCTTCATTGGATGCAATGCCAAAGGCTTTCTGCAGCCAATCTGCACCAACCGCGATATCGCGTTCGTAATATATACTGCGCTGAACCTGGGTTTGCAGTTCAGCCACGGTTTGAGCTGAAAACCGTCCCACATATATATCGGGATAGCTGTCTCCACCTGCCAGAAGCGCATAGGAAGGATCGCTGCCTCCACCACCTGAAGAAAGGGTCGGCACTTGCGGAGCATCCCCAAAGATCTGAACAAACATCAGGCCATTATTCAGATCATACTGGCTCTGGATGTAGGTTTTGATCTGGTTTGCAGAAGGGCCTGCCACACTTACATCCACTACGTCCACCGTAAAACCTATCTGCCGTTTCCAATCCACCCAGGGTTGTAAAGTGGCATCAAACATGTTGTGTTTGATTACCAGAATTCTACCTTCCTCGCCAAGGCTTGGATATTTAGCATCGGCAAAATTAAGGAACATATTCTGGTAGATATCCTCAAAAAAGCGGGAATATGATGTCTTGGGAGTAGTGATGGCATTGTTTAGATCAGTGCCATTGGCTGCAACAGAGAGCACCAGTTTGGTGTAAACCCTCAAGGTTCCGGTAGCAGGATAATACACGAAGGGCTGGAAGCGAACTGTGATCCCACGGTAGTCTCTAAGAATAAAGGGCTCGGTAAGATATGCCGTTTGCTCGGGATAGCTTCCACTGCTTTGATAAAAACCGGAAAAACTGTAGGGGACTGTGTCGGGGTCTATGTCGCGGGTAAGGTTTCCTTTGGAAGGTGCAACCGGCATACTTAACTCCACAAATTCACTGGCCTGTGAGTCAAGCTGCATGGCAGCTGTGCCGGGGATTATCAAACTGGCGGCCAGAACTGGAACTTGGGGCAAACCCGCTTCCAGGGTTAATCCTGCCTTCTTCATGGTAAGATTATACCAGGTGGATCCATTGATACTTATGGCTTCACGGTTGAAACTGCCAAGGGTAAATTCCACTTGCATATTGTTTGGATTGCTGTTGGTGAGCTTTATTTCATTGGGATATTGGCTCACCACAACCTGTTCTGCCGTAAGGGCGATGAACGCCAGCAGCAGAAGTAGGATACTAATCAAACGTTTCATGGTTTCCTCCTCGAATTCCATGCTTTATTCATTTCTTCTATCAGCTTGGTAAGGTAAAGATATAAATCCATGTTTTTATCTCAATAATGGGCAGGCATCCGAAACAGGACACCTGCCCAGTTGGTTAATTCTTATTTCATCAGCATCATTTTCTGGGTGGCTGAGAAGTTATTTGCTTCCATACGGTAGAAATAGATTCCGCTGGATACACTTGCACCGCGGTCATCTTTTCCATTCCAGATAACGGAGTAGTTACCGGCAGCTTTACTATCATCCACCAAACTGCGGATTAGCTGTCCTTTAAGGTTATAAATACTGATTTTCACCCGGCTGGTTTCCTTCAGGGCGTAGCGGATGGTTGTTTCGGGGTTGAACGGATTGGGATAGTTTCTATTTAGTGCAGTTGCGACAGGAGTTACGAAAGGATCATCGTTTGCCACGCCGCTTTGCAGGCTGATGGGAATGTTCAGGTTGGGCAGAGCGGGATCATTGGTTGAGATAACAAGTTCCGAAGTAAAGCTGGTGACAGTATTACCAGCAGTGTAACTCAGTGTGAAGAGTTCTGTTACGCCTGCTTCCACTTGATAAGCATAGTCCATGGGGAGATTGTTGCCATTCTGGCTGAGGACAAAGCCTTCGGGAACGGAGACGATCCCCTGCAGTGAAGCATTACCCAGATTGCGAAGGGCAAAATCCGCGCTCACAGTTGTATTGGGCATCACTTGGGTATAGGTGATCTGCTGGGTTCCCGTATAAGCGATGGGAGCATCCAGGATGCCCATGCCGGGGAAGATGATATCGTCGATCCAGGCACAATCGCTACCGCTGGCTTGGGAAACGTCCTTGCTGTATGTCCATTTGAAGGTATGAGAGCCGGCACTAACAGGATAGGTCATTTCTGCCCAAGCCTGGGTTCCGCTCCAGGAGCCCGTTTCGGTTCCATCGATGAAGAATTTCAGGAAATCGTAGTTGTTCTCGCTGCTAACCTTGCGCCAGAATCTAAGGTTTCCGCTTGCAGCCACATTCAAGGTTATCTGCAAGGTGGTGGATCCGTTGTTTCCGATTGCACCAGATTTAGCTGCATAATTCCCGCTGTGGGCATTAGCACTTCCTGTTACCAGTGTCCAAGGGGTTGCGCTGGTGTTTACCCAGGGCAAAGCGGTAAAGCTGCCTGATTCGAAACCTTCCCCAACTGCTCCCACAGGGATCATCAGGTTATGGTTTATCATCTGCATACCGGCATCCATGGCGATTCCGATAGGAATAATCTCGCCTTCGGGGCAGGTGGCGGAAATCATCAGGTTGAAAATGATTGGCATTCCACCTCCAACAGGCATGGACGGGATGGTGAAGGTGCTATTGTCAATTGTGGCATAGGGGCTGTTCATAACAATATGCAAGGTTCCACCCCCAGCATTCATGTGTCCGGTGTTTCCCATATTGAGGGTAACCGTGATCGTTTCGCCGGGTTGGTAAATTCCATCCCCGTTGGAATCGAACAGCGTGGTGGAGCCAAATTCGATATTCGGTGCGTTGATCAGCATGCTACGTTGGGTAGTCCATTCGTGAGTACCGTCAGTAATTACTATATCAAAAGCGGCAGTATGCTGATCGGGCACATTGGGAGAAATGCTTCCGCTGAACAGGTTAGCCATATTGATGGATTGGCCGGCAGTAATGTTTGGAAGGGTAGCCGTTGCAGTAGTTAAGTTGATATACTCACTGGTTGTGCTAATATTAGCGCTGAGGTTCGTGGCATCCAACACTCCTACGTTGTTGAAATCCAAGCTGATGCTGAAATTGTCACCAGCTTCTGCGATGTTGTTATTATTATCTACGATCACCAACTGACCGGCGGTCACGTAGGGGCCGGAATTGGGGATAACCTGCACATTTGCGATCAGGGGTTTTCTACGTGAACGGGTGATCACCAGTTGGGCGGTTCCGGGTTCGGTGAAAGGAGTATAACTCAGGGTAAGATTTCCGGTGGCATCAGCCAGACCTACTCCATGGAGCTCATTATTCATGGACAGAGCCACGTAGCTGTAGGGATCAGCCTGGATATCCAGACTGTTCATGCCAAGGAACATCTGTTCAGGAGCCTGATAGCTTATCGCTTGGGGGATACCAAGATAGGGAACCAGAGATGGATCGCCCATAATGGAATAAATCTCCCAGTAATAGTTTATCCGGGTGCTGTTTGATTGCACAACTGCCAGATTGCCCATCACTACGTTGCTACCGGCATTTCCTGCCCAATCGGCCAAAGCTTCGTTATGCTCGTGGAACAGGGCATCGTAAGCGCCAGTGCGATTTGCCACGAAGGGAGATCCAGAGCCTACGACAGGGGGTTTATAGCCAACGCCCCAGTAGTAGTCTTCATCCCAGTAGGTGCTATTGGTTCCGCCAATATAGATAACTGCGCCTTTGTTTTCAGCCCGCAGCCAGGCTTCGCCAAAGCAGATGGCATTGTCGAACTTACTGGTAAGGCAGCAATTGCCAACCACATAGGAGGATTCATTTACGTTCTGCAGAGAATTCACATTGGAATTGGTGAAATTGGGGTCGTACCACATGGTAACGTCGCCGTGCGCGGTATAATTAATGTAACCAACCCCGGCTGAGGCTTCCTGGATGATTTGAGCATCCTGACTTCCTGAGCCAGGATAAAGGTGGGTAAGGCTGTTAATTCCGTGTGCGGCATTGAAATAGTTAGTGGTGCCATAATTGATCTGGCCATTGGCATGGGTACTGCCATAGCTGCTGTCCACACCTGCGATCATGATTACATCTCCCAGGTAGGCATCGCTGGGCATCGTGTATTGTTCGTACATGAGGGTCTTGTTTACCTGATTGGTTACTTCTGCCACCGTGGTAGCGGAAAAACGGCCAAAATACATTTCAGGCATGTAGTCCGTTCCCTGCAAGCGAACATAATTCAGGTCGGTGGGATGGCTGCCGGTGGAACCGCTATTGCTGGGAACCTGAGCTACATCGCCCACGATCAGCAAATAGGAAGGAGCGGGGTTCTCGGTTGTGGCTGCATTCCAGATATTTTGCAGATAGGTCTTGATGTTGTTTGCGGTGGTGCCGGTAACCGAGGTCGGGGCTACGGTTACATTGAATCCCTGTCTGCGTTTCCATTCGATGAAAGGCTGCATGGGAGCCACAAAGTTATCCGGAAGGATAATTACGTAACCAAGGGGGTAACGGTTCAAGGTAGTGCGGGTTGGTTCGAAATTGATAATCGTTCCGGCAAAAACACTGTCAAATGCCGGAGAAAAGCCTTTGGCTTGCAGTTCTTCTGTTGCTGCCAGATCAGCGCCTGTGAAGCTAACCTGAACTTCCGCATTATAAATCACCCTGATTTGTTTCTGGGCAGGATTATAGCTGACAGGAACGAAATCAAGTGCAAAGATCCGGGTGCCGCGCATCATTCCCAGTTCGGTTACACTTAACGAGGGATTTGTAGTCCAGGCGTTGGCGTTGTAAAGTTCACGGTTGACCACGAAAGGCAGACTGGTCAGGTCGGCACTTTTGGAAACCGATTCCTGACGCGGCATAAGGGGATAAACTACACCATAATCAGCCAGGTTGATGGTCTTTTCCTGTTTGGATACAAAATTTACTGATACCGAAGCGCCCATGGGAACGCTGATCAATTGGCGCATAAAGGGTAAGGCTGGTTCTCCGGTGATATTGGTGCTGCTATATTGTTCTGAGCCAAGCTCAGTCCAGACACCTTCTTTGGTATTAATCTCTTTGGTTGTCAATTCGTCCAGGGCATAACGGACGTTCAAACCGTCGGAACCACTTCGCAGAAGCTGAACTGCGGTGGGCGAATCTTGCAATGCTATGTTCGACACAGCAGCACTAAGCAACGCTGCTGCAAACACAAGCATGAGCACTAAAATGGACTTTCTCATGTCCTCTCCTTATTTAGTTACTTATTTCTATTAACGTTATCTTATACCTCAAGCGGCATACTATAGTATAAGCAAGATTGATGCCGAACCGATAAAAAAATGCAGAAAAGTGCTGTTCTGGCTGCAAATATCCAGGTCGGAAAGCGGAAATAATATTTGATTTAAGGTTTCCTCCAAACATTTTCACTGTTATAGAAAATATATTGCTTGACTTTTTCTGGAGCTTCCCACATTAGAATCCATTACTGATACTGGAAGAGGTTACAATGATGTCAAAGGCTTTTTGGCTGCAAATCCTGAAGAGATTCAGGTTCGAGAGGAACCCTGATTGACTTCGGTTCTTTTGCTTAGTTCCAAGGTTTTCGCCCAATCGCTCCAAACTACTGAATCCAAAGCTGCATTGATAGTGGGCGTGGGCTGTTTCGTGGCATTTATTATCTGGTTGCTGATGCTATCCAGGCTTCTCTCTTTCCTGCCACGCAAGCTAAGTTTTCATAAAATCATGCTCTGGACTTTCATTATTCCCGGTTTGAACCTGCTTTGGGTTCCCTGGGCGCTTTTGGGGACGAACAGTATCGTCAAAAAAATCGATGAACGTTACAGCCGGATGAACCTGTTTCATTCATCCTTGGGAATCCGCATCCTTTCAGTTCCGATCCTTATGTTATACATTCTGTGGTTCGGGGTGGCGATTGTTCTATGGAACAGTTTGCTGCATAAGACAGATGTGGGATTGATGCTGGTGCTGGCAACGATCGTGATTGTTTGCCTGCTGATCGTTCTAATGTCGTATCTGGTTCACCTTTCGATCTTTATCAACAGGATCAGGGACTACTATAAGCATTTAAAGAAAACACAAACCTCATCCAAATAGGGGGAAGCGGTATGGATAGTTTTTTCTCTTGCCTCATGTGTGTGAAAGCAATGTTTTCCCGGCAGGAACTCATTGCCATTATTGTTCTTGTTTCAGCCTGCCTGATTGCCATGATCTTCTGGCTGGTGCTGATGAGCAGGTTGATCGCCTTGCATCCGGAACGCCGGAATCCTCATAAATATTTAATCTGGACTATTTACATCCCCTATCTGAATCTGCTCTGGATTCCCTGGGCTTTGATTAGTGCGCATGGCATCATTAAAAAGGTTCAGCAAAGCTATGGAGACGAAAAATCTCTGGGGACAGCCATGGGTTCGCAGATCCTTACGGTTCCTTCCCTGGTGCTCTATCTTTTTTGGGGAGTTATTATTACCATTATCACACGCTATGCCTGCTTTGCAGCAAACAAACTGGAGATTGCCATGTATGCCTGTGTGGCGATCATTTGTGTTCTGTTGGTTTTTGCCTGTTACCTGATCTATCTTTCAGCTTTTGTACACAGGATTACCGAATTGCTTAAAAGCAAGGGGAAAACAAGTTAAAACCTGAGGCAGAGAATATCGGCAAGGAAATCTCTTTCTTGCCCAAGCTATGTGTTACATATCCAGTTCTTTGCTGTGCGTGTAAACTCATTGCCTTCACTCTCGCCCCCCATTAGCCACCCGTTTTCCACCCGTAACCCTCCCTTATCACATGAGGGAGGATTGAGGGTGGGGGAAGCGAGGATAAACGGTGGCGAGAGAGAATGGATAAAGCAAAAAAACATGATTGTCAAGCTTATCATCGGCTAATTAACAGACTATGTGGATGGCTTTCGTTTTTTCGGTGATGCTGAGGTGAAATAAACGTAGTTGACAATGTATGGGAGTTAGAACCTGGTTATTGGGGACGGCTTTGTCGAATCCGGTCAGAAATCAAAGCAGGTAAAAAGCAGTTTTCGGTTCTGTTCTATAATATTGGGAGGATTTTTGCCGGTAGCTTTGTTAAAACGCTTTCGCCTGGAATCGAAAACCTCAATGGCACGCAGAATGCTGTCTTTCCAGATCACTTTCCGCAAAGGAAGCATGGCATTATAAGCTTCGATTGAGACTTTTAACTTGTCCTGGAAGACCCCGGAAGGTAGTTCAGCAGCCCAGAAAAGCAACAGGTGGCACAGATCGAACTCTGGATAATCACTGTGGCTGTCAGAGAAATCGATCAAGTAATATTGCTTTCCGGCGGCAAGAATATTCCGGGGCTGGTTATCAATGTGACAGAGACACTTATCCCCATCAAAGCTGGATAAATGAAAGGCAGCCAAGATTTTTGCCAGTTCCCGGGGATCAAAATCCGTATCCAGGTAGGGCTGACCAGAAATCCTCTCCAGCTTGATCCATTCTGGTTCGCAGTAGTCAAGCAACCTGGGAAGCATCGGCAAGGCAAGTTTGTATACTTGCAGTTCAGCCCAAAAACAAGCTTCAGAATTGAAATACTTGATCACATCATTCGGGTTGCTTACAAGCTTGCTCTTTATCTTAAGTTACTCCAGCGGGATGCGGATTACTTTGTTTTTGTCAAAAAGGGGAACGATGAGTTCATTATTGGGCAGGTAATAAAAGATATCTGCAGCATTGGCGATATCCTTGAACTGCGCTATGAACCGATTCTGTTCCTGAGGGATCATGAAGATCATGTCCTGAGACCAGCTGCTGACATATATCCTTCCCAGATCATCGATGGCAATACCATCCAGATCAGAATAGATGCTATCCATGAAAACGGTTATGCTTCTGTCTTTGGTGTTAAGGCTGAGAATCGGACTGCGCTTGGAAAATCCCACAATGAACATCTGATCCCTCGGCATATCATATACTATTCCATTAGGTTTTTTCATGAGGGGGCTACTTACTTTGTCTGCTTTTCCGCTGGTGCTATCGACAATGAAGACACAGTCAGTCACGGTATCGGTCAGATACACCAATCCGGTTTTGTCAAGAGCAACGTCATTTAGCATCCTGGCTTCCGGGATCGGGATATTTTTTATCAGCTTACCGTTAGCTGGATCAATGATTCTGAGTGTGCTTTCGTCAGCCACGTAGAGCCTTTTTCCCCAGATTACGATGCCACGGGGGTTATTGAGCCCTTTTTTCAGGAAGGAAGCATACTTGCCATCCATGCTCATGGTTACTATGCTGTGTCCGAGGGTATTGGAAACCAGAAAACGCTTCGCTTCGGAATCATAGGCAATGCTCTCCGGCCCTTTCAAAGTGGAACTTCTCCATACCAGTAAATATACCAGGAAAACCAAAGCCAGAACCAGTAAGATTATGATGCTATAAAGAGGGATTTTTTTCATACGTTACTCCTTCATACTCCAAGTGCATCCCTGAGCTGTATCCTTTATTTCAATTCCGAGCCTGGCCAGATCATTTCTGATCCGGTCGGACAGAGCCCAGTCTTTGTTGGCACGTGCTTCGCTGCGATATGCCAGCATTATCTCTACCAATGCTTTTGACAGGTCCGGCATCTGTCTGATAAGCTTCGCTTCCAGATTCTGGAAAAAGCCCAGTACGGAACCAAGCTTAACCAGCAGGTCTGCAGTTGCCATTCGGTTTGCCGGACTATCTACGGTTTTTTTGACCAGGTGACTAAGCTCAAAGAGAACAGCTATGGCTTTGGCAGTGTTGAAATCGTCATCCATGGCACTTATAAAGTCATGTTCCAGTTTTTCCAGACCTGCCAAGTATGAACCATCAGGTTTCCCTTCCATGGATGTCTTGTCCAGGTAATTTATGGAGTTTAGGGCTGCATAGAAATTGCCAAGGGCTTTTTTGGATTCTTCCATCAGCTCCCGAGTAAAATCAATCGGTGAACGGTAATGCTTGGACAGGAAAAAGAACCTGATTGTTTCAGCGTCGTATTCTGCCAAAACTTCTCTGGCTGTGAAGAAGTTCTTCAGGCTCTTGCTCATCTTTTCACCTTCGATATTCAGGAACCCATTGTGCAGCCAGTATTTGGCCAAGGGCTTTCCGGACAGGGCTGTGGCCTGGGCAAGTTCATTTTCATGATGCGGGAAGATGAGGTCGATTCCTCCGCCATGAATGTCAAAGGTTTCGCCCAGATACATCTGGCTCATTACCACACATTCGGTGTGCCACCCAGGACGGCCTTCCCCCCAGGGACTTTGCCAAACTGGCTCTCCCGGTTTGCTATGCTTCCACAGGGTAAAATCAGCGGGATTGCGTTTATTGGGATTTTCCGCCACCCTGGCTCCAACCAGCTGCTCCTCTGTCTTTTTTCCGGACAGGCTGCCATAAGAAGCCAGAGCAGAGGTGTCAAAATACACGTCTCCCCCGGACTCGTAAGCGAAGCCTTTTCCTACCAGTTTGTCGATATAATCTATAATCTCTGGAACCACTTCAGTAGCCCTGGGTTGCCGGTTTGGAGCAGTGATTCCCAAAGCTGACGTATCTTCCAGAAAGGCACGGGCATATTTATCGGCTACCACCTGAAAACTGACCTCTTCCTCGATAGCCTGAGCGATGATTTTATCGTCAATATCGGTGATGTTTTGAACATAGGTAACTTCGTAACCCCGATATTGGAAATACCTGCGTACCGTATCAAAAAAGATGAAGGCACGGGCGTTGCCGATATGAAAGTAGTTGTAAACAGTCGGGCCACAGGCATAGAGTTTCAGTTTTCCCGGAGTAAGGGGAATAAATTCTTCTTTTTTTCTGGTTTGGCTGTTATATAGTAACACAGCATCATTCTCCTATTTATAAATCACGAGTTTTTCGGTTTGCTCGGTGCTATTTCCATTCAGGGAGCTGGCTTTTACCTTTACGAAATAGGTATTATTTGCCAAAGTGCTTCCTTGCTCATCCCGGCCATCCCAGTAGATTTTATTAAATCCCTGCCTTCCGGAAGTTCTTATGCTGCGAATACGCTTGCCACGCAGTGTATATATTCCTATGTTCAGTTCTGCGTTTTCGGACAGCATGAAGGTTATATAACCATCCTTACTGAGCGGATTGGGATAGATAAGCAGTCTGTCCAGGGCAAGCTCGGAACTCTTTTTGGCGATAAAACTGGTGGTGGCAACCGAGGGCATATTCAAATTATCGAACGCAATAAGCTGAATCGAATGCTGCCCTTCGCTGAGACCCGTAATCGGATATACAAGGCTGCCTTTGGTAAATGAGCCTTTATCATAACTGAAATAGTCTGTTAATGAGATTGGCTGAAGGGAATTATCCAGAACGAGAAATATTGAATGCCCCGATGAGCCAGTGATATTTATTCCGTTTGAGTCGGAAATCGTAGCCAGAAGTGTGGTGGAAGTCCCCACCGTATCACCCGGGCGAAAATCCTTGGAACCAAGATAGAGATCAATGGTGGGACTGTCAGGATTGTCGGCTTGAACGGCTACATCGGATAACTGGAGGGGATAGTAGTATGAAGTGTAATCCTTGTTTGTGGTTGGATCCCAAAGGTAGGCTACGGCGAGTCCACTATTGCCGGTATGAACATCATCGGGGACGATGAATCCGGAGCTGAAGGCAGAACCTGATACATCGGCACTGCCACTGAAGATCTTGTTGCCCCGATGGCTGACTGTGGTATCAGGACCCAGAGAATAGCTTCTGCGGGTATCATATGCTCTTACTTCCGTAGTTCCGGTCAGATTGTCAATGCTAAAAGTTCCATTGATGGCTGCAGTTTCCCGGGAATGCAGGATTCCTTTTTTGCTCATGCCGGTGATCTGCATGGTGCTGTCCCTTTCCGGTGGGATAACCCTTAACAGCGGGTCGCCAAAGAGGAAATACACTGCATCGTTGCTGTTGCTGCCTGTATAGCGCATTTTGGCATACATAACGCTGTAACCCAGCGAGTTTCTTTGATTGGCCAGGCTTTGCAACAGGAACATCACCATTGGATGGTTGTTGTCAGGATAGCTGAGCCTTGCTGCGGAATAAGAGGCTATTGCACCCAGATCGTTCATCAACACAACTTTCTGACCCAGGCTGTCAAATCCCCAATAATCAAAATGCGAAACACTGCAGGAGGATGCGATAAACAAAGGCAATTTCCCGTGATTGTTGAATCTGCCCATGTCGGTAGCACCGTTCAGATAATCCTCAGCTCCAAGTTTGTCGTAAGAACCGTGGCCAATATAGTACCAAACCAAGCGACCTTCGTTGATAGCTTTGAACATATCGTCCCTGGCGCGGGGTTTATTTTGAAATTCATCATACTCATATTCCATAGCGAAGATGCGGTCAGTTAAGATGCTGGGATTTACTGAATTTGCCGCTTCTTCAGTTTGCTGAGTATGCTTATATTCGTAGGTGGAGTCTCCATTATTGAGGTCGTCTCCTAACAACACCATCGAGTTTCGCCACCATCCCGGAGTAGGGTTTGTATTATAATTGTTTGTATTCTGCATCATGATATCAAGCTCGGCAGCAGTTCTAACCGGGTAACGGCCAATTGCCAGTTCTGGGTAGGTATCGTTGTTTAGCATGCCAAAGTAATCATCGGAAACAATATAATCACCTTGGTAAACTATCATCTTGTTTCTGGGAGCTGAACTGCCAGAGTGATTTCGCCAATCTATGGTTCCAAGTCCGATCAGGGTTAAAGAGCTGATCCGCGGTTGGGGCAGGTTTTGATAATAATAGCGCAAAGCCAGCTTGATTGCCCCTGGATCAGGATGTCCACCATTAAACTGGTTAAAAAGGTCATCCAGAAGAATTACCCGACTGTGAAGTCCGTATAAATCCCAGTATCTGCCTGCCAGAGTATTGGCTTGAGTTAGAAACTCCCTGGGAGTGACAATGATATTGTCGGTCTGGCTTTGATCTGCGGTAAGATCAAGCGGATTAACCACTTCCAGCGAAGCAGGAGCATAAGCTTCTGCGGGATTGAGCATAAAATAGCGGGTCGAACTGTTGCCATCAGAAACAAAACTGCCATCCGTAAGCGTAAGATTTGCCACATCGTAGATGCTGTTTACCCTGAACACCTGCACGCCGTCTAAGGCTCCGTTGAGATCGAACCTATATCCGACCGTAACGTTGCTCCCCGGATGTGAGAATTGTTTCTGTCCGCTCCCTTTAGTCAGGTTTTGCCAATAGGACAGGCGATACCAATCCAGAAAGAGATTGTCGGTGGATGATCTGATCACCTTGATCCTGATAGTGTTGGTTCCATTAACCAGAGATGTTACTGGCCGGTTAAAATTGTAGGCAGAAGAGCCTTGCCAGGTAAAATCCTGATTGCCGGTGGCAGGATTGCTGTATATTGGAACACCATTTACACTTACGTTTATCCTATGTGTATCACCGCTTAGGATGTCCTCTTGTCTGAGGCGAAGAATCAAAGCCTGTGCGCCATCTGCTTGAACATCGGTCAGGGTGGTTTGGAATTCATATTCAGCAATGCTATTGCCGAAGAACCTTGCACTATACCAGGTAAAACCAGTATCTTCCCGGCGATGGACTTCGCTTTCCACCTGCTTGATCTCTGGTGTGCTATACAGGCCTTTTTCATAACCTGTTGAGGACTCTGCATTACCTATTCTGAGTGGATTTCCCGGGAAATCACCTCCGAAAGCAAGCCAGAAAACCTGATTCTGAGAATAGGGATTGATCTGCAAGGGATCAGACTGCACGGCGGAATTCTGTTCGTAGGTATCTCTTGAGCTGCCATAGAAAAGGATATAATCTCCAGAATCGAAATTACCATCTGATTCTCCAGAGACTATGATTGGTATCTCCCGAAACTCTGCTCCTGATTGATCATAGGTATTCTGAAGAACCTTTCCCGAACTGCTGAACATACGAATCTGGCGGGGATCCAAATCTGACAGGGGTAGGCTGCCAAGCTGGCTTTGATTTATCCGGTAGATTCCTTCGCGGTTGGTTTCTATTCTTACCCACCAGTTGCTTTTGGTAAAAGGTGCATAGTTGATGTCCCGCCGGGTGACAGCAGTCCAGCTTTGGGCATTTTCAGCATTCACTATTTGAGGAAGGATTATCTCCAATGCAGTGTCTTTGGGTTCAGAGCTTCGGTAAGCCACATTTCCTGTTATTTTGACGCTGATAGTTGCTTCTGTGATCACCTTAAGGTTTGTCAGACCATCGTAGGAAAAGGGATTTATCTGCACAGGCACAAAACTCAAGCCCCGGAAATTGCTGGCAGATAACTCAAGTAAAGCTTGTTTTTGGTTGCCGTAGAGCGTTTCATCGGGTTCATAATGGTAGTTGCTCATTCCGTTTTTTATGCTCAGATAAGGAACTGGGATCAGCCTGGATGGCAAAACCACACTTTCAGTGCTGCTGTTTACAAGTGTGCAGGAGATTTGTCCCCCAGGTGGGATGGCAACCTTAAACTCGTCATAGGGCAAAAGGGGTGCACCCGACACAGAACTATAATCCATCTCTTCTGCACTAAGGCGGGTGAAATCTCCTTCGGGATTAAGCTTCCAGGTTCCCGTTTCGTATTTCAGGATCAGTGTATTATCGCTGTTGCTTAGAACTGAGATCCTGGCTGCAAGCAGCGAAAATGCCAGAATTGCCAGGAGCAAGAGGCAATAGCGTTTCATCAGGTCTCCCTGGGGGTAAAGATGCGCTCCAATGCGTAGATCAGCAGATAAAACACAGCCATAAAAACAAAGATGCCCAGCATTCCCTGGGCCATCATCCACAGTGAGAACTTTATGTTATACAAGGTAGTTCCGATTATCAGTAACATGTTCAATCAACCTCATTCAATATGGTAAGACCGGTTGGCTTTGATCATCACAGCGCGATAAAGCTGTTCCATCAGGATCAGTCTTGCCAACCGATGCGTATAAGTTAATCTTGAAAGGGCAAGGCAGTAATCGGCACGCTTCCGGACAGAGGAAGCAACACCAAATACCCCGCCGATCACAAAAACCGGGTTTTTCTTCTCTGATATAGTAATCAGAAACTCGCTGAATTCAAGTGAAGTTTTCTGTTCACCCTTTTCATCCAGCAGAATAAGGCAATCTTCTTTCTTGACCTGTTTCAGGATATTCACCGCCTCTTTTTCCTTAACCTGCTCAGGACTGGGGTTGGCTTTCAGGCTGGCATCGGCGATTTCACAAATCTCAATCTGCATGAAGGCAGACAAACGCTTCAGGTATTCATTGATACCTTCCTGCAACCATTTGTCCTTGGTTTTGCCTACCTGGATCAGCCTGATTTTCACTTCACATGCATTGTGGCAAGCCCCATGGCCATGCAGAGCATCTTGGTTTCGCCATCATCTGCCCGGGACGGGATCATGATCGGGACTTTGGTTCCCATCACAACATGCGCTACACGGTAGTGGCAGTAATAGGTAAGCATTTTTCCATGCACATTTCCCGTTTCAATATTGGGAAAAACCAGAATATCTGCCTGACCGCCAACTTCTGAAGTAATGCCTTTTATACGGGCAGCTTCTTTATCCACCGCATTGTCGAAGGCCATTGGTCCCTCTACAATACAACCTGTAATCTGTCCCCGTTGATTCATCTTGGAAATCAGAGCAGCGTCAATGGTGGCGGGCATTTTGGGGTTTACAGTTTCTATGGCGCAGATCATGGCAACCTTGGGACAGGGATTACCAAAGGCATGTGCAACCTTAACGGCGTTCTTTACCATTGCCACCTTTTCTGAGAGCTCCGGCAAGATATTTATGCCTCCATCGGTCTGGATTTTAAGTCCTTCGGGGTGCTCATAAGCAAACACATCTGAGATCACTTCGCTTTCTCGCAGTCCTTTGTCTTTGTCCAAAACTGCTTTCATGATCACAGAGGTATCCATCTTGCCTTTCAGGATAATTTCTCCCTTGCCTTCCTTGGCCAGTTCGACTGCTTTGACTGCTGCAGTTTTCAAATCGCTACCGGTATCAACAATTTCAAAGCTATTTTCCAGTTCAGGAGCCATCTGGTGCAGCAGGATTTTTATCTGGGCAAGATCACCGACCAGGATGCTGTCGCACAGCTCACTTTTTTTGGCCAGAATCGCTGCGTCCAAAGCCGATTCGGTTTGGGCTCCGGCTATGATCGCCTTACCTTTACAGTTCTTTTGAACATACTCCAACATTTCAGTGAAATTCTTGAACATCTTATCTTATGCTCCTTATTGCTTGGTTTGTTTGAAACCGTTTTCTGTTAAGGCAGAAAGACGGTCTAATATTGATATCTTTCAATAAACTCATCTACGAAGGCGTCTTCTTCGGGTTTAATCTCGTGCAAAATCTTTCTCAAGGCTTCTTTTTGAATTTGTCGGACTCTTTCACGGGAAAGCCCCATTACTTCGGCTATCTGGGCAAAGTTTCGTGATTCATGTGATTCATTAAGACCAAAATAGGTTCTGATTATATCGGCTTCGCGGGCATCGAGTTTGTCAATGGCCTGATGTATCTTTTCCTGCATTCGTTCATGATAATAAAGGCTTTGGGGGTCTGAACCATCCTTGTCGATCAGCAGTTCTTTGGCGGTATAATCCTGAAAATCGTCGGTGGAGAGAATCTCATCGAAGGAACTGGTTTCGGGGATTTGGCCTTTGAGTTGGTCTATGGATTTGCCAGTTATATGCATCCTTTCGCTTAGTTCATTGGTCGTAGCATTTTCACCAGTTTCCGCGAAGATTCTATCCTGAGTAGCCTTAACCCTGTGAGCTGCACTGGATTTACCCAGAGGCACCCTGATCAGCGAGCTTTTTTCACTAACTGCCAGCATGATACGTTGCTTAATCCACCAAATAGCATAAGAGATAAGCTTGATATCCTTGTCGGGATCGAATTTTTCGATTGCCTTGATTAATCCGATATTCCCTTCGCTGATCAGTTCCGAGAGCGAGAGTCCACGATTCTGATATCGCGATGCGATTTTTACCACGAATTTTAAATTGGCTTGAATTAGCCTGTTCATGGCGTCTGCATCTCCATTTCGAGCTTTAATTCCCAGTTCATGCTCTTCTTCGCGGGTAAGCGTTTTATATTTGGAAATCTCATTCAGATAATTCTGCAGGGCTTTGTCCGAAAAAACACTTTCTCTACGATTCACGGTGGATATCCTTAAAATGAAAGCACTTTTCGGGGATTGATCGCCTTACCTTTCAGGCGGTATTCAAAATGCAGGTGTGAGCCCTGGGCGTTACCGGTAGCACCAACCGTGGCTATTTGCTGTCCTTTGGTCACTTTGTCGTTCACGCTAACCAGGTTCTTTTCGTTGTGGGCATATACTGTCATCACAAAATCGGGATGCTCAACCACCACCACATTACCATAGGCACCCTGCACACCAGAGTATACAACGGTTCCATCCAGCACCGCATAGATCGGGGTGCCGCTTTTTGCTCCAAGGTCAATTCCCTTGTGGGGGCGTCCATTTCGCAAACCGTATTCAGAGATCACTCTTCCATCAACCGGCATAAAAAGGTCGCTTCTGATTTTGTCCCTTTTCTGGACCTCGTCTTCGGTAAGCTGCTCTGCGATTGCAGTGGGGGTTCCGCTGCGGGGTTTACCGGCCAGATACAGTTTTTGTCCGGTTTTTATCTCATTTGAACTCAGATTATTAAGCTTTTTCAGGTCATCTACGGTCATCCCGTTTTCGGTGGCAATCTTAAACAGGGTATCTTTCTTCTGAACTATGTAAACCCTTTCAATTATCACGGTATCTGCCTTGGCCGAAGAACCTTGAATAAAAGGATTTGCAGTGGGAACTGGTTGCAGGATGGGGGTGGGAACTTCGCTGCCACTATAACCCTGAGGATTCTTGATCACAATCCTGTCGCCGGGGTGGATATGCACGGAGCTGTCCGCAAAACCATTCCAGGCAAGCAGTTCCGCCAGTGTTATACCATTGTTAACAGCAATTCGGTAAAGATTGTCCTTTGCTTTGACAATATAATAAAATTCATCAGTAAGATTGGGGGGAGGAGCAGCAGTTTGGGCCAAATCAGGGGAAGGGGATTCCGGAATCGGAACCGGAGCCGTGCTGGCAGCAGGAATGGGCGGTGGGCTTGAAGTGGCGGGAGTGGTTACCGGCTTGGGTTTTGGTTTGGGTGCTTCGGCTTTAACGATAACTTTCTGGCCTATAGCAAGATTGCTGGATGAAAGATTGTTCAGTTTCATCAGCTCGTTCACCGTAGTGCCGTATTTTTTGCTAAGGCTGTAAAGCGTGTCCCCTTTCCGAACCTTATGTATCTGGGGGGCGGCCAGGAGCATAGCAGGAATGATCAACATGATCTGCATTACCATCAGCCAGAGTTTTTTATCTAATCTCAAAATCATCATACTTCTTTGCGCTGTCAATTTCAGTTGTTTCCAGGTTCGCCACCCGCGCCAGGCGATTGCCACTTTCGATGGCAAGTCTAAAGTTCTCCAAAAGATGCGTTTCGCCTTGGGCGATTATGTATACCGAGCCGTCAAACCGGTTTTGGACATACCCATTCAGGCTGTGGTGAAGGGCAGTCCGTTGCACGAACCAACGGAATCCAACTCCTTGAACACGGCCACGGGCAATCATTTCCCAAGTCTTCATTTTTCACACCTTTAGAGCGTTTGTTCTTGATAATCCGAATAGGGATATTTGTCAAGGATTCGTTTTGCGGGTTTTCTTTCCAGGCGTTGGTTTTGTCCATTAGTTTCCACCTTACTACCCACTCCCAGTCCAGGGAACACCCTGACCCATGGCTTCCTCTGTTCCCGAAAAAACCCCTTGACCTTAAAGCCCTACTAAAAAATAGTAAGCCAACAATTCCACAGAGAAGGGAGAGAAGCACAATGAATTTACTGCAGATTATAAACTTCGTGGGTGGCTTGGCGCTTTTCATCTTTGGGATGAATAAGATGAGCGACAACCTCCAGTCCGTTGCCGGAAATGAGATGCGCCGAATCCTGAAAATGCTTACCAATACGCCTCTCAAAGGTGTGTTCGTCGGTTTGGGCGTTACCGGTCTGATCCAAAGCAGTTCAGCCACGACGGTGATGATGATCGGGCTGGTTAATACCGGCATCATGACGCTTTCTCAGGCCGTGGGAGTAGTGATGGGGGCAAACATCGGAACCACGGTGACAGCTCAACTTATCGCCTTCAATATCGGCCAGTATGCCTTTGCCTTCATCATCGCAGGGGTTACCATGCTGCTCTTGCGGAAAAGCAGAAACATGGAACGCTGGAGCCAGATTATCATTGGATTCGGGTTGTTGTTTATCGGGCTAAATGTAATGTCGGCAGCAGTATCTCCTCTCAAAGAATCCCAAATAGCCAGGGATTTCCTGGTTAATGTATCATCCAATCCCATCTTAGGCATTCTCGCCGGAACGCTGTTCACCATGATCATTCAAAGTTCATCTGCATCTGTGGGTATTGTCATCGTGCTTGCCGCCAATGGTCTGATTCCTTTTGAAGGAGCTCTGTATCTGGTTTATGGCGACAATATCGGAACCACGATCACTGCCTGGTTGGCAGGGATCGGTTCAAACAGCGCAGCCCGGCAGGTGGCTTTTGTTCATACCATGTTCAATGTATTTGGCACGGTATTAATAGGAACGTTGACCTATCTGGGCATTTATACCGTTATCATCAATAGAATAACTCCCGGCAATATTTATGCCGGAGAAAACATCGCCCGCCATGTAGCCAATGGCCATACCTTTTTCAACGTGATAAATACGATTATTTTCCTACCCTTTGCAAATTTACTGGCCAGGATCGCCGTAAAAGTGATTCCTCCGGACAAAGAAGATACCCTTTCCCTGGGAGAACCGAAACACCTCAATTACCATGTGATCGGCAATTCTGACCTGGCCATCAAGCAATCTCTGAAAGAAATGCGGGAAATGCTGCGTTTGGTGCGTTTGGGTCTGGTGGTTTCCTATGAAGCTTTCAAGGATAAAAACTATAAAAAACAGGTGCGCATTTCCAAGATCGAATCCGCCATCGACCATTTGCAGCGTGAAGTAACCCTCTATCTGGTGGCAGTGAACGAAAAGACCAATGCCGACGACATCATCCAGAAAATACCTGCCCTGCTGCATAGTGTGAACGACATCGAAAAAATTGGTGATTTTACCGAAGAAATAAACCGAATCTTGAATTATCAGGTTCCAGCCCAAAAAAACCCTCTCCCCGACAGCTTTAAGGAGATGATCGACGACCTTCATTCAAAACTGATTTACATGCTCGATCTCAGCATCGATTATCTGGAAGAGCTGAAGGAAGATTACACCTATAAAATCATCGAAATGGAAGGCAGAATCAATGAAAGCCACCGCAACCTGCGTCAAAGTGTGCTTAGCCAGATTCAGAATGGAGAGTGCGATGCCACAGGCGGGCTGAACACCATAGATTATCTTGATACTGCAGAAGTTACCGCCGATAAGCTAAAGAACCTTGTTAAAGCCGGAACGCATAATTTTGTGTATAGTCACAATACAGCGGTTATAGACGATACAGACGAGTAAGCCCGGAGCGAAAAACCCAATCTGTTAGACCAGTCCCTGTCCTCTTTCGGCACGCTTCTGCCACCCCTATTCCACCCGTAACCCACCCTTATCGAATGTGGGAGGGTTACGGGAGCATGGTGCGTGGTATTGGGGAGCTGAGAAAGGAAGGAGTAAGGGATTATTCTGTTTCGCTTATGTATTTTGGAAAAAACATCTTAAGTATATCGGAGCATTTGCCGGACTTCCTTTCACCCCGAGGTTTCCAAAAAAACACCCCAGGAAGTGGCTGATCGAACGCTCTTCTGACTAGAAATGGAAAAACCCGTGATGGCACTTGACAGAAATTGGAGAGGTGATTTATTTTGTTCTCAGTATAGAATAGGGGTTAAGTAACCGAAAATGAAGCTTTTTGAAACACATGCCCATTTGGATCATCCCGATTTCGATTCTGATCGGGAAAGCTTGATTAATAAATGTTTTAGCAGCGGTATTGAGTATATCATCAATATCGGCTTTAATAAAGAGACCTCGCTCAGTTCTCTGGAGCTGGCAAGAAAGCACCTGCATATCTTTTCCAGCGTTGGTTTTCACCCGCATGACGCCATGGATTTTGATGCCGAACTGGTGAAGAAACTTGCCAGGGAAAAAAAGGTGCTGGCAATTGGCGAGATAGGGCTTGATTTTTTCCGTAACCTCTCTCCCTTTCCAGTGCAGAGAGAAGTTTTTGCCAATCAGGCTCATCTGGCAGTTGAATATGATCTCCCTGTAGTCGTCCACGATCGCCAGGCTCATCAGGAATGCTACAATATCCTAAAAAATGAAGGAGTTAAGGAAGCAGTTTTCCATTGTTTTTCCGGTGATATCGTTTTCGCTCAGCAGGTTCTGGATGCTGGCTGGATGATCTCTTTTACCGGTAGTATCACCTACGCAAATTCCCAGTTAGATGATGTGATCCGCATTGTGCCGATGGATCGTTTCATGATCGAAACGGACTGCCCCTATCTGCCACCCCATCCGCATCGAGGAAAAAGGAATTCTCCCCTGCTGCTTCATCTGGTAGCAGAAAAGATCGCTGAACTAAAGGAAATCAGCCCCAATGAAGTTGCTGAAACCTCATTTGAAAATGCATTCCGTTTCTTCCGCATTCCTCCCGATCCGGTAAAGCAGACCCACCATAAAGCGGGACATAAAAAAGGGTTAACGGGTTAACGGGTTAACGGGTTAACAGGTTAACGGGTTAACAGGTTAACAAGTTAACGGGTTAACAGGTTAATGGTGAATGGTTAGTGGTTAATGGCCTGAAGAGTGAGAAAGGGAAGCGATGATCAGCTTATTAGTAAGTAGCTTTGGTAAAAGACAAGATTCTTGTTCAGCTTACCTCCATTCCTGCAGGGTCGCCTTCCATTCCTGCTCGTTTTTCCCTCATTCCTGCGAAAGCAGGAATCTCCCTGCAATAAATGAGATTCCTGGTCAAGTCCGGAATGAGGTATGGACGGTCAGAGCCCACCTGTATTAGTTAAATGTATATAACACATAAGGATATAAAATGAAAAAACTTGCAGTCATCATCGGAGTGCTGTGTGTCAGTTTACTGTGGGGTGGAAATTCCATCTTTTCCTACGACGGCTTTCCGGTTCGCTATTTTGGCCGGGATATCTACAGCTTGGGCATGGGTGATACCGGTGCCAGCGATATCTTTCGTTACAATACCGGATATGCCAATCCGGCTATGTCCAACCAGGATAATAAGACTCTGTTCGGCACCGGAATGCTGATGGGCTATACCATCTACGATTCTGAGGTGAATGGAGTTAAGAAGAACTTTTGGGATGATGCTCTCGACTTTCCCTATTTCAATGTGAGCATTCCGGCTGGCAGACATAGGATCGGAGCGCAGTTTTCGCCCCATTCTTCAGGCTTGGTAAGCAATGAAACCACGCTGGGGGATGGAACCCTGGAACAGCAAACCGCAGATAAATATCTCTACCGGGCTGACCTGATATACAGCGCCAAACTCGGATCCTTCAATCTGGGAGCCAGTGGCAACTTCCTTTTTGGCCATGATAAACGGTATTTCTATCAAGGCGGTACCTATGGTAATTTCAATACACGCGAATCGCTGATCAGGGATTTCAAAGGTCAAACCTTCACGGCTGGAATCCTGAAAAGTTTCGACAAACTCTGCCTGGGTGCATATTATATCTATCCCGCAGACTTAAAGGGCGAATCCATCCGCAGCAGCGTTCATGAAACGGAAGCTGCAGTAGATTATGAATACAATCTCCCCGCTTCCTACAATGCCAGCGTGACCCTGTTACCCTATGAGCAATTCAAGCTTGCCGCGGATATCTGTTATGAACCCTGGAGCGAGATACATTCTAACTATCGGGACTGCCTGAAAGCTGGGATCGGATTTGCCTATGAACCTGATCCGGAATTGCACAAAACTGTTTTTATGAAACTTCCCATGCGTTTGGGAGCCAGTTACCGGCAACTTGAATTCAAGGATAAAGACGGTAATGAGATAGATGAACTTGGCTTAAGCTATGGATTGACTTTTCCTTTGAAACGTGATGTGAACAGGATCGATCTCGGACTGCAACTGCTGAAAAGAGGCGATATCAAAACGAATCAGCTCAGCGATACTTCAATCATGCTGATGCTTGGTTTCACAGGATTCGATCTCATCACGAAAAGCACCGATCGCACAGCTCCCAGAGACATCCCGGTCAAGGAGGACTTTTAAGCATGGCGGAAGATAACATAACCAAGGATAATAGCTCTCACGATCTGATCAGCAAGCTTATCGCAGCCCGATCCTTTTCTCTGGAAGAGCTTGAGCCCACGCTTGATTATCTGCCCGATGAAGGTCTTTTCGCCAATATCGACACGGTGGCGCAACGCTTGCGCAATGCGGTTTTCCAAAATGAGCCAATGGTGATCTTTGGGCATGACGATCCGGATGGGATCACCAGTACATACATCTTGTATAATTTCCTGAATTCCTGCGGTTACCAGAAACACCACTACTTCATACCCAACCGCAATTTGGAACCGCATGGGATTCAACAGGGTTTTGTTGATTTCGTCCGTAAAGGTGGCTACAAGCTTGTGGTCACGGTAGATAACGGAATTTCTGCCTGGGACGGAGTAGAGAAACTGAAAGCCCTGGGATGTGACGTTATAATTACCGATCACCATCTGGTTCAACCCGAAACCATCCCCGATGCCTATGCAATAGTAAACCCACAGTTGCCAGAATGTCGCTATCCCTTTAAGGCTCTGGCTGGGGTTGGAGTTGTTTTGATGCTCATCCGCTATCTCAGTAAAGTGTGGGAGCATCCAGTTGATCCTGCCAGCTATTTCTGGACTGCTGTTGGTTCTATAGCCGATAAGGTTCCCATGATTGGCGTGAACCGTTTGATAGTTCGGCATGTCCTCGAGAATTTTCATGATGTGCAGGATGAAACGGTGGATTTTTTACTTCGCAACTACAACAGAATAAATAGTCTTACGGACATACACAATTTTCTGCAATATACCTCACGGCTGATTGCAAATGGAAGAGAAAGCGGTGGTCAACATACTGCAATGCGTTTTATTTTACAGCTTTCCGATGCCAAAGCCCGGCTGTTTCAGGATTTGGAAAAACAAAAAAACACTTGGGAACTGGAGCTAAACCGGATTTTTGGATTTCTGGATACTCTCGGTGAGGATTTTGTGGGCAACTACTTTGTATATTACGACGATGAGGATGTTATACCCTATCCCTTGCTGGGGACTGCTGCCACCTATATCGTGAATAAACTCAGGCTTCCCACTATCATGCTGAAACATCATAATGGTGATACCGTCTGCGAAGGCAGGTGTCAGGAAGGATTCAACATGGTGGATGCGTTTACAGCCTGTAAGGGACACCTCAAACAATATGGCGGTCATCCCAGGGCGGCTGGATTTACAATGGTTCCCGCTTCCTATGATGCTTTCCTGGATTGTTTCAACAGCTTTGTGAACAAATACACCGAAACTGCCAAACGGGTTGAGCTTTCCTGGGAAGCGGAGATAAATGTTACCGACCTGAATCAGGAAAACTGGAATGATCTGGAATTGCTGATGCCTTGGGGACAGATGAATCCCGAACCTACCTTGTTGATCAGGAATGTAACCAGGAATCGCCTACTGGAATCTCTTAGTCTTGATAATGGTGGGATAGACCTTCCAGCTACTATTTCAGGGGATGCGCTGGTTTTGTGGAAAGCTCCGAACCTGGTGAAAGTGCTAAACTGGAAAGAAACTTGATCGCTCATTTGATGAGGCAGCGGGATTGAAACTAAGCGAGACTTTACGGAAATCCATTCATATAAGCTCATTGGTGATTCCTTTCACCTATAGGTATCTGCTGGATTTTAACCGCCGTATGGCCTTTTCAATTTTGTTGATTGCCTTTACACTGAGCATGATTATCGAGTTTCACAGGTTCTGGCAGAAAGGGTTTCGTAAAACCTTTCACAAGCTGTTTGGCTTGATCCTGCGCAAACACGAAATGAAAGACTTTACGGGCGCAACTTACCTGCTCTTCTCAGCAATGCTCTGCGTGGCGTTTTTCCCTGATCCGCTAATTGCTTCTTGTTCCATGGCCTTTCTTTCCATAGGTGATACTTTTGCTGCCCTGGTAGGTATGAGCTTGGGGAAACGTAAGTTTCTGGGTCTTAGCAAGAGTTTAGAGGGAAGTCTGGCCTGTTTTGTAAGTTGCATGATCTTTGGTTTGGTCTGGATGGGTAATCCCATCCTGGTGTTTGGGGGATCACTGGCTGCCACTCTGGCTGAATTGGGCAAGATTCCCCTGGATGATAACTTGAAAATTCCGCTTAGTGCTGGCCTCGTGATGACCGGCTTAAGCATCATAATCTGAAGGATTTTATGAAGCTGTCTTTCGTAATACCGGTTCTCAATGAAGCTGAATCGCTTGAACAGCTTTATACGGAAATCGTTGCCAATACCATGGCCCATGAGTATGAGATTATCTTCATTGATGATGGCTCCACCGATACGGGTTTCGGCATGATGACCGCTCTGGCTGCAAAGGATGACAAAGTGAAAGTAGTCCGTTTCCGCAGGAATTTTGGGAAGGCGGCAGCCTTGCAGACGGGATTCAATATAGCCAATGGCGAGGTGGTATTCACCCTGGATGCAGATCTGCAGGATGATCCAGCCGAAATTCCCAATTTTCTGGCCAAAATGGAGGAAGGCTACGACTTGGTTTCAGGGTGGAAGCGAAAACGCCATGATCCATTGCATAAAACCTTGCCATCCAAGCTTTTCAATTACGTAACAGCCAGAACTTTCAGGCTTAGGCTGAAGGATTATAACTGCGGATTCAAAGCCTATCGGCATCCCTTGGAAAAAGAGCTGAATATCTACGGTGAAATGCATCGCTACATCCCTGCTTTGGCAAACGCTCTGGGCTACCGGGTAGGCGAGCTTGCTGTGGAGCATCGTCCCAGGCGTTTTGGACGCAGTAAATATGGGCTTGAGCGTTACCTTAGGGGATTTTTCGATCTGCTGACTGTTAAAATGATTACGCAATATATCAAAAGCCCCCTTTATCTCTTTGGGCGGATCGGAATTGGATCTGCGTTCTTAGGTTTGCTTCTGACGGCTTATCTTTCAGTTTTGAAGATATTCTATGGCCAACCACTGTCCAACCGTCCTCTGCTGTTTTTGGGAATTCTCCTGATCCTGGGTGGATTACAGTTTATCTCCCTGGGGCTAATCTCAGAACTGATCGTAAACCGTTTCAGGCAAGGTAACCGTATCCCGCTTTCAATTTCCGCGCTGATAAATGTGGGACATCCCTATGATCCGGACAAGCATGGATAATCTGGAACGATTCTTCCTTGCCCGCTATCTCAAATCCCCCAAGCGCAATCTTTTGCGCTTCAGTTTTGTATTTATGACTCTGGGGATCATAATTTCAGTGGGTATCCTGAGTGCCGGATTGAATCTCTTTGAGGGCTATGAACGTAGCTTGAAAGATGTTTTGCTGGGCTCTTTTCCCCATTTAAGCCTGCAGCGTTCCTCAGGTGACTATCTGAGTGAGGAAGAAGCCCTGCGAATGGTTAACCAGCTTCGGCAAAACCCACATTTTGTTTCCATAAACCCCGTAATTCAATATTCGGTGATGGCTTCCGGAGAACAAAAGGTGCGAGGTGCTTCGCTAAATGCTTATACACTTGCCGATAGAGCTCCGTTACCCTATGCCCGTTATATTGTCTCTGGCCAAGGGCAGCCAAAAAACGGTGAGATTGTGGTAGGCAGGTATCTGGCCAATGAACTCGGTAAAGGGCTGGATGATACTTTAAAGGTAGTTTACCCCAGGTTTGACAGAATCTCTGCGCTGGGCCTCTTTCCTTCGGAGTTCAACTTCAGGATAGTGGGTATTTATAGCTCGGGATTTTATGAAACCGACCGCAGCCTGCTGATCTGCACTCTATCCGATGCAAGGTCTATTCTCAATATTTTACCGGGTTTTTCCAAGCTGGAGATCAGTTTGGATGCCAAATCCGTGGAAAACGCTGCTATGATCGCCTCCGAGTTACAAGAAAGTCTTGGCTCCGAATATACCGTTTATCCGTGGACACTGTTCAGTGAAGGTTTGCTCAGGCTCGTAACCATGGAAAAATGGCTGATTTTCATCATTTTTAGTTTTCTGGTTTTGATTGCGGGGATAAACGTGATTTCCACCGTTACGACCATCATTTTGGATAAAAAAAACGAGATTGCGGTCCTTAAAACTCTTGGGGCGAATTCAAGATCTATCAAACGGGTTCTGAGTTATCAGGTTGGTCTTGTAAGCTTGATATCCATTATCTGCGGTCAGCTTCTTGGAGCTTTGATTTCATATGCCGTGGAAAAGCAGACATTCTACCGGCTCAAAGGCGATGTGTATTTTATAGACAGCATCAGGACAAGTATCTCGTTAGTGAACCAACTTATCATCTTTGCAGTGGCAGCCATGCTTGTCATGATCTGTATCTATTATCCCCTGAAACAGATAGATAAACAGCAGATAATCGAGCTACTGCGCAATCCCTGACAAAGGATTATTGATGTTTTGCTTAGCAGGTTATAATCTGAATAAAAGCTATATTGACAGCGACCAGAATATTCATGTGTTGCGTGACTGCACTTTGGAAGTAAAACCTGGGCAGATGGTTTGTATTACGGGTCAGTCTGGATGTGGGAAAAGCACTCTCTTACACATACTTGGTCTTTTAGACGCTCCCGATTCAGGCGAAGTGCAAATCAGCGGTCGAAAAGTGATCTCAACGATGCAGGAAGCGCCATCTATTCGTAACCACGAGCTTGGTTTCGTATTCCAGTTCCATTATTTGGTGGAAGATCTCAGTGCCAGGGAAAACGTGGCGTTGCCTTTAATTATTGCCGGCCAGAACAGCACCAAGGCCATAAAAAAAGCAAGCGAATTGCTCTCAACCCTTGGTTTGGCAGAACGCATCAACCGCTATCCCAACCAGCTTAGCGGAGGTGAACAGCAAAGGGTGTCCCTGGCCAGAGCTCTGATCAACGAACCCCGCATCATTCTGGCGGATGAACCTACTGGCAATCTCGATCCAGAGCATAGTGCTGAAGTATGGCAAATGATGCTAACCCTGAATCGGCAACAGGGGCAGAGTTTTGTAATAGTAACCCATGATCTGCAATCTGCCCGTTTGGCAGATCAGACCTATGATCTTTCTTCGGGGAAATTAAGCCTGATCTGAAGCTCTTGTGAAATAAGATGCCCCGCACCAAAGTGTTCCTGATCCTGATAATCGTTTTACTCTTAATAAACGTAGTTTTCTTCGTATCATGGTATGCCTTGGGGGGTAGGGATCTATTCCGAAAGACGCTTGCAGTTCAGCTTGGGAAGGCTTTGCATGGCAAGGTCAGCATTGGAGAACTTCATTTCAGCGATCGTCAGCTTTTCGCTGAGGATATCAGTTTCGCAATTCCGGATAGTACTCTTACGGTTAGGGTAAGTCGATTACGGGTGCAATATAACCTGTTGCGCTATATCTTTTCCGGCTTCAAAACAAAGAGCCTGATCAGAGATATCGATATCTATGAACCAGTTGTGAGTTATCGTTATATCTATAAACCGACTATCCCCAAACCTAAAAAACCCTTGATTCTGCCAGATCTACGCCAGTTTTTCAAGTCTCTCAGGATACGCGGTGGTTCCTTAAACTTGGGGGTTGATCTACCCCTGAAAATCATCAGGGACGGGTCATTGGTGATTATCCAAAAGCTTGATAACATAGATATCAGAGTAGATAATACCAATATCTCAACTGTGAAGTTCAGCGCTGAAAATGCCAGACAGGGCAGGCTTAGCCTCGAAGGAATCTTGAGTAAAGGCAGAATTGCCTCTGCAGAGATTGAACTGAAGCAATTCCAACCAACCGGTATCACTCATCCAGATCTGCAGCACCTATCTACGGAAGCTTCAGTGGTGGCTTTTGTAAGTCAGGACACACTTGGCGCAGCTTTACGCTACGATGTAAAAGCCCAGTTGTGGGGCACAACCTGTCTTTTCAACGACCGATATCCAGTCAGCATCCCATTTCTAAGTGCCCAGACCGATGGCTATAATCTGGATGCACAGTTAAGCCGTAGCACATTTGGCCGTAGTTATGCAAGCGCGGAAGTTCAAATCAGCGATCTCGGCCCCAAGCTGAATTTTGACCTTGCCAAAGTGGAAGCTGGGCTGGATCTGTCTATGCTGTCTCCTGATCTGCAGGGTTTTGTGAAGGCAAATGTAGATGCCAGGGGAACGATCAAGGATCCCAGTGGAACCGTTACTGTCAACTCCGACCGTATAGCTTACCGTAAATATAGCTTGAATGGACTGGCATTCAATTCTGAATTTAGGAATGGTAGTCTGTACTTCAAAGCTCCAGGACTGCAATTCGAAAACCACTCAATAGACCTCTCGGGTGCCTTCGATCCCTATCTTCTGGCTTTGGATACCCATATCAGAACAACCCCGCTGAACACAGACAACCAGCCTTATCATGTAAATGCAGACCTTGATCTGCATGTCGAACTGGCTGATAAATATCCCTTAGTGGAAGCCATGATCAGGAGGGTAGATGCCAATGCTGGGCAAGCTAAGCTTAAGGGTGTGTCCGGGAAAGTAATATTGATGCCGGTTTCGAAAGACAGGAACTACTATGTTGATGCTTCCATTACCGGAGAAGACGGATTCAGTCTATCGGTGGTGGGTGACATTCTGGATCGTAATCTGCTATTGGATGCCAGTTTCGCATCCCTATATCCAGCTGAGATATATGCCAATAAAGAGCTGGAACAACTTAATCCTGAACTGAGCGGTAAAGTGAAAGCAATCCTTAGGGATAGTACGGTGAGTACGCATTCTGAGCTGGAAATCGCCCTGAAAGGAGCATTGCCCTATACAACCAAACTGGACGCATTAGGTAGTTTCGATCTAAATAACATGGAAGGTAGCATACATTTGCAGGGTAGAGATGGCAAACTCAACGATCAGACCTTGAATTTTGATTTGGCTGCCAACCTGAAAGATAAACAGCTTCAAGTCTACGGTTTGCGGATAAATGACCTGCTTAGTCTTAGTGGCAGGTTGAACCTGCAGAACTATCGTGATTTGGCATTCTCCCTGGCTTTGTGGAACGTCAATTATCTTGACTTGGTGCGCTTTTATCCTGCTTTGGATGTCAAGTTGCCGGAGTTTGGCGGGCTTACCATCTTTGCTGAATACAATCAGGCTAATGATAAAATGGTCAACGCCAGCCTGACCCTGGATAAAATTGACCTTCTGGCAGTTACTCCTTTGGGAGTGAACCTCAGTTTGGCAGGACCTTTGAGCGGGATTAAAGTTACCGGAGAGATTGACAGCCCAAGCCAGAAGATTCTTGATCTGTCAGGCAGTGCCTCTTTGGGTTCTCAGACAGACCTGTCTCTGGAAGCTTTCTTCAAAGATCTGGCATTGGAGAAAGTCATTTTAAATTCACCTGTAAGCGGAAACCTGAACGGCAAGGCCGGGATCGTCCTCAGAAACCTTATGGGCAAACCTCTGAGCATGGATCTGCTGGCTGACTTGCGGGCAAGACATATCCAGATAGGGGATGTCCTTTTGGATACGGTTATGTTAAAGGCAACCCAGTTCCCAAACCTGCTTGAGTTAGATAATCTATACGTTTTTTCTGATCAGCTGTTTGAACTTTCAGGATCTGGTGCGATAGACTACAATGCAGTCCGTAACGAGTTTTTCGAAGGCCAGAACCGCATCAATTTGCAGGTGGATGGTCAGCTTTTCAGTTGGTTGAAGAACCTCAGTTCCTATATTCAGGAATCCAAGGGAAATTCATCTTTAAGCTGCAGTGTTGGAGTTCAGGATGAGCAGTTTCTGGTTTCCGGTGGCAAATTGGATATCAGCGATGGATTCATCAGGCTGAAAGATCAAAGCGAGCCCCTTTCCAATATCAATATCCGTGGAACTTTCGACAAGAACAGAGTTATCATCGAACGCGGCCAGGTGCAGATGGGAGAGGGAAAGCTGGTTTTCAACAATATCTTTGAAGCCGAAAACAGCGATCATTTTATGTTGGGATTTCTTGATCTGGGAATAATGCGCTTATTGATTGAAGAACCTGGTATCTTGGCCAGCATCCCGCTTTTTACGGAACCCAATACCCTGACCAATATTCTTCTGAAAGGCCGTAACAGCCGATATGCCATGGTAAGAGGCCCCTTTGACCAGATGAAAATCAGCGCTGAAGTAAATCTATCCAACACCAAAGCACTTTTTCCGCCTAACACTGATAACCTGCTGAAACTGGCAAATTCGGTGCGAGAAGCTACAACCAAACGAAACGAAAGCGATGCCGCCCCTTTGCCTTTTACCCTGGATGCGTTAATCACACTGGGTGAGAACGTAACCTACGTTACCTATCCGGCGAAACTGAATATACAGCCAGGCGGTTATCTACACCTGCTCTATGATGGTTTGAATTTTACTGTACAAGAAGCCTATTTTTCTTCGGAACGTGGAACCATAGATATTTTTGGAACGGTATTCCAGGTAGAAAAAGTGGATATCACCATGGTTGATTCCCAAGATTTGCTGAATGTGGACGGTATATTCTACAAGCGTGCTCCAGACGGAACTCTGATCACTTTAAAGGCGGTCACCTTACCAGACTTGAGCAAAAGCTTCATGGACAGGCTGCAGTTCAGCCTGACCAGCGATAATCCAGAGGACAGAAGCATATCCCAGATTCTTTCCCGTCTGCGTTATAGCGGAACTGAAGATCCAAACCGCGTGGACAATAGCGGTGCATTGCAAGATGAAGCTTTGACGCTGATCTCGGGTAATCTCGATGCTTCGCTATATACTCCTTTTTTGTCGCCTGTGGAAACCTACATCCGTCGTAAACTCAAGCTCGATAACTTCTCGATCAATGCCGGTTTTTTACAAAACCTCTACACCCAATATTCTAATGATCCATCCCAGCTTGCCAATTATACTGATATGAAACAGCTGACTACCGATATAGCCCAATTCAGTTCCTCCATTCTGTTAAACAATCTCTCCATCTCGGTAAGCAAATATCTGGGACGCAGATTTTTCTGGGATTACCAGCTTGAGTTGCAGGAAGCTACTGATTTACAGAAAAGAACCCGTATCATGGTTTCTCACGAAACTTCACTTCGATTGATGCTGCCTAAACAATACCGTTTGGGATACACTTTCCAATACACACCACAGGACAAGAAGACCAGCCATGAGATAATGATTCAGCGTTCCTTCAGATTCTGGGGACTCTGATAAAATACTTTGACAAAAAGCATGGCATAAAAAACGATGTAAAAAACGATAAATTTCCTGGAGGCAATAATGCCGGATACCGAAAAGACAGATATTAAGAACAAAGCCGAACAAAAACCGGTGGATACAAATTATAAAGTATCGCTTGTAGAACTGATCATGATCCTAATGCTGGTCGGTTTAGCCTTCGTTTTCGTCTTCGGAATGAAGCAGCTTAAGGTGGACAAAGCCAACGAAGCCATCGCCGAAGCAAAATTCGAAGCAATCGTTCCAACTTTCCAGAAGATTGTTAATGCTATGGAAGATTATCGCAAAAACGACGAATTCGGCGATTATCCCGCTTTCATCGATGAATTGAATCTGGGAACCATTGATACTCAGGATTTCAAGTTTGAATATGTTTTTGATACGCTTACCATCACTGCCACTTCTCAAGCCGGATTCGGCAAAGCAGGGGTAAAGGTAATATACAACATGAGTGACCGTAGTTATAGCGTAGATGATCCTGCTCCAGATAAAAAACCCACCGTTAAAGACGAGTGGCTTCCTCAGGAATAATACATAGCGAACCACATAAAAATTAAAGGCGGATTTAATACCCGCCTTTTATTTATTTATGGGTCAAGCTTGGTTCAATTCAGTTTCAACAGCCTGCAGCTTGCTTTGTTGCCAGCCTGGCTGGCTTTGATAATATATATGCCTGAGCCAAGACTTTTTCCCCTTTCATCATTACCGTCCCAAATAAATGAGCTCTTAAGCGAAGGGTTAAAGCGCTGAATATTTATTCTCTGTCCTTTCAAATTATATATCTCCACTTCAGCAGGCTGGTATGTCTCCGCATTTTTCAGAGCTATTTCCACCATTCCTGAGAAGGGATTGGGGAATGCCGACAACTGCAACCGGGACGCAGTGGATACCACAAAATCACTATTATCCACGGGCAGGAAGTTGGTTACAAAAAAGCATCCTTCAGCGTTCAGAACATAGAAAGCGAGTGTGTTTACCAGTGGAAAAACAGCTTGTTGGCGAACTCCACTGTCCAGATTTTCATGCAGCAGATTGGTAAGCTGAAATTGCTGATCAATCAACGCTACATAAGCTCCATCGCCATTTGCTTCGCTCCAGCCCAAAACAAGATAATCCCCATAATCGGGTCCGATGCAATTCAGATTGCTGGTATGGAGCACACAATCCCAGGTAGCTCCATTATCAATGGAACGCCATAAGCCGTCGGAATCGCTCTGTACGTCCATCAGGGCATACAAGATGCCTGATGAGCCATAATAAAAACCTCTGAGGTTTCCAGTGTCTGCGGTTTGCCAGGATTGTCCATTATCTGTAGAATACTTTACATTAGTCCCATTATTAGTGACAAGATTTGTCCCATGGAAGGCCAGACTGCTGCACCTATTATTTCCGATAGCGGTGATTCGAGTCCAATCCGCAGCATTGGTAGATCTGAACAACCCATCTCTTTCTCCCACATAATATGTGCCATTATTGGGATTATAGATCAGGAAGTTTGGGTACATAAACCATTCGTTCACGCTCCAGCTATGGGTATTCAGGTCAAAGTTGTAGAGCCCGTCGCTAAAACTGCCATCCCCCATGGTGACCATCAGGGTATCCGCATTCAGCATTTTCAAGCCGGTAATCGGAAGGCCATTTGCCCAGAACTGATTGAAACTCCAGTCAGCACCAGCCTCAATAAAAACTCCGTATAGCCCGTTAAGGATTCCCCCACAGGTCAAAGGGCTATCCTCAAAGTCCGCATAAAACAAAGCGTCTGCTTGCGGTCCAAAGGGTGAAATCTCAAAGCAAGACAAGGAAACCGCCACTATCAGCAACATGACTGTGAGTGTTGTTTTCATACTACCTCCTGAAAAGCAGTGAGTTTTCCCCATCTTTGGGGGTTAGCGCTAATGTAGTTCTGACAGGCGTAATAGTCTTCAATATTTCTGATGATATGTTCATAGTAACCACGCTGCCACAACTG
>CAZNGW010000017.1:0-4203 GCA_964572925.1 uncultured Candidatus Cloacimonas sp. | reverse complement strand
AATAGTCTTCAATATTTCTGATGATATGTTCATAGTAACCACGCTGCCACAACTGTTCTGTGTATCCCATAGTTCTCATTCTAAGGGTTGCAGCTTGTTTGAACCCGGCAACCAGAGCTCCAAGCGATCTTTTTGTCAACGTAGGGGCGACCGGCGGGTCGCCCTTTTGTATAATGCCTATATCTGGTTCGTTTTTGCGTGCTATTATCACTATCGCATGAAGGTGATTTGGCATGATAATGAAAGTATCTAAAGTGATCTCTTTTCTGATTTTGGCTGACTTAAGCCATTCATTCTGAACTGCATTCCCAAAATCGTTAAGTTTGACTGTTCCATCCTCGACATACCCAAAGATGTGTTTTTTCTCATGACTGCAGATAGTCATAAAGTAAGCTCCAGATGCGGAATAATCGTATCCCATTAGTCGCAATTGTTTACGGGATGGTTTATTGTTTTCGGGCGACCCACCGGTCGCCCTTACGATCTGGTTCATTTAATTTTCAACAGCTTTTGAGTGCTTGAGTGACCATTTTGGGTTGCTTTGAGCAAGTAAACTCCCGAACCAACGGAAATCCCTTTATCGTCTTTGCCATCCCACTTAAGCTCGGTCTTTGTATCAGGAACGGACTTAAACAGCCTTTTTACCAATTGTCCTTTCAGGTTGTAAATGCTTACTTCCATTGGGTTCAGAACATCCTTTCCGCTAACCTCAATCTTCGTTTGCTGGTTAAAGGGATTGGGATAGGCAGCTGAGAATGCCAAACCCGCTACGAACGGCGTCGTTTCGTCAGAATTTGCCACAGGCTGGTCGAAAACCATCCCAAAAGCATACTCCACAAATTGTTTGGCACTGGGCTGGAGCATATTGTAAAGAGGAAAACTGAGGGTAATCACTTTTCCTGATCCATATTGATTGAACACCGCGATCTTTTCACCATTCATACTACCTTGTCCAGAAGATCCCGCATAATCTGAACCATAAGTATAGATGGTGTTATTCGTATTATTGGGAGTAAGTGCTTCCACATGGAAAATATGTCCATTGAAGGCGGAGGGAGTTTTCAGTGGATCCACTTCCATGGGTGGAGCAGCACTTAGCTGTGAGATGGCATATTTGAATCTGGCAGCGGGTTTATAGTCCACATAGTTTATTCCCAGCACATTATTGAGGAAGGATCCTTCGCCAAAGGTAGCGGGGTATCCGGCATTTAACTCAAAGGCCTGAGAGGGGTGATAAAGGCTGAACAGCACCTTGCCACCATAACTGATGTATTGCCTTAAAACGTCTTGAACACTATAGGGGTAAATCATGTCCGTATAATCGTTACCGTGCCAGAGAACAGCACTGAAAACACCCAGGTCAGCCAGGCGCAACAGGTTCGGATCGGCATCCAGATCCAGCACGTAGCTTACGTTCAGATTGTCAGTCACAGAGCTATAGAAATCATCCACCATTGCGTCGGTAGGCTGGAATGGACTTCCCCCGTTGAAGTTCATTGTTTCGTCGATTATCAAAACACCCTGATCAAGGCTGACAGGTCGGCTTTTTATTACTTCAGTGAACGCACTTTGGTTGTTTGCGGTGTCAAAAGCACACAGCCTGTAGCAATAAAAATTCAGGCTGCCGTTCACGTTCTGGTCGAGATATCCGTTTTCTTGTGAACTCAGGGTTGCCAATAGTTCGCCTGGTTCAGCCGGATCCATTGACCGGTATAGTTTGTAGCCGGCGAGATCAACTTCGCTGTTACCTGTCCAGTTCAGTTGGATCGCTTGAGGTTCGGGCAGGTCACAGAAACTTATCGGGGTTAAAGGTATCAATCTGGGAGTGGCGGATGCGAAAACCCGGTAACTTTCGTTTCCGGAAGTATCAACGGTGGAAAGTGCCACATAACAGGTTTGATTTTCCTGCAGACCACTGATATTGAAGCTTGTTCCGGTTACCGATTGACTATTGGGGTAAGTTCCATCTTCCGAACCCCAGTAAACTATATAGTGATCCATGGCAGGATCATTGACCGCATTCCAGCTAAGGCTTATGCCGGTTCCGGTTCCACTGTCCAAAGCCACAAAGTTTTGCGGGGCTGAGGGCATATTGGCGTAGCTTGCTGCTACTGCTGTTGAGGCACGGATAACCTTGGCGCAATAATCAGGATTCAGGTTTGCTACAACGTCGTTATTGCTGTGGTAAACTTGGGAGAAATTGTATTCGAAGTAATAGATCACCGGGAAACCGCGTTCCCAAAATGAATAACTGTCGCTTGCGGATAGATTCAGCGAGCCGTATACAGGAACCAGAGGAGTATATTGACTGGTAATTAATGCAGCATGATCAGTGTGTTCAAGATAGCCGTCATAAGGCATTAGCAGGACACGTGGATCATCAGGATAAGGATTGGTGTTGGCGATCATATCATGGTTTATCATCAGCCGGATATCCATGGAAGTGTTTTGTGCCATCTGGGCATAGGCTTTGGAGCCCCAAAGACCGAATTCTTCAGCTGCAAAAGTTACGAAGCGAATGGAGCATTTGGGTTGAAAACCTGCGGCCATCATCACTCTGGCCATTTCTATCGCTGCTACGGTACCACTTGCATTGTCATCAGCTCCTGGAGCGAAAACACTGGGATTATCATAGGTTATGGAGTCGTGATGACCACCAACCACAATGTATGTATTCGGATATACGGTTCCTGGAATAGTGGCAACCACATTGTATTGGGTGGTTCCCTGCCATTGAAAGCTGTGAAGTTCCGAGGAAGTGATGCCAAAGCGCTGAAACTGTGATTTTATCCAGTTTGCCACTTGTAAATGGTTATTAGCCAGCGCATATCTGGTTTGCAGGTTTTGCATACTCTGGATGAAATAAAGAACACTGTCGGCAGAAACCTGAGAGATTAGAGCTTGAATATCTGTGCGGGTGGCAGCTATTTCAGAACTGATATTACCTGTACTGCTCAAATTGAGGGGTGTAAAGTTCAGCGGATTGAAGGGATTGCTGATTTTTTCCCTCAATTGAATTTCATCCAGGGAACTGCGAAGTAAAATCTGTGACCCCATATCAAGCAGAACTTCTCCCGCAGTAGATGGATCATTGCCTAAACCGTTTTGTAGTTTGGTGACCAGGTAGTAATGTCCATCAGTTGTCCTTCCCAGGATTTGCACTCTGGGATAAGCAGCCAAGTCTGTTCCGGCAACGATGTAGTTTTCATTGTAGAAATACACTTCAAGCCCACTGGCAGCCAGTTTGGCCACCTGGTTACGCAGACTGCCTGAATCCCTACCTAAAGCCAATGAGCTGCTGGGCAGAGCGATAATGTATTTACTTGCAGCATACATTGATCCGGCGATCAATAACACTAACGCCAATAATATCAGTCTTTTCATGTTTACTCCAGCTGTTACGATTTACCAAATCATCTAAATAGCAATTTCCATTCCCAAGCCTTATCAACCTATGCAAAAACCTGGTCAGACTCACCCATGCATCAAAGGAGCAATAAGCGTGAAATAAGCGTGCGACCCTTATTTCACGCTTATTGCACTGGTATTTCATGGGGGTGATTATTTCTTTGGTTATTGTTCATAATTCGTGGCATTTATGTGTTACTACGGCGTTTTATCCGGCTTGAGGACAGTTGCTTGATCCCATACCATATCATTACGATATTACGGCTGACATCAGATTTATATTTCTACCGAAAAGGAATATATCTCATATCCTCACTTGCTGGATTGGCATAAAATCCTACAAATAAATGAGAAGTGTAGTCAACTGTTTCGAGATGCAATCTTTTTCCTTGCCAAATATGTAAATATTCCATAAGCTGAGTTCAAAGGAAAATGAGCTATAGAGGAGTTTGTTATGTTGAAGCGAAACATGATGTTACTGTTCTTCATCTGCATTGCAGCATGGAGCTTTGGAAATGCCCAGGCTTTCAATGCAAAGCCCAGACCTCGCTATGCAGCTGATCTGATTAAAGTGAAATTAAGTTCGCATGCTGTCAGCAGGGCACAATTACCTGACGCTATGTATGCCCATAGCCCCAATTTTGGTATTAATGAACTGGATCAATTAATGACACGCAACGGTGGAACTGCAGTGATCCGGGCGCATCGCCAGCTGAAAGATAAAGCCTGGCAAGCCCAGTCTGGATTTGACCGTTGGTTTTTGATCAAGCTGGATGGCAGGATAAGTGTTGAAGA
>CAZNGW010000016.1:32448-42884 GCA_964572925.1 uncultured Candidatus Cloacimonas sp. | reverse complement strand
ACGCTATTCAAATTCATGCAAAAAACAAACCATTTTCAAAATAATTAGTTAAAGACAGACTCAGCTAAGCGTATTATGCACCATATTATGTTTTTGCCTAATCCCTGAATCACCTTAGTATGTTAAATAGTAAATATAGCTGGAGGATACCATGCTGAACGATCTGGAGATAGCCCGCAATACCAAACTGAAAAACATAGACGAAATAGCTGCCGGAATAGGTCTTAACCCAAGTGAGATTGATCATTATGGGGAGTTCAAAGCCAAGATTCGCTATAGCACTCTGGACAAGCTGCAAAACAATCCCCATGGTAAGCTGATCCTGGTTTCGGCGATCACGCCAACCCCGGCTGGAGAAGGCAAAACCACCGTTTCCATCGGGCTTTCCCAAGCCCTGAACCGGATCGGCAAAAAGAGCATCGTGGCCATTCGCGAACCCAGTTTGGGTCCTGTTTTCGGGATCAAAGGCGGTGCAGCCGGAGGTGGATATTCCCAGGTTTTACCCATGGAGGATATCAATCTGCATTTTACCGGTGATTTTCATGCCGTAACAGCTGCCAATAATACTTTGGCGGCTTTGATAGACAATCATATCTACTACGACAACGACCTTAAGCTTGATCCCCGGCGCATGAACTGGAAACGTGTTCTGGACGTTAATGACCGCATGCTGCGTAAAATCGTGATCGGGCTTGGAGGCAGCAAACAAGGCTTCCCAAGGGAAGACGGATTTGACATCACCCCCGCCAGCGAGATCATGGCCATCCTCTGCCTGTCCAACAGCATGGATGAACTGAAAGAAAGGATCGGCAATATCACGGTTGGCTTCACCTATGACGGAGAACCGGTAAAAGTGCATCAATTCGGCTTTGAAGGCGCCATCGCCGCTCTGCTGAAGGATGCCTTAAAGCCAAACATCGTGCAAACCACGGAAAATACCCCGGCCTTCGTGCATGGCGGCCCCTTTGCCAATATTGCCCAGGGTGCAAACAGCATCCTTGCCACTAAAACCGCTCTGCGCCTAAGCGAATATGTGGTTACGGAAGCGGGGTTCGGTTTTGACCTCGGAGCTGAAAAGTTCTTCGATTTGGTGTGCAAATACGGAAAATTCTGCACTGATGCCGTAGTTCTGGTTGCCACGGTCCGCGCTTTGAAAGTGCATGGTGGAGCCAAACTGAAAGACATTGCCACTCCCAATCCCAAAGCTGTGGAAGCGGGACTGGTTAATCTTGGCAAGCATCTGGAAAACATCCACAAATTCGGCATGAAAAGCATTGTTGCCATCAATCGCTTCCCCACCGATACTGAAGAAGAACTGAAACTGGTGGCGGACTTTGTACATGCCAACGGCTTTGAAGCCAGCATCGCGGAATTCCACACCAAAGGTGGAGCCGGAGGACTGGAGCTTGCGGAAAAGGTTATCGGCATGGTGGATAAAGAGATTTGCCAGTATCGTGGGCTTTACGACTGGAACAGCCCGGTGGAGGACAAGATCTTTACCATCGCCTCCGAAATCTACGGTGCTCAAAAGGTGGACTACACCACAGATGCCAAAGCCGACCTTAAGAAGATCAATAAGTATGGCTTCGATAAACTGCCAATCTGTATCGCCAAGACCCAAAAATCGCTTTCCGATAACCCTGAGTTGATTGGCCGGCCCAAGGACTTTTTAGTTACCGTGCGCGAAATCGTGATCGCCAGCGGAGCAGGATTTCTAATTCCAATCACAGGTGAGATAATGCGCATGCCCGGACTGCCCAAGCATCCTTCTGCCGAAATGATCGACGTGGAGTCAGACGGAAACATCAGCGGCTTGTTCTGATCCTTACGAATTTTTGAACCTTCTGTTCGCGGAGCGTGGATAAACGGGCAAAATATATCCCTGATGCAACCTGGGTGCCCTTCTCGTCTCTGCCATCCCAGCTAACAGAATGGTAACCGGATGAGAATTCAGAGCTTAACAGGCTTCTGATCTTCTGCTCTTTCAGGTTATAGATTTCCAGTGCCAGACTCTCTCCCTTTCGTGAATAGAACTTCAGTTCAACCTCTTCCACAAAGGGATTTGGGCTGCAGGGAAAAAGTTGCAGTTCAGCGCTTGGCACCATAGGTTCATCCGCGATCTCTGAAGCTTCTCCGCTCAGCTTTTGCGCATAGATGGAATACAGCGTGTTGTTATTCTCATCCTTTCCGGACCTGGTGTCCTGCCAGGAGATTATGGCTTCATTTCCCAGAATGCTTATGTTGGGATTATCCTGTAAGTGGGCTTTATTGCATAGGATTCCTTCATTATCATCAATCAACTCCCCCAAGGAACTTATCTTGCGATAGAGAAGATCAAGCTCTTCAGCAGACTCTCTCATTTTGGCAGCCCAAACCGCTATATAGCTGCCATTTGTGCATTTGGCCAAAGCAGGATTGCGGAATTCAAGCCTGGGAAAGCTATTGATCTGGATCCCGTTGTCTCCAAATTGCCTTGCTCCATAGCTGTTTAGCTTCTGCAACCTTATGCTACGATCAGTTCCCTGGCCATACACATAGAGCAAGGAAACAGCATTGGCATCAAACTGGCAGGACAAGCTCTGAACATTCTGGTCGGTGATCTGCAGTCCATTAGGGTCCCAGAGATACTCAGCCGAGGATGAAATCCTTTGGGCATGGATACTGAACGAGGAGTTTTTTCCCAATACCAGAGCCAGGTCATCCCCCATTAAAGCAGCGTAGATGGCATCGGAAAAAATTGAGTTATTCACTCCAGTAACAGCTGGAATTCCATTAGGGTCCCAGCCCGTTTCTGGATCGCCATTCCCGTTTACTCTCAGAACGCAGGGAAGGTAACTATTAACCGAAGATAGAAACCGATACCAAACATAATAGCTTCCCGCAGAAGCGTTTATCCTGGCATTTAAAGAAGGTATGTTATCCACAAGCTGCTTTCCGCCTTCCTGCCATTGGGTTTGTAAACTGGCGATTCGTTGTCCCATCAACCTTTTTGATCCGGGATTGCCGTTAACCGTGTTTTCCAGCCAGCCCAGATATAAATCTGTTGCATCTAAAGAAAGCTTGACCTCGGTTGGTCGGTTGGCGGTTATCTGAATTCCCGAGCCAGCCAGAAACAGGTTGCCACTATAGTCTATTACCTGCAAAAAAGTTTGTGGATCCTGGTAAACAACAGCTATGCCCAATCCAGGTATAAGCAGAGAAGCAATGTATTTGGCAACAGGATAAAAACCTCCAAGGGGAATGCCACCTGGCTCAAGCATCATGCCCCCGTTTGGATCGATGATCTGATAGTAAAGCCTTTTCTGGTTGTTGTCCCTGCTGTCATAGTAAAATATACAACTGTTATTTCCCAAGCTCTGGGTGTCAAGCAGTGTTGCCGATCCCTTCAGCAGAGTAACAAAACTACTTCCTTCTTCGGGATAGAGGGTATCGCCATTGGGATGAGTGAATTGCTTATTTAGCATTTCAGTCTGGATACCACTTGCTCTGAATAAACTCAAAAGTCCGTTCCCGATAGTAAAAGCCAAAGGCAGATATAGCAAGCTAAATCCGGAATACAGGCTCACTCCACCTTCTTGCCATTGTGCTTGATAACTGCTATCCAGTTTTTGGGCTTTCAGTTGCGTAAGATTCGCCGTTGCTGCGGTTTCCTGCCACTGGCAATAAAGATCTGCAGATGAATCGATGGCCATGGCCGGATTGCTTTTTACTGCTGTATCGGCTGCCAGACCAAGCTTGGGTAAAAACTGGCCAGTGGTAAGAGAAAAGCGATGGAGAGACGTTTCGCATAAGCCAGTTGACGATATTCCCGTACTTAGGATAAGTAAAAGTGTATCACTTGCCAGTTTTGCACAATAACCCGCTGCAGAAGGATTTGCATAGCTGATGGGATACTGCAAAGCAGGCTCATAAAGCTGTATTCCTTCAAACGTGAATGCTCGTAGCTCCAATGAAGCGGTAGTATCGGCAGATTTTGCCAGCTCAATCACTTTTTGATCCTGGGTAACGAAAACCTGATGGGGAGCTGTATCCTCACCCGTTAGACGAGGAAAGCTGTTGCGCCAGTATCTGTAGCCAGTTGAGGCATAACGTTCAGCATAGTTGGTTCCACCAGTCTGAGTGTAACCCTTGAAAAAGAGGAAAAACCCTCCCTCACCATCAGCGATAATGGAAGATAGCGAGATGCTGTTTTGAGCAGTGATGGTGGGATAGCCCTCTGGCCAGAGGTTGGTTCCACCTGCATCAAGCTTAAGGGCATATAACCTGGGACCGCCATCCTGCTTTACAATTACAAAAGCCCCGTCTTCGACCTCTGGCAGCATCAGGAAATCTGCAATCCCCGTATCCAGATTGTCCATTACTACCAATCCGGAATAATCCCACAACCTATCACCGTTGGGGCTTAGTTTCTGCATCACCAGTTTACTTTGGTTGTCTTCGTGCAGTTCCAACCAAGCCAGCAGGAAGTAACCACTTACAGTCAAACTGACTTTGAGGTTTGTTTTTTCTTTGCTCTCTGCTTTTATCACCATGGGTTGCGGCCAGATCGCAGAACCATCATCCTGAAACCTTTGTCCCAATACGCATGGTTCGCCGTTCAATGTCTGGATCCAGGCACAAAAAACCGTATCATAATTGTCCTGGATCGTGCAGCCATTATAACGCAGATCTGTGCTTTCCCTGATCGGAACATCCTGCGGCCAGAGAGTTTCGGCGTTTAGGATGGATACAGAAAACAGGATAGCAAGGATAAACCATATATCTCGCATTTAAATCTCCGCATGATATGATAAGCGAAAAGCAGCGATTAAACAGGAAAAGTTGTTGTTGGAGTTGGAGTCTGGGAGTCTGGGGGTCTTGGGGTCTGAGGGTCTGGGAGTCTGGGGGGCAGTGAACCAACATCAAGACTGCCCGACATTAACGTTAACCATTAACTATTAAACAGAAAACCCCGGATTGCTCCGGGGTTTTCATATTCACTTTTTTGCTCCTCATTCCTGTGAAAGCAGGAATCTCCTTGACTTCTGAGATTCCGGATCAAGTCCGGAATGAGGGAAGACAGAACCTATTTCATCAAGATCATTTTCTTGGTGCTGCTGTATTTGCCGGCATTCATCTTGAAGTAATAAATACCGCTGGAAACTGGACGGTTATTGTCGTCCAAGCCTTTCCAGACCACGCTGTGATTTCCGGCAGCCTTAGCTTCATTCACCAGAGTTGTCACTTTCTGACCTTTAACGTTAAAGATCTCTATCGATACTGGAGTATTTTCCTTCACGCTGTAGCTGATGGTAGTCTCGGGATTGAAAGGATTGGGATAGTTTCCTTTAAGTTCCGTGGCGATCGCAGGAGCTACACCATCTTCATTGCTAACGCTACCACCTACACTGTGGAAGGTGAAATCGTCCACGAAGAAGATGAATTCGTCGTTTGATACGTTGCGGATGGCAAGATAGATGCTTTGTCCGTCATAAGCGGACAGATCGAAGATATACTCTGTCCAGGCTGCAGGAACCTGCACGGGAGTTCCGCCAGTCAGATAGTTTTGGAAGCCCTGAGGAATGGGAGTGGCAATGGTAGAAACCCCGACCCGCATATCTTCCAGGTAGGAGTTGCTCATGCTGCGGGCATAGAACCTTACAGCGCTGTTGGTTCCCAAATGCACTCTGGGAGTGATCAGCCAATCGTTATTGGGAGGAGTGGTTGAGGCAAAGCTGGCAGCCATTTTAGCTCCACCATGTGCCGCTACAGAAGTTACAGCAGGAGTGGTAGCACTGGGATTGAAGATAATGTAGGCCATCGGTCCACCGCTTCCGGGGAATTCCACATTCTGGATACCATAGGTGGCGGACTGATCCTGGTCGAGAAGAGTCCAGGGTGCAAAGAGGGCTGCGAAATCTGTATAAGTTTCGAAGGTCTCGGTGAAGAAGGCAGGAGCCAAAACCACGTTCACAACAGCCTGAACGGTAGCTGGAACAGACTCACCTGTTGTGTAAGTTGCTGATACGCCATAGGTATAGGTAGCGTTAGGCAGATCGTTCTCAGCAAAGGTGGTAGTGGTAGGATTGTTGATGGTGCCTATCAGCACTCCGTCACGATAAACCTTGAAACCGGTAAGGGCGCGGTTGCGATCGATCTGGATTTCCTTATGATTCACAGCAAGACTGCCATTACTAAGAGAGGCAGGGGCAAGATCCACAACCGGCTTGTTTGTGGTAATGGCTTTCAAGCCTGTTCCGGTTTGCACGAAGGTTTGGATAGTCCAGTTATAGGTAAGGGTGGGAGCCAGAGCGGTAAGGGTGCTCCAGGTTCCCTGGAAATACATCATGTTGCCTTTGCCTTCGATCTGTGGACCACTGTCACAACCGGCAGGATAACCTGCCTGGGTGTTGCAGTTGTAACCAACCCACACTTCACTATTGGCAGGAATCACAACAGGAGTATTCAGAACCACCAGGTTCCAATCATCTATAGTAGGATTATTCACAACCTGAGAGGTTACCAGGGTGGCGGGTCCGGCAATGCTTCCACCAGTCCAAACTTTTACTGTGTAAACGCAGTTGGCTTCCGACGGAACGAATTTAACCTGAGATATTGTATCACCAACGTAAGTGGCGATGTCAGCAGCAGGCCAACGGTGTGCCACGTCAAAGTTTGCGGCAGCATTGGTTCCGACGCTGTTACCCAACACATCCTGACTCCAGGTGATCCAGGTGCCTTGAGGTGGAGCTTCAGGGCTGGTCCAGTTCAGAACCACATCGTTTCCGGTTACAGTAGCAGTCAGATCGGTTGGAGGATTTAGCGGGGCTACGATGTTAACCGAGACAGGTGCAGTAGGAACCGATTCACCACCATCATAGATAGCGGTAGCAGTATAAACGTAAGTCCCCACAGCCAAGGCCATATCATCATAAGTAAGGGTAGCCGGATTAGTAATACTATTGATCAACGTGCCATCACGATACACTTTGTATCCAAGCAGATTACGGGTAGCCGGAGCCTGCCAGGCAAGGTGAACGTTAAAATTGTTTTGTACGGTAGCGGTGAGGTTGGTAGGCGGATTGAGGGTGTCCAGAACTTCGGATACACTGAAAGTATCCATATAGAGGTAGAACATATCTATCGCGCTATGACCCCAGAAACCGATATAATAGTTTCCTGAAGTGGTGATGGGAATATTCACGTCTACCATGTTATAGGTAACGTTGGTGATGTTCAGATTCTCAAAGATCAGGTTTGTCATGGCCGCAGCAGTGGGAGCGTTTCCGTAGTAAACCGAAAGCTTTTCAGGATAGGTAGCGCTGTTGGCACGGTAGAAGAACTTCACTTTATAGATGGAACCCGCGGCAAACGTCATAGGCGGGCTAACCAGCCAGTCGTTCATTTCGACGGTGGTGTTATAGCGGATACGCATGGAATTGGGAGCGGTGTCCGCATTTCCGGCATAGCTTTCCCAAGTATAAGAATCGGCATTGGCATTGATCGTAGTCCAGCCCAAAGGAAGTCCGGGAGGGGTAACTGTATCGAAATTCTGATTATATGGATAGGTGGTTACTGTGGGATCAGCCAGGGTAGTAAAACTCCAGACGGGACAGTTTACGGCATCTCCGAAAGTATTAAAGGGAACTATCTGCCAGTAGTAAGTGGTGTTGTAGTTAAAATCTGCAGGGTCATAGCTGGTTCCTGTCTGGGTAGTTCCATTCACAATGTTGGTGGGTGGATTGTCTGACCCAAGATACACTCTATAACCTTCCACAAGCCCACCACCGGTAGCCCAACTAAGATTTGCTCCAATGGGAACGTTGATAGCGCTGTTGGCAGGATTGGGATTCTGAGCCGTTTCGGGCGGAACACCGGCAGTCGGAGGTGTAAAAGTGAAGGTAAGGCCACTGGCTGGGAAAACCGTAGCACTCAGGGTGCAGGAGCTGTTATTGGCAGTCCCGGCAGTAGTGGCGCTCCAGTCGGTTGTGGTGGTGCGATTGTTGAAATCAGCATTGGAATCACCTCTCAGCCCAACCTGGATAGTGGCAGCAGTCGATGCTGTAACCGTAGAAAAGGGGCCATACACAAAAATCACTTTATTTGCGTTTTCGTGAAGTTGAATCTGGAAACTAAAATCGTCATTGGCCGTAGTGGTGGGAACACGACGATAGTGAAGCCACTGAACGGTAAACACACGGTTGGGGGCGGTGCCACTGGACAAGGACATCAATTCGCCGGTATCACGAGATTTGATATCGCGGTTTAGTGCGGCAACAATATTGTTTGTTCCGGTGGTGGAACTGATGGCTACGTTGCTGGTAGCAACCGTGGGACCCATGGCAAGGAAGCCATTGGTTTGAATGCTCACTTCGGTATAGGTAACTCCATTGTAGGTAAAGCTAAAGCCTAATGGAATGGCCAGGAAGTTATCGTTGTCGTTAGCTGCAGTGCCGTGAACGGTTCCTCCGCTGATCGCAGTCCAAGTTCCCAAGGCAGATGTGAACGAATATTCGCTCACTGTTGCCCAGGCAGTCAAGGCAAGTGCTGCAAAAACCAGCAGAAGAAGGAGTTTGTGAATTTGTGCTCTCATAGCATCTCCTTTGCTTAGTAATAAAAAATACTCATAACTCATTATTATTGATCTTTTTATGCTGTCGTTTCCGCAGCAAACAAAACCAGTGTGCAGTTTCTGATGGACTCATACCATGTCAAGCAAAACTTATTCCACCTGACAAAATGTCTAAATGCAGTCATACCGCTTTCATACTACATGCTCATGTGGTATGAAAGCGGTATGATGGGATTGAGAGTCGAGAAGTCGAGGAACTCCGTCAGGATGACGGAGCCACTTGAGAGGTCGAGGGGTCATCAATGCACCTCATTCCTGCGAAAGCAGGAATCTCAATAGTAAAATGGGAAGGAGATTCCTGCTTTTGCAGGAATGAGGATGGGGGTAGTAATGAGGAGATGAAAATATTCCCGGTGCATTCAGTGTTCTCGGCGGTTCATAAATCGGTGCTTTCGGTATCCTCGGTGGTCAAACAAAAATCCGTTCAATCCGAGTAATCCACATAACCCTTCTCTAACGCAGTATCCCATAATGGGTAAGGCGTTTCAGCAGCGAACCGCGTTCCGAATTGCGGCTGAGATAGAGGTCGCTAACCACGGTTTTATTGATCACGAAGGTATCATCCTCGGCATTCTGACCAGGCTTTTTTACTCCCCAGGTGTCGTGCAAAACATAGGCTTTGCCATCAGCCTGCCCCAAGTAAAGCATGATATGCCCATTCAAGCGAAGCAGAGTAAGACCCGGAACTGCTTTCGAGATAAGGGTTTGTTGCTTGCTTTCCTCGCTTTCGCGTTCGCTGAACTCGTGATAGTTTCTGGCAGCTTTTACCTGGAACAAGCCATTGCGCGGTAAACTGATCCCAAATGAGGCAAAGAGGCTTTTCAACAGACTGGAGCAATCAAAATCCGAGCCTGTATCCCCCCAACCATAAGGCATATTCAGCAGTTTGAAAGCTTGCCGGTAAACGTTTCTGGGGGTATAAGCCAAAAATCCGTCACTTGCTTCGGTTTTAGCGATATAACCGATTCCCAGGCTGTCCGAAACCGGTATCCTGATGCGGTAACAGTCCTTGGTTTCACCCAGGTAGGGGAAAACCGAACCCATCCGGCAAAACGTGTGGAACTGAGTGGCTCTTTCATCCAGCCAGAGATCAGCCCGGGCATCTGTACATACCACTTTACGGCTTGCATTCTGATAGGCCAGCCAGTCTTTCTGGCTAATGATGCTCAGTTCACTTTTCAAAAACCAGCCTGTAGAGGTGGCACAAGCTCCAAACGCCCAAAGCCCGTCTGCCGAATCATGATACAATACCAAGGCTGAGCCGGTATTTTCACCGCTATTCTGGCCTTCGTCAAATTCTGTGTCAAGCAGCACTTTGTTCAGATTGGCAAAGGTAGGCGCAAAACGCTGTCGGGCAACCGATATGGGAAAAGCGAAGCGGACATTGATATTGCCTGGAACTTTATCTGCAGCAGCATTGACACGAATGGAATCGCGCAGGGACTGAGGTGTTTTGATGCCATCTGAAGTGAATTTTCCCAGTTCAAAAAGTGTGGAAAGCAGATGATTGATCTGGGTTTTGACCCTCGATCCGCTCACTCGGGAAGAATGCTGCCAGATCTTGGTTACTGTGCCCTGCTTGTTGATATGCAGGTTCAGGTTATCAATCTGAAATGGCTGCAGGATAAGTGAATCTGGATAGGGATGGCGGGCAATCCAGAAACCCGGAGTATTCATTTCGGGACTGATGCCGTTAAGCCTGGCTGGAGCTGCATAATAAACTGGTTCATCCGGCTTGAGGGCAAATGCCTGTCCAATGCTCAAAACCAATATGGATACAAACAAACAGATCTTCAAATTGAGTTTCACCTTTCCACCTTTCCAC
>CAZNGW010000016.1:0-32348 GCA_964572925.1 uncultured Candidatus Cloacimonas sp. | reverse complement strand
TATGGATACAAACAAACAGATCTTCAAATTGAGTTTCACCTTTCCACCTTTCCACTTTTCCACCGTTCCACCGTTACACCCTTCCACCTGCGAAATATCTACTCTACTATCCTGTCCAACACTGGTAATACACTGTCCCTATAGCTCTCCCATCTGTTCTCCAGAATGGCAGCCCTGGCTTCACGCATCAATTCCTGATAAAACCACAGGCTGTGAATGGTGGTTAACCGCATACCCAATATCTCGTTCATGGTAATCAAATGGCGGATATATGCTCTGGTAAAATGGCTGCAGGTATAGCATCCGCAAAGGGGATCGATGGGCCGGAAATCCTCTTTGTAGCGTGCGGCCTTGATGATCATCTTGCCGTAACGGGTAAAAATGCTGCCTTTGCGCGCATTCCTGGTCGGCATCACGCAATCGAACATATCCACTCCGTTGTCGATGTTATTGATCAAGTCAGACGGAGTGCCCACCCCCATCAGGTAACGGGGTTTGTCTTTGGGAAGGATATCATTCAAAAAAGCGGTGATGCGAAACATATCATCTTTTTCTTCACCCACGGCCAATCCACCAATCGAATATCCCGGAAAATCAATATCCATCAAGGCCAAAGCCGATCTTTCACGCAAGTCTTCATAAACCCCGCCCTGAACGATCCCGAAAAGAGCTTGTTCTTTGTTGTTGGTAAAGGCTTTCTTTCCCCTTTCCGCCCATTCAAGAGTTGTGGTCAACGATTTTTCGACATATTGCCTGGTTGCCGGATAGGGAGGGCATTCATCGAAGCTCATGATGATGTCCGCACCCAAAGCCTGCTGGATTTCCATCACTTTTTCCGGAGTGAAATGATGCGCCGAACCGTCTATGTGCGATTGAAACTTAACTCCTTCTTTGGTGATCTTGCGTAGTGCAGCCAGACTCATCACCTGAAAACCGCCACTATCGGTTAGCATGGGACGGTTCCAGTTTATAAACTTGTGCAGCCCTCCTGCCTTGGCGATAAGTTCATGCCCGGGACGCATATACAGGTGATAGGTATTGCCCAGAATGATCTGCGCTTGCACCTCTTCCAATTCGTGCGGGCTCATGGCCTTAACCGTGCCAAGTGTTCCCACGGGCATAAAAACAGGAGTTTTGATCTCTCCGTGAGAGGTTTGAATAAGTCCTGCTCTTGCCTTTCCACTGGTTTTTTGGAGGGTGTAACTGAACATCATTGCCTCAGGGCAAACAGCCGAAGAAGAAGTTTCGAGAGGTCAGAATAGAAGGCAAAAACAAACAACACCATCAACAAAACAAAACCTAAACGCTGTAGTAATCCCTGCACCTTCAAAGGGATGGGTTTGCGTAAGATGCCTTCCAAAAAGGCAAACAGGATATGTCCGCCATCCAGAATAGGAATCGGCAGCAGATTCATGATCATTAAAACCAGGCTGATTGAACCGAAAAACAGGATGTGCGCTGCAAAACCACGCTGTGCAACCTGTTGGCTCATAGTAGCGATCATAACAGGCCCACCCAGGTTATCTTTGAGCTGCTCGGGCCGACTGAAGAGCTTTGCTAATCCAACATAATTCATTACCAGAAAGCCAATTGTGGATCTAGCCCCAAAGATAATCGCTTCTCCGGCTGGATAATGGTTCATGGTTTTTACAGGTAGGAACTGGCTGATCCCAATCATCTTGCGTTCACCCATGGCAACGTTCTTTTCCAGGGCTATGGAACGTTCCAGGATCTTACTTCCACGCTGCACTGTAAGGCGAACCTGGTCTTTGGGGCTGCCAATGATCCTTTCCCGCATGGAATACCAGTCCGTAACAGCTATACTATCAACTGCCAGGATCCTGTCACCTTCTTTAAGGCCGGCTCTCCAGGCTGGCATGCCGGTAAAAACCTCGCCGATTCTGGCATCCACTACGGGCTCCAAAGAGTTTAGCAGCGAATCGCGGTCTTGGGGAGCAATCTGTAAACTGATCAATTCACCATTTCTAACCAGGCTTACCTTGTTGATTGTCTTGTCGGAAAGCCCGATCAGAAATTCCTGAAAGCCTTTGACTGATTTACCATTTATCGCCGCCAGGCTGTCTGAAGGCATAAATACCGAGCTCCATTTACCTTTGGCTTCATGGATCAATGGACGCATATCTTCTTGCACTTGGGGCAGCATGAAGGCTATGATGAACAGAAGCATACCCAAAAGCAGATTGGCAAAAGGCCCGCTGAAAGCAATCAGGGCACGTTTCCACCAGGCTTTACGACTGAAGGAACGCTCCCAATTCTCAGGATCAGGATCATCAGGATTTTCTCCACTCATTTTTACATACCCACCCAAAGGAATCCAGGCTATGCGATATTTCGTGCCTTTATGTTCATACTCCCACAAGGGTTTACCAAAACCCAGTGAGAACTTTTCGATCCCGACTCCGAAAGCCCTGGCACACAGCATGTGCCCCAATTCGTGAACGCTGATCATCAGCCCGAAGGCGATGATCATGAGGATGAAATTAAGCATGCTTGGCCAGCGTGAAAGCGATAAAACTTGCTACATCAGTGGAATAGCTGCCTGTGCCAAAACCAGCATCGTAGCCCAGTTCGATGGCCAATTCATGGGAAATGCGCGGCCCACCACAGATGAACAGCATTTTGCTACGCAGACCTTCAGCTTCTGCAAGCTCGATCAAGCGAGTAAGGTTCTTTATATGAATGTTCTTTTGGGTTACCACCTGCGAAACCAGGATTGCATCTGCATTCACTTCACGTGCCTTGGCCAGAAGCTCTTCCGATGGCACTTGCGCACCCATATTGATCGCATTGAAACAGCGATAACGTTCCAAGCCATAACGGTGATTGTAGCCTTTCATATTCATAATGGCGTCGATCCCAACTGTGTGCGCATCGCTTTCTATACAAGCGCCAACCACAGTTATTTTACGTCCAATATGCTCTTCAATATAGGCATCGGTAGCTTCCATATCCATTACTGGAGTTTCCACCACTTTCACTTTGATTTTACTTGTGTCAACTCCCACAGTGGTAGAAGCATACGCGATAAAATGGGTAAATCCTTCCCGCAAATCCCTCATTCCGGTAATTTCAGGTTCTTGAAACCCCATTTGCAGCAGCAGAATTCTGGCTGCTTCTTTACCAAAGGCATCGCAACTGACAGGCAGAGAGAAAGAAAGCTGCATCTTGCCGTCATTCAGGGTATCGCCATAGGGTTTGATCATGTGTTTCGTCATAGTCCCAGCTCCAGTTTCAAGCTTTCCATGAAGGGATTGTAATAGTCATTATCGCGCAGGAAAACGCCTTCCAGACCCTTACCACCATTTTCGGGACGCTTGATTTCGGCAAAATCTCCTTTGGCCATGGCGGTAAACAAACCTTCTCTTGCCACTCGTTCCAGGAATTCCACGGCCTGGGTCAGCACTTCCACTGCCCTTTGATTGATAAAGCTACCTTTTGCCAGACAGAGGTTCTGGTTCAGATCTTTCACTGCGTTAAACAGGTATTGTGCGTTTTCGATGGCCAGAGAACGGTCGATCAGATGGGGCGTGTGGATGGCTTCAGTCATCATACCAAGCAGTTGGACGCCTTGTCCGGTAAGCTGGCCTACAAAATTGAACATGGCATCCATCAGATGCGTTTTGAAGATATTCCCACTTGCAAATTTGGTGGGCGGCATATATTTGACCGGCGAAACAGGGAAAAGTTCCTTGGTTAAAAGGGCATGTGCCAGTTCGTAGGAAAAGCTGTTCTCGGTTTCCGGATCGATTTCGTGGGCATGTCCCAGACCCATTTTTTCGGGTTTGATTCCGCTCAGGATGGCAAAGCTTTCGTTTATCAACTGGCTGGCGGTAACCGTATAGGCTTTGTCAATCGCATCGGAGGTGGTGAGATAATTATCTTCGCCGGTTTGAATTTCGATTCCGGCATAAGCATTGATCATGCGGGCAAAATACTGATCCAGCAAGGTACGTTTGGGATTTATATCCCTGAAAAGGATACCATACATAGCATCATTCAGCATCAGATCAAGCCTTTCCAAAGCGCCCATGGCTGCGATTTCAGGCATGCAAAGACCGCTGGCATAGTTGGTCAGACTGATATAGCGTTTTTCCTGAGCAGATACTTCATCCAGGGCAGCGCGCATGATGCTGAAATTCTCCTGGGTGGCAAAGGTTCCGCCAAATCCGACAGTAGTAGCGCCAAAGGGAACGTAATCAAGCAGCGACTGAGCTGTGGAACGGATCACGGCAATGATGTCTGCACCTTCACGAGCAGCAGCACGAGCTTGAGTTACATCTTCATAAATATTTCCTGTGGCTACAATTACGTAGATGGCAGGTTTGCGGCGAGGGCCATATTCAGCAAACTTTTGTTCTCTGGTCTTGCTGTTTTCTTTGATGCGCTTCAGGGTCGCCTTGGTGATGGGCTGCATAGCCTTTAAAAGCTTATCCGGGGTGGCAAGGGGAATCTCGGTAAGCTTCAGCTTGCGTTGCGCCACTTCTTCCGCCACTTGCTGAGCGGTTAATTTCTTGGCCAGCATGGCATTGGCAACCCAAACTGCGGCACCGCGATTTATCCCGGAATGCTTTACCAAGTGATCAACCACCACGTTGGGCAGGGGTTTTCCATCTTTGGTAGCGCCGTCAATGCCCATCAGACGTAGCACGGTGCGTTCGATGGCCACGGTGCTATAACCTTCGAACAGCCAATTGAAAGCGCCGGTGATTTCAGCAGCCGCTTGGCGAGCACGAGTCACCAGAGCCTGATCAAGATCGAGTTTCAGCACTCTTTTCTCCATAGTATTGATAGTATTTGGGTTTACCTTGTTTTTGGGCTGGGGGTTTTGGTCAAGGGATTTCACTCTTTGCACAATGATGCAATAAGCGTCCATTAAGCGTGAAATAAGCGTCCCACCCTTAATTCACGCTTAATGACCCCTCAATTCCAATGGGGATAGACAAAGAAAAGCCTGCTGAGTTATGATCACCGTCCTATAGTCCGGGATCTTATCCCAACAGGCTGAAATTGCGTGGTTTGGATAAATGTCGTTAAGGGTGGATTCAACTAAGCGGCAGAACGTTACAAGCCCTTAAGGTCATTCATTGCAACTTTGTATCAATCCTTAATGTCCGTTTTATCCTGGTGACTTGTCTAATCCTCACCCACTTCTGCATCCAGTTCTTTAAAGGCTTGAGAGGCCTTGAACTGGTTGTAAAGAGCTTCTTCGTTGCGAATGTTATTCACCAGGTTTTTATTGATCTCTGTTTTGGGGATTTTAACCTGCATCCAGGTTTTATAGCGGGTTCCATTTTGGTCTTTTACCACCCGTGTTTCGATCTGGCCAGGAATGGTTCCGGAAAAACGCGCTGCGGAAATGGCTTTCACAACTTTTTGCGACAAGGCCAGAAGCTGCGGATCATAAACCCCGGCTTCCTCTTCATAGCTCTTGATCATGCCTTTGATCTCGGATTCCACAAACTGCGAGGCTTCCAATAGGGCATTGGCCTTGGCCGTATTCATGGATGAGGTTTCGGACACATTCAAGCCCTGTCCATAGGTGCAAACATAAGCAGGGTCAGGCTGAGAAGCCCACCAAACCGGACGGTATACCACTTCGCCATCAGGCTTTCCAACAGCTTTGTTTTTGCCACAAGCGGCAAGCAAAAGCAACGATAGCACGAGTAGTGCCAGAATAATTCCACGGAACTTCATTTTTCCTCCATGTTTTCAAGTAATTCTTATTGTTATAATTACGAATGTATCGCATTATCCGTTCAAGGTTGATTTGTGTCAAGTGAATATTCACATCCGTTTTTGTTTCGCCAAATGCTCTTCATAGCTTCGGGAAAAGACATTCTTGCCTTTGCGGTCGGCAAAGAAATAGAGATAGGGACTTGGTTTGGGGTTCAGAACTGCCAGGATAGACTCTATTGAAGGATTGGCGATCGGAGTGGGAGGCAAACCCAGATAACGATAGGTGTTGTAGGGCGAATCAATCTGCGTGTCCTTGTAGGTAAGCACGCTGCGCTTGACGCCTTTGGGTTCCAGGATGTAGTCAACCGTGGGGCAGGACTGCAGCCTCATGCCTCTGGCCATGCGATTCATGAAAACCCCTGCGATCAAAGGCCTTTCGCTTTCAGGTCCCGCTTCTTTTTCTATTATGGAGGCAAGGATTAGCTTAGAATAAAAATCAGGAATCGCCTTTGCATCTATCTCTGCTTTATCAAGACGTTTAAAGAACTCGGTAGTCTGAATTGCCAGAATGGAATCGGCACTGAGGTCGATGGAAAAGCTATAGGTTTCCGGATACAGAAAACCTTCCAGACTGGGCACTTCAAAGCCGGTAAGCCTTGCAATCAACTGAGGGTTCCTGGCGGCAGCCATCAAGCTGTCATAGGGCATCAAGCCACTGCGGTCTATCTTTTTTAAGGTTTTAAATAGTGAAAGCCCTTCAGGAAAAGTGATCACAATCGCTTCGCTTTTACCTTCGCGCAATCTGCTTACAGCCTGCCATAGGTTGGCATGACCGCCAAAAATATAGCTGCCGGTTTTCAGGTCACGATCAGCTTTGCGAAGTTTGACCAGCACGATAAACATGGTTCTGCTGCGGATGATTTCAGCGTCGCTGAGTTTAGTGGCAATTACCCTGGCTGTGTCTCCCGGCCGGATATTCACGATGCGTTCATCGCTGAAATGTGGAATAAAAACGATGTAGGCAAATGCCGCTAACACCAGAAGCAGGAATGCGGCAAGGGATAGAAAGGTCAGTTTCAGATTGTTCATTTTCGCTTATTTCGACTGTTTTCTCTAATTGTTATATAGGGTTTATTGGCCTCTGGCAGCCAAAAAGTCCTTCAGGACTAAACAGGCCGCCATGGCGTCTTTGATGGATTTTGCTTCCTGCCAGGTGTAGCCAAGCTTTTTCAGTTCGGTTTCGGCTTCTGAGGTCGAATAGCGTTCGTCAGCAGGGACTATCTCGATTGTCAGATCACGTTGCAATTTGCCCAGAACCCTTTTGCACTCTGTGGTTTTTGCTGTATCGCTACCATCAATGGCATAGGGAATTCCGAAGAGGATCAGATTGACGGAATTCTCTGAGCAAAGCCTGTTCAGGTCTTGCAGGAAAGTTCTGTAACCTCGGTTTTCCAAAACCGAATGTGGCTTGGCGAAGATTTTTAGAGGGTCGCTGAGGGCTATCCCGATGCGTTTTTCCCCATAATCCACCGCCAAAACTCTGCCGTTTTGGCTCATAGGTAGGATTCGTCCCTCCAGATGGCTATGTACCAACGGTCTCCCACCGGCCGAAGATAGAATCTGGCAACCCCGCCGGCAGTAAAAGATGAATTCGTAGTGGTGTAGGACAAGATCAGATCGAAGCTGCAAGGAATCACAATCCAATCCTCATGACCCAGTTCCGGATCATTCTGCCAAAAATCCTGTGATGGTATCTGCAGACGCAGGTTAATCTCGTCTGGAGAAGGATATTGACCGTCGCTGGAGCCAAAATTGAACATGTGATCGGTATATACCACTTCCTGGTCATAGCCCCACCAGGAATCCCGAAAACCGTCTCCATTCACATCCACTCCGATCTGGCTTACTTCGCTGGCGATAAGCTCAAAGCGGAAATCAGGATGCAGAAGAGTTTTATAGATATTGATGTTCTTTTCCTTGTATGCCCTTTCCAGATTCTGCAGAAGCTCTGTAGGTGTTCTGTTCAGGATCTCGGTATCGGACTGGTCGTAAAGCCGGGGACGGAAGGGATTGTTGCAACTGGATAGCAGCAAGGCCAGAAAAAGCATGGGCAGAGAAAAACTCTTAGGAATTGTCATGCTTCAGTTTCCCCCAGGTGCTGCCTGCACTGCCACGATAATCATACCATTTGTCTATATACCAGTAACCATACTCCAAGCGGTAATGAAGTTCCAGGTTGCCGGATGCCAAAGTGGTCCGGCCCTCTGATCCGTTTCGTAGAACCCCGCTCAAGGCATATTGACGGTATAGAATTGCCTCCGCAGAGCTGATAATATCCTGCTGCTCCATAGGCTGAAGCTCCACCGCAATGTCCTTGTAGCGGATGTGTAAAAGCTGGATCATATCCTGTTCCTGAGATCTGTCCCAGGTTGGTGTTATGGAAAAGTCGCTAACGTCCTGTGCTGCAAAATGGAAACGGTAGTCCTGGCGGAAAATACCTGTGTAGCGAACCGCATTACGGCTATCCTCATAGCAGTATTCAAGATTTTGCAGAGCAAGCTGCCAGGTTGTGGCAAAGTCGTTCCAGGGTGCAGGGGTTCCCGGAGGATCAGCATCCCTCACAGTAAACAGGTCACAACCTGAAAGTAGTAATGCTACCAGCAGCAGCCAAGCGATATTTCTCATAAACTCATATTTGCATGATGCCAGATAGTGTCAATACAAATCTTAAACCCATTGCCTGAACCGAAAAGAACGGACTTGACAAAAACCCTGAAGCCAATTAAATGCAATTGATTCTCAGTTTAAGGGAGACAAAATGACGGAACACCAACAGCTTTTCAAAGAATACCTGGAGAGGAAAGGATTAAAACTTACCTCACCTCGCAAACACATACTGGAGGCGGTATTTGCTATTCACGAGCATTTTAACGCCGAAGAACTCTATGACTATATAAAAAGCATTACCCAGGGCATTTCTCTGGCCACCGTTTATCGAACCCTTCCTCTTTTAATGGGAGCTGGTCTGGTGCAGCATGCTGTTCGAAGTGCTGGACGCGAACGCTATGAACATATCTATGGCCATCCTAAACACATTCACTGGCTTTGCCGAAAATGCGGAAACCTGATGGAAAGTGACCTCCAGACTGTTCAGCCCTTACTCGGAAAACTGGCTAAAAGCCTGAATTTTAAAGAAGAAGACGTTGAATTAAGCATCAGGGGACTTTGCTGGAAATGCCAGTCTTCTGAGAATGAGAATCAAACTGATGAGAGATAGACCCATTATAGCCCTCGCAGGCAATCCCAATGTAGGCAAAACCTCGCTTTTTAATGCTTTAACGGGTGCCAGACAGACCGTTGGCAATTGGCCTGGGGTAACCGTTGAGCACAAATCCGGCACTTTCTCTTTTCAGAATCGCCAATATGAAGTAATCGATCTGCCGGGAATCTATTCTCTATCAGGAGGAACCCCTGATGAACTTGTAGCCAGAAGCTACATCCTGAATGAGAAGCCAGATCTGATAGTAAACATCGCCGATGCCTCAAATCTGGAGCGAAACCTCTATCTAACTGTTCAATTGATGGAATTTGGCGCTCCAATGTTGCTTTGCCTATCGATGAGCGATATCGCCAAGGAAAATGGAATTGAGATTGAAACTGAGCACCTCAGTCTGCATTTGGGATTTCCGGTAATCCCGCTGATTCTGAATAAAAGGCTGGAGACTGAAGAGCTTTTCTCCAAAATAGCCGAACTTGTGGCAAATCCATTTCTACCTACCGCCATTCATTATGATGAAGTTGTGGAAGAGCATCTGGACAAAATCTGGCAGATCGTGATTCGGAGAGGACGCTTCAGCGGTAAAATCAACGCTGTATTCGAATCAGAGACCACTCAGGCGGATCTTGTCTATAGCTCATTGATCCAGAGCCGTTGGCAGGCTGTGAAGCTGATCGAAGGCGATCCATATCTGACCGGACAATTGGAATTGCACGAAAAACAGGAGATAGAAAGAGAGATAACGGCAATCGCCAAACATCGTGGCCAGGAACCAGCTGCCGTGATCGCCGACGACAGGTTTGGCTTCATTCGCGGCCTGGTAAAAGATGTTGTCAAACGGAAACACCGAAATAATTGGACTTTTTCTGATGCGGTAGACAAAATAGTCTTGAACGGTGTAATCGGACTCCCCATCTTTTTTGCCGTCATGTATCTGGTGTTCCTGATCGCCGTTAAGGCCAGCGAACCTTTTATCACTCTGATAGACCAATCCCTGAGCTGGCTTTTTGTTGAGCAGTTCAGTTATGTTTTAGGCTCATGGGGGGTTCCTGGTTGGTTGCAGTTCATGTTGAGCGATGCTTTGGGCGGTGGTATAGTCACGATAGGGACTTTTATCCCGCCTATCTTCTTTATCTACATAAGCCTATCCATACTGGAAGATTCAGGTTACATGGCCAGGGCAGCCTTTATTGCCGACAAGTTCATGCGCCGGATCGGGTTACCCGGCAAAGCTTTCATTCCTTTGTTGGTGGGCTTCGGTTGCACGGTTCCAGCCATTATGGCAACCCGAACCCTGGAAAGCCCAAGGGACAGGGTTTTCGCATCGGTGCTTACTCCATTTGTATCCTGTGGGGCCAAGCTGCCTGTCTATACCTTTCTGGGGATATTGTTTTTTCCTGATAAAGCTGACCTGGTGATCTTCGGACTCTATTTTTTCGGCATCGTGATGGCCATGCTGACCGGATTTATGCTGAAAAAAACGGTCTTTCGCAGTGAGCCGGGCAATTTTGTGATGGAACTTCCACCTTATCACAGACCAACTTTCAATGGCATCATGCTGCATACCTGGCACAGATTAAAGGACTTTATACTGAGAGCCGGAAAGACAATATTGCTGGTGATCATCCTGATTCATGTGCTGCAAATAGTCAAGCTACCCTTGGGGAAAAACTCTGAAAACACCCCGATACTGGAACTGGGTGGCAAGCTGATCACTCCGGTTTTACAGCCCATGGGGGTAAAGAAAGACAATTGGCCTGCTTCTGTGGCTTTACTCAGCGGGCTGTTTGCCAAAGAAGCCATCGTGGGAACCATGCAAAGCTTGTATGGAGTTGAGGGGGCGAGAAGTCGAGAGGTCGAGAAGTCGATGGATAGCGAGGGAGCTTATGAAAGCAATCTGAAACAAGCCTTTGGCAGTTCGGCAGCAGCCATAGCTTTTTTGATCTTTGTCCTGCTTTATTCACCATGCGCTGCGGCACTTACCATGCTGTTCAAAGAGCATGGAGCCAGGTGGATGCTCTTTGCCTTTGGCTATTTAACTGCTCTTGCCTGGATGATCGCCACTTTGGCATATCAGGTTTTGGCTTTCAGCGCTGCCTCGCCATATTGGATAGCGCTGATCCTGGGTTTTTTCCTACTGATTTATATGAACTTACGTAGTATTGGGAGAAAATATGCTGTCCGTGCGTAGCCGTGCCAGACTAAGAAATTGGGGCAGGCATTTCAGGGGTCGCCAAAGAACCTGTCCCTGCGCCATAGATCAATGTTTCAACCTTGATCAATTACCTCAGGATGCAAATGCTGTGATCATCTGTAACCACAACCTGAAAACCATCGAGCGGGGACTTTATGTCGGAATGCAGGTTTCAATGTTTCGCAATGACCACAGCGAACCAAACATCATTGTGGCTGTGGGCGATGCGCGCTATGTCCTGGATCGCAGAATCGCCAGAGAGATAAGGGTTAAAGTGGGTTAACGGGTTAACGGGTTAACGGGTTAACGGGTTAACGGGTTAACAGGTTAACGGGTAATGGGGTAAAGAAGTGATGAGGTGATGGGGTCTGTGGAAAGGTGTAACTGTGGAAAGGTGGAAAGGTGGAAAAGTGGAACAGTGAAACAGATGGTCAGCCTTTTGGTTTAATCATATATCCGTGTTCATCCGTGAAATCCGTGAAATCCGTGAAAATCCGTGTTCCTATTCCTCGGTGTTTTCAGCTTTCTCGGTGGGAAATATTTTCGGAGTTTTCGGAGTTTTCGGTGTTTTCGGTGGTAGGAAAATCAAATCAGTGTTGATCCGTTCAATCCGTGAAATCCGTGTAACTATTCAAAGGCAAAAAAATGGTGGGTGATACTGGATTCGAACCAGTGACCTCTACGATGTGAACGTAGCGCTCTAACCAGCTGAGCTAATCACCCACACAAGGTGGAAAAAAGGATGGTGGGAGATACTGGATTCGAACCAGTGACCTCTACGATGTCAACGTAGCGCTCTAACCAACTGAGCTAATCACCCACGGTAGAGCCATTTTTCCAAGGGTCTTTTTTTTGTCAAGCCCGGAGTGAGAAGTCTGCCTTCCAGCAAGTTGCTTGCCCTTTTCAGGCTGTCAGTGCAGTGCTTTATTTGGAATTCTCTTCGGAATGCCTGTCTCTGACAGGCAAGGCAGGCTGGTCTCCAGACCGGCTAAAAGTAATCCGCCAGAGGCGGATTGAACCTTTCCCGTCAGAGACGGGAATTCCAAGAGACGGGAATTCCTGCAAAATGGAATGAAACTTGCTTAATTTAATACGTATGACATAGTTCGCGATTTTATCCACTTTTAGGAGGTGATATGAAACGCACTATCCTGCTATTAATTTTACTTGGCGGCATGTTTCTTTGCCTTGCCAATCCCTTACCGCCCATGATCATGAACAAGTTTTGGTTCAATGATTCCGGCGAACTGCAAGTCCGTTACAGCAGCATGTATCTGGGAGCAGGTATCCTTACTGCAGACCTTTTCGACGGCAGCAATCACTTTGTGAATACCATCGACTACAACAGCATCGAAAACATTACGGTCAGCTATCCAAATGCCAATGTAACTCCATATCAGGGTTATCTTTCCGCATCGCTAAGCATCTTTTCCGGCTGGCAGGAAGAGGTGCATTGGGGTCCCAGCCTGGATAACGATATCTCTTCCCTGGCTGAGGGAGAATGTGGCATGAATACTTACTGGACATATCAAAGCGGCCCCGACGAGAACACGATCACCATCTGGTCAAAAGAGCTGCAGACCTATCTGGACAGCGAAATGTATCCGGTTGCACGCTGCAATCTCGATGTTTTTTGCCAGGATTTCAGTGGGGCACCTGTGGAAGGGATTCCAGTCTGGCTTGATGACCAAATCCTTGGCAATACTGACGATACAGGGCATTACACGGCACAGGGAATTTGCCGTAAAAATCTCATCAAAGTATATCATCCTCAAGGAGGGGTAGTTCTGGATACTCTGTTTTTCGCCGAGCCGAACCAGAGCTACAGCTTCAACGTCCTCATTGATCATGTAGCCATAGACGATTCCAGTGTTCCTACTCCAACCGGATTTATAAGCTTATATCCATCGGTTCTCAGAAGCAGCGATAATCGCCGGATACATCTGGATTTTTCCGCCAAAGTGCCTGCAAACACGGAAGCCAGACTCTTTGACCTCAAAGGGAGGCTACTGGCTGTTTCAGATTATCCTGAGGGTGGCTTGGACTGGGAACTGCCGTTCCTGGCAAGCGGAGTGTATTTTATTCAGCTGCAAAGCGATCTACATAAACTGGGCAGCAGCAAGCTGATCGTTTTGAAGTGAAGCAGTTTTTACTACTATTTATCCTGCTCTGGACGGGCTTTTGCGCAGCCTTAAGCTTCGAAGCCGAGGAGCTTCAATTCACTTTAAAACCCGGTTCCTGGCAGGTGGATGGCCTGTTCTACTTTGCCAACTTCGAGGAAACCACTTTTTCAGGTCCGATCTTTTTTCCGGTTCCCGTGGACAGCTTAAGTTCAAAACCAGAGTTACTTACACTTGAGATCGCTGAGGATTCGGCAGGTTCCTGTAAACTGCTTTCCCAGGGAAGCACCGGCTTTAGTTTCTTGCTGGAAGTGCCCGAGCTGCACAACTGCACCTTGCATCTGGTTTATAGTCAGCAGCTTAAGGGTAACAAAGCCAGTTATATGATCACCTCCGCCAAAGCCTGGGGAAACCCCTTGGAATATGCCAGTTACAGCTTGTGGGTGGATCCCGAGCTCACCCTTACTGAACTGCCCTTCCCATTGCAGGAAAAGGATGAGGATACCTATCGCTGGGAGTTTTATGAGTTCGTCCCGGAACATGAATTCTCCTTGAGTTTTACAGGAAGCGACAGCAATTAACGCGCTTACATCACTGCCAGACAAACCTGAGAGGCTCAACACCCACCTTCTTTGCCACTGTCCTGCCACTGCATACCCACCCTCATTCCACCCGTATCGAATGAGGGAAGGATGAGGGAGGATAGTGCGATGAACAGGGCTGCCCAAAGAGAAACGGCAAATGCGGAAATAATCCAGAGAATATTCAGAAAGAATGCAGATAATCATTTCCGGCAAGGAGTTGCAAGGAGTAAAAACAGTTTGACAGTTATTAGATGTTTGGATTTGCTGCTCCAAAAAACAAACAAGCCTTAGGGGAATTAATGAAGATATTAGTGCTCAACTGTGGAAGTTCATCCATAAAGTATCAGCTTATCAATATGGAAACAAAGGACTTAATGGCTGAGGGAATCGCCGAAAAAATCGGGGAAGACATCGCCTTATTTACCTATAAAAGCCCCCAATACACCAAGAAAAAGCGGGAAATGGTGATCGATAATCATGAACAGGGTCTGGAATTGATCCTCGAAGCCCTGGTTGATCCGGTGAATGGCGTTCTGGGCAGTCTGAATGAAATCGACGCAGTAGGCCATCGCCTGGTACATGCCGGCGAACACTATTCCGATGCCGTGGTGGTAACCGATCATGTGATAGACGTGATGCGTGAATGTATCTCGCTGGCCCCGCTGCACAATCCCGCCAATCTGAAAGGCATTGAAGCCGTGAAAGCCAATATGCCAGACACCCCCCAATGCGGACTTTTCGACACGGCCTACCATCAAACGATGCCCGCGCAAGCCTATCTTTACCCTCTGCCCCTGGAATTTTACAATACCCACAAGATCCGGCGCTACGGTTTTCACGGCACCAGCCATAAATATGTTAGCATGAAAGCTGCGGAGTTTTTGGGCAAGGACATATCCAACCTGAAAATGATAACCTGCCACCTGGGCAACGGTGCTTCGATAACCGCAATCAATGGCGGGAAATCAATCGATACCTCAATGGGTCTTACCCCTCTGGAAGGACTGATGATGGGAACCCGTTGCGGCGATATCGATCCTGCCATCCCGATTCACATGCAACAACAGCTTGGCCTTTCCGTGGACGAAGTGAACAGCATTCTGAACAAGAAAAGCGGAATGTTAGGCCTGAGCCATATATCCAATGACATGCGCGAGATCGAGGATGAGATTCTGGTTAAGAACAACCCCAAAGCCATCCTGGCACACGATGTGTATTGCTATAGAATCAAAAAATATATCGGCAGCTATTACGCTGCATTAAATGGACTGGATGTCCTGATTTTCACTGGCGGAGTCGGTGAACGGATGCCTATTCTGAGAGAACAGGTTTGCCGTGAAATGGATGCGATCGGCATCAAACTGAACCTGGAAGAAAATGCCAGATTCACCGATGACATACAGGTACTCAGCACTCCCGATTCCCGGGTAACCGTGCTGAAAATACCCACCAATGAGGAGCTTATGATCGCTCTGGAAACAGAGCGTCTTTTAAAGCAGGGATAATGAACGAAATGAATCAGACCTTTTACCGGATGCTCTTCGATCAATCACCGGTTTCAATTTGGGTTGAAGACTTTTCCGGAGTTCTGGATAAGGTTCAGGAAATAAGAGCCAAAGGCGTTACCGACCTTCGGGCTTACCTGCAGACCTATCCAGAGCAGCTCTTTGAATGCATCAGCCGCCTGAAAGTAGTTGACGTGAACAAAACCACCCTCTGGCTCTATAAAGCGAAAACCAAACAGGAGTTGTATGAGAATCTGCACGTCATCTTCAAGGATGAAGCGCTGGATTGCCTACTGGAATCAGTTCTGGCTCTGGCTGAAGACCGGAAATACTTCGATGGGCAGGGGATAAACTACGATCTGGCAGGAAACAGACTGCATTTCAATATCTCCTGGAGCATTCCCGGTGCTGAAAAACGCGACTATGAAAACGTGATCGTCGCCATGCAGGATATGACCCGCCTGGCCACAATCCGTAGTGAACTGGAAGAACGCGAAGCGCTTTTCCGCTGCATCTTTGAGCAAGCCTCTGAAGGCATGATGCTGATGGATGCCAGCGCTAAAATCATCCTGGTGAACAAAGCCATGGAAACACTTATGGGGATCCCTGCCAAAAACATAGTGGGAAGTTACCTTTGGGAATTCTATGAAGAATTCTACAAGCTTGTCCGCTTCGAAAAACCTGCCAGGATGAACCAGAAAATGATTCTGGAAGTGATCTCAGATCCGATTACCGCACACCGGGTTGCAGAATACAGCTTTCTGGACAGCAAACACAAACTGCATGCCCACAAGCAAACTTTGCTGCCAATCCTTACCGGCAAAGAACATACCTTTGCCGTGATTCTTACCGACCTTACGCCAGTTTACCGTTCTGAAGTGGTAACCACCATCCTGCACAGAATCAGCCATGCGGTAAATATCGAAGTTTCCCTGGAAGACCTTTTCCAGATCATCCATGAATCTCTGGGACGGGTTATAGACGTAACCAATTTCTATATAGCTCTTTATGATTCGAAAAGCAACCTGATCACCTTCCCCTATCTCGTGGATGAGATGAATGAAGACTCCTCGCCCATCGTGGCTGACGACAGCAAATCCCTCACCGCTCAGATCATCAGCGAAGAAAAAACCCTGCTGCTCGATTATGATGCCGTGCAAGCCAGAACCCTGGATCGCGGATTCATGGGCTATGAATGCAAAAACTTCCTGGGTGTGCCCTTGATCCTTTCCGGCAAAGTGATCGGTGCGCTGGTGGTGCAATCATATCATAAATCAGACCTTTATGATGAAGAAGATAAATTGCTGCTGGAATCAGTTTCCGAACAGATCGCCTTTGCCCTGCACAAAAAGCAGACGGACGAAAACCTCAATGTGCTGATCCAGGCCATCGAACAAGCCGGCGAAGGGATAGTTATCTTTTCCCCTGAAGGCATTATTCAATATGTAAACACTATCTTCGAAAAAATTACGTCATACCGAAGAATTGAACTTCTGGACAAGCCCTTCGAATATCTGCCTTTCGAGCCAAACAGCCGTCTGGAAATCAAGCAATCCTGGCTGAGAGTGCGTTCTTCCCAACCCTGGCACGGCAAAATTGACATGATCCGCAAAGACGGTCCCAAGATCACCTTGGATATGGTGGTGAAGCCCGTGATCGACAACGACGGACGCCTTTCCAGCATAATTGCAAGCTGTAAGGACGTTACCTTCGAAATCCTCCGTGAAGAACAGCTGAAAAGGACTCAACGCCTTGAAGCGATCGGACGTCTTACTGGAGGAATAGCGCATGACTTCAACAATATCCTTAGCGCCATCATTGGTTATACAGAACTCGCCGGAGACGACCTGAATCCTGAATCAGATTCTGCCATGAATCTGGTGGAAGTGTTGAAAAGCGCTACCCGTGCCAAGGAAATGATCAGTCATCTGATCTCGTTCTCACGTCAGGAAGAATCCAAAACCGAAGTTATCGAGCTGGTTGACCACGTTAAGGAATCAGTCCGATTCCTGCGTTCATATCTGCCACGATCCATCAAAATAAAAGAACGCTACGATGCCGAAAAGAGCACCGTGATAGCAGTCCCCGGCCAGATTCATCAGATTATCATCAATTTTGGTACCAACGCCATGCATGCCTTGCATCGGGATGGGGCTTTGATCGAAATAGCCGTGGAATCAGTTTCTTTCCGCAGTCACGACATGCAGGCTTTCCCCGAGCTGGAACAATGCCAGTATCTGAAGATCTCGGTGAGCGATAACGGAACCGGTATAGATCCCAGCATCATAGACCATATTTTCGATCCCTATTTCACTACTAAAAGCGCCAGCGAAGGCACCGGCCTTGGTTTATCCATAGTCCACAGCATCGTACAAGCGCACCATGGGGCGATAAGGGTAAACAGCGAGATTGGCTTGGGAACCACCTTTACGGTTTATTTGCCACAATACACCCCTGACCAATGGCATCAGGGCGCTCCTGAAGCAGTGGAAAGCATCGACAACAGCGGTACTGAAAGCATCATGTTTATCGATGACGAGCCGAGTTTGGTGAATGTTTTCCGACAGGGGATGATGCGTTTGGGATATAAGGTGGAGGGTTTTACCGATCCTCGCAAAGCCCATGAGCATTTTGCCAAAGCACCGCACAAGGTGGATATTGTGGTTACAGACACCACCATGCCTTATATGAACGGGGTTGATCTGGCTGCCAAGCTTCTGGCTATCCGACCTGACATCCCAATTATTATCTGCACTGGGTTTACCACTTTGATCTCAGTGGAGGATGCCCGCAAACGCGGTATAAGCGACTTTATCATGAAACCCTTCAAGATAAAGGATATTGCCACCCGGGTAAGGGAGATCCTGAACGAAAGAAAAGAGACTGAAAATGCGCCTGGACTTGTTACTGAATAAACTCTGCCTTACCAAAACCCGCACCATTGCCAAAAATGCCTGCGACAAAGGATTGGTGAGCCTGAACGGAAAAACCGCCAAAGCTTCGGGACTCGTGAAAGAAGGCGATTTGATCGTGTTCAAACTCTATGGTGCGGAGCATGAAATCAAAATCACCAAGCTGCCCACTGGCAATGTCGCTAAAAAAGACGCCACCCAATACTACGAATTGATTCGCAGGGATGAACTTCCCACCTGAGCGAAATATGTTTGCCTGTAGTGTTTTACCCCTATCCCGGGTTGGAGTTTTCCGGCCCGGGTTAGTTTTTTTGCTACTATTTTTAATGTTCCCACTTTTTGGGGCAGAATACTCCATGCAGCTTAGAACAAACAATCTGGCAGTGTACTCAGTCACTCCGCCCAACCAGGAAATGCAAAACACCCTTCAACGGCTGGACAGAAAAATTGACGAACTGCAATCGCAATTGGGAGTGTATGTTGATGATCGAGCTTGCTTATGGTTGATCAAAAACGACTCTGAATATAGTGAACTTGCCTTGGGCAAAGCCAGGATAGTGGAATTCAGCGAAGCCTTTTATGACGGAAAAGACCAACGCATCTATGTTCGGCCAATCACGATTAGCAAAAGCGACTATCCGGGAATCCTCCTGCACGAATATCTGCATTGGTATCTGGAAAAGCTGTTCAAATCTACCCCACTCTGGTTCCATGAAGGCATGGCCATGCATTTTTCCGGTCAGATGGGCTTCGACAGGTATCTCAGTTTTCTACGACTAAGCTTTGTGGGTCAGCGCAGCGACCTTTTCCGGCTAAGTGCAAGCTATCCTGAAAAACAGTCTGAATGGGAAATATTCTATCTCTCCTCTTCCATGGCAATCCGTTATATGAGCGAGCATTATCCAGAAAACTGGAAGCGCTTTTGGGACATCGTGGCCTACTATCACCGCAAAGGCGAAAAACCTGATTTTTCAAATTGCTTTATCACAACCTACAATATCAGCCTGTTTGATTTTCATCTGGCCTTTTCAGCCTGGTCAAGCAAACTGCGCTGGCAATACCTGATCTGGGGGTTGAATGCTTTTCTGGCAATGCTTCTGCCTCCCATTGTAGTTCTGGGTTTCCTGATCAGACGCAAGCGCCGCAATGCCTTACCTGATCTGCCTGAACCTGAAATTGAAGATGAACCTCCGGAAACTTGAAGTGCAACTCCATGAATGTTATATTATTTGGGGAGGGTAGATTCAAGTTTAGATTTCGCTCAAATGCCAATCAAAGGAGCAATAAGGGTGAACTAAGCGCCGCACGCTTAATTCACCCTTATTGCTCCCTTAATGCAAGACAGAAATAATATAATATTTGCACCGGAAATTGCTATAGATTGTGTATGAGTTGTGAAACCCAAGTTTCGATTCAGGAGCTACCATGCGTAAATTCATTATCTTCTTATTTCTTGGCATTTTACAGGTTCTAAATGCGACAATTGACGATCATAATGTCACCAATTTTAAAAGTGCCTTCAGGATAGACGGGAAAAATCACTCTTCCATGCAGATCAGCTTTCGTTTACCGGATTACAAAGTCAGCAGCGAAGCTCTGGGCACCCAAAGCTATAGCCGGATCGACCTCCCCGGCAGCCAGTCTTTTGCCGTTACCGGAATGCCTGAATTACCCTTCTTCACTACTTCCCTGGCTATCCCGGCAACCGGAAAAGTCAGTGTGGAGCTACTTTCAACCACCGAACAGGTGGTAGCCGATTATGATGCCTTTCCGGTTCAGTCCGACTTCGATACAGGTGTTCCGAAGGGAGTGTCTATAAACGAAAGCTTCTACCAAAACGGAGGAAACTATCCTGAAACTGTGATTAACTATGGTGATCCGGTTATTCTGCGTGACCTGAGAGTAGTTTCAATCCAGGTAAATCCCTTTATCTATAATGCTCTTACCCGCACATTAACTGTCCGTGAAGAAATCAGCCTGAAAGTGAATTTTGAACCTGGCAAAGGAGAAAACGAACTTGACCGGGAACCGTTGCAGCTTTCACCAAGCTTTGCTGCGGTTTATGAATCACTTATCCTGAATTATGACGATTACCGGGGTGCCCTGATGGCCAACGTTCCTCCCCGTATCCTGATTATTTATGGGAACAGCACTGACACTACTTATCTGGATGCCATCAACAACTTTGCCCTCTGGAAAAGACAAAAAGGTGCGGATGTATTAATGGCGAGCACCGCAACCTCTCAGGCCGGTAATACTACCACCAGCATAAAGAACTATATTCAAAGCAAATATGATAATATTGGCACCCGTCCCGACTTTGTGATCTTGATAGGCGATGTATCCGGTTCATTCCCTATTCCCGCATTCACAGTAAGTAGCGGAGGGGGAGATTATCCCTATACTCATTTGGCCGGAGGTGATGCCTTGGGTGATTGCTTCATAGGTAGAATCTCGGTGGAAAACACGACCCAGCTTGCCACCATGCTTGCCAAAACTTACCTTTATGAAAGAGATCTAAACACCAGCAACGTAGATTGGCTGAACCGCATGCTCTTGGTGGGCGATTGGGATCCCAGCGGAATCTCCTGCATGTATATCAATAAATACATTAAGGAAATCAGTTCAGCAGTGAATTTCCATTATTCCTACACCGAACTTTATAGTGCCAATCCTGCTCCCGCCAGCATGAATACCGCTCTGAATGCCGGAGTTGGGATTTTCAATTACCGCGGTTATATCGGGATGAGCAGTTGGTCTCCCTCCGAAACTTCCCTTTACAATGGATATATGTTACCTCATGCAGTGATAATTACATGCGCCACAGGGAATTATGCTTCTGGAACAGGGACTACCGAAACCTTCACGAGACTGGGAACAAGCGCAGTTCCCAAAGGAGCCGTTACTGCAATAGGCATGAGCACATCCAGTACACATACCACTTTTAATAATGTGCTTACCGGCGGGATTTTCGACGGGATTTTCATTCAGGGAATGAGAACCATGGGCGAAGCAATGTTGCATGGAAAACTCTATATGAACCAGATGTTCGGAATTTCTTCTCCAACCAATGCGACAAACTTTGCTCATTGGTGCAACCTTATGGGGGATCCTTCCATGGAGGTTTTTATTGGGATTCCATCCACCTACCTGATCCAGGTTCCCGCCAATATCCCGATTGGTTCTACCTTGTTGGATGTGATAGTGAGTAATGCCTCAGGTGATGCTGTGAAAAGCCAATGCGTAACCTTATCTTACGGCTCGATCATCCTGGCTTCAGCTTATACCGATGAAACAGGGCTTGCCTCGTTGGTATTGCCCACGGGTTTAATAGCCGGAACTGCGGTTATTACGGTTTCCGGGCATAATTTCAAGCCTTTGCAGCAAAACATCTCCATTATTGCCGGAGGTGTAGTCCCCGGATCAGTCATCGTGGATGATAATAACAGCGGTGCTTCTCAGGGAAATTCCGATGCTCTGGCTAATGCCGGGGAAATCCTGGAACTAAGCTTTCCGCTGCAAAACACCTCAACCACCAATATCCGGAATCTGAGAGGAAACATAAGCTGCAGCAGCTCCTACGTAAGCATCCAAAGCACCGACATTTCCTATGGCGATCTGGCAGCAGGCGCAACTTCCAGCAATACTGCTCCGATCGTGGTAACCGTCTCAGCGGCTTGCCCCAATGGCAACAATCTCCGCTTTGCCCTGCAACTTAGCAGTGGTAGCGGCACCAGTTATAACGTCTCTTTGCACTTGGTGGTATATAATGGCAAACTTGAACTGGTCTCCCAGCAAGTGATTGAACCGGAAGATTCTGCCTTGGATCCTGATGAGACTGCCGGGATCAGGTTAGGAATAAGGAACATAGGCGCAATGACACTACAGAACCTGAATGCCCAACTATCCAGCAACAGTTCATTTGTGAGCATCAACACACCTCAGGTCAGCTACGGAAACCTTGCTCCCCAGGGTCAAGCCCTGCCAGTAAGCGATTTTAATGTTTATATTAGCAGCCTTTGCATTCCGGGAATGGTGATCCCCTTTAACCTCAGAGTGTTCAATACCTCCGGATTTGAGCAGGTTCTCAGCCTTACTTTCACGGTTGGCAACATCAGCGTTACCGACCCCCTGGGTCCTGATTCGTATGGCTATGTGATCTATGACACAGGCGACTTGAACTATGATGACTGCCCAACCTACAGCTGGATTGGCATAGCTCCGGCTGAAGGTGGTAGCGGAACCTCCCTGGCAATAACTGATGCTTATTACTCTGGCGATGAAGGTGATCAGGTTGGCGCGGATGCTTTGGAGGTGGTGGTTCTCCCCTTCCGTTACAAATTCTATGGGATTAGCTATGATCGGATAACCGTGTGCAGCAATGGATTCCTCGCTCTTGGCGAAACCGGAAATGCCGAATTCAGAAACTTCCGTTTACCGGGAGCCATGGGTCCAAGTCCCATGATCGCTCCTTTCTGGGACGATCTGGCAACTACTGCAAATAGCGGAATATATAAGTATTACAACTCCACCCAGCACTATTATGTAATCGAATGGTATAATCTGGTGAATGGCAAGGACGGCTCCAGCCTGGAAACATTCCAGGTGATCCTTTACGATCAGGCATATCATGCTTCCAGCACTGGCGACGGCCCCATCCTGATTCAGTATAAGAATTTTAACAATGTGGATTCTCAATCTGGAGAACGGCATGGAAACTTTTGCACCATTGGGATTGAGGATCATACGGGAACCCGCGGCCTTGAATATACCTTTAACAATGCCTATCCTACTGCGGCAGCGCCCCTTAGTAATTTCAAGGCTCTTTATATAACCACTCTTCCTCGGGTAACTCCAGGTCCCAGCCTGAGACTAAGTGAAGTAATCCACTATGACACCAATGAAAACGGTTTTCTGGAACCCGGAGAAACCGATTATGCCACCCTTGTGCTGAAAAATGTAGGCGATGCCGTAGCCACAAACGTTAACGCAATTCTGAGCACCGATGATCCCTATGTGAACATTACCAATTCTACCGTTAGCTATGGCAATGTTCCCGTGATGGAAACCGCCAACGGCTCTGCCGCATTTGTTTTCAGTATATCAGCAACCTGCCCACAGGATCATCTGATCAGTTTTTCTCTGAACATCAGTTCCAGCGAGGGCACCTGGCAGAGAAATATGTCTCTGAGTGTGCACAAGCCTGTTTTACAATACCAGAATTGGGTGTTCGATGATTTTGCCCTCAATTTGAATGGCTTGCCTGACCCCGGTGAAACCGGCACGATGATTTTCAACCTTTACAACGAAACCGGATTGGAAGCCACGAACAGCCAGGTAAGCATATCTGAGTCCAGCCCATATATTTCGTTCACCCCCACAATTATTTCATGTGGGAATATCTCAGGCTCAGTGGTTTTTCAAGCCGCGACGCAATTAGCCATTAGCTCTTCAGCAGAAGTTGGAACAATCATTCCTATAACCCTGAACATCACTTCCGATAATGGAGAACCCCAATCAGTTCAGTTCAATCTGAACCTTGGACAGCAGACCTGCAGCTGGGATTTCGAAAACAACAATGGAGATTTTACCGTGGTGAACAGCGTTACTCCTGGATGGGAATGGGGAACCAGCTCTTATGCTGGTGCTTCCAGTGGGACCAAGGTTTGGGGAACCGTGCTGAATGGTTATCATGCCAGCAACGCAGTCTATCAACTAATCTCACCGCCAATCAATCTTGGATCGAACACCCAGCTTACCTTCAAGCACCGTTATCATGCCGAAAGAACGAACAACAGCACTTACTGGGATGGTGGACAGGTTCAGATCTCGGTAAACAATGGCGTTACCTGGAATATGATTACTCCTGTAGGAGGATATCCTGTATCGGCAGTAGCAGCCCTAAATTACCAACCAGGCTATTCCGGCGAAGTTCTTACCTGGCAAACCGCCACTTTCTTGCTTTCCGCCTATAGTGGCCAGAGCGCAAGAATCAGATGGTATTATGCTTCAGACACTTCGGTTAATTTCGAAGGCTGGTTTGTGGATGATGTCAGCTTTGAAAATGCTGCCGGAAATGATGTGGAAGTGGGCAAAGTAAGCGGCAACCTCGATGAGATTACCATAGATCGTGATCTTAGCGATGCTTTGGTCAGCATTGGAGATTATGCCCTGCTCCCAAGTGTTACGGGTAGCTTTGCAGCCCTTGTCCCAGCAGGCAATTACAGCACTCAAGCCATAAAAGAAGGCTATCGAAGCTTCCCGGTGCCCATAACCATCAGCGCTGGAACCCAAATCTCCGATCTCATCCTGGACTTGGAATTCCTGCCATATCCTGAGAACATGTGTTGGTTGATCGATGGCGCTATTCTTTCTCTTCGTTGGACTCCGGTTAGTGATGCACGGATTGCCGAATACCGTATTTATACCAAGGGGGAAATTGGTGCATGGCAGCTTCTGGGAAGCACAAATACCTGCTCTTTCAGTTGTCCACTAAGCTCATCTGGAACTCACTTCATCAAGATAACCGCCTACTACAATGATGGTTGGGAAAGCCTCCAGCCCGAATGTATTAGCTTTGTGTATCCCTTTAGCGGCATTGATGTCCAGCCTGCCGTCATATCATCCATTAACCTGCTGCAAAGCCCTGAAGGAAAGACCGTTAGCTGGAGTCCCGTGCAAACCGACACCCAAGGTAATCCCATAACCGTTTGGGGATATAGGATATATGCAGGCTTAACTCCGGATTTTGAATGCTCACCTGCCAATCTGATCGGAACTTCCTGGCAAAATAACTTCACCGATGCTGGCAATAGTAACCGGCGTTTCTACCGTGTCAAAGCTGTTTTGGGTTATTTATCAGGCAGATAGTGAGATTCCCTCAGAAAAATGCAAGGGACTGCCCTAAAAAGCAGTCCCTTGTTGTATCGTCTATGCTCAGAGTTTTACTTTAAATCCTGCTGCCAGGTAGTGAACCGCCGCGAAGGTATAAACTTCATCTATGTCCGAACCGCCTTCCAAAAAGCGATATCCGGCTTTGATTCCCAGTTTTGGTTTCAAATCATAGACCGCACCTACAAAAACATCTTCTGCCCGGCCATAAGGAGATGCCAGGCCTTCGGCTTCCAGAACCAAATCAAGCTGGGGATTAATCCTGTAGCCAGCTTCCAAACCCAAGAGCGGAACAAAGCCTGTATTGGTTTTTGAAGCATAGTTGCTTGAGGATTTAAGTGCTATCTCGGCATCCCTCAACTTAAGAGAAGCCCCGAAAGACCGGATAAAAAACCATTCCTGGGGAAGCACATACCTGTATTGCAAACGGTATGAATCAAAACGATAAGTGGCTTCCACTTCGTCGTTCTTCCAGAAATGCCGATCCTGATACACAATATCTTTACTGATCCGATCCTTTCCCTTCAGGGTCAGAGGAGTAGCCAAAAGCGAGAGCTGATGGCGGGGATGCACCTTCCAATGCAGATTCAATCTCGTGTGAAGCGTTGGAGACAAGCCTGGATCTTCCATTAGCGAGAACATCGTCTGGCTATCGTTATTGGGAATCCTGACGTCATTATAGCCTGGAACGGCAAGACCTGTTTCCACATTTATCGTTATGTCCGGCATAGCCTGTAAAGACAGACTAAGCAGCAGGGCAGCAAGCAATAATAAGAGCTTATTCATTATAACCTCATTATAGGATATTTATTCATTCAGATACAAGATAATATCAAATATGGGAAAACGCAAGCGCCTTGATGTCAAACCAATCCATCTGGACAGACCATGCTGGATTATCTCCATAATAAACAAACCCGCCAAAGGAGCTGTCCAATAGCGGGTTAATAGTATGCAAGCAGGTTACCGGTTATTTCATCAAAACCATTTTATAGCTTTTTGTGTAGCCGGGAGTATCCAACCGGTAAAGGTATATGCCGCTACCAACTTGATCACCATTATCATCTGTTCCCTTCCAGACTATCTTATGTTCACCCTTGGAAAGTTCGCCGTTCACCAGGGTTTTAATGAGTTGGCCTTTCAGATTGAATATCTTCAAGCTGGCTTTTTCGGCGTGGCTGAGACTGAAAGATATGGTTGTTTCAGGATTGAAGGGATTGGGATAGTTTGGATAGAGAGCTGAATAAATTGCCGGACTTTCCGGATCATCGTTTTCACTTGCCATTCCGCTGAAGATCCTGATATTATCAAGCGTCCAACCCGGGTCAGTAAGTTCATCATCGGTTGATTGATCGCTGAGCCTGAAGCGCAGATAAACATGTTGTCCGGCATGGATGCTCAAGGGAACTAACTCTTTGCGCCAGCTATCCCAGTTACCTGATTTTGTCCACACCGATTCCCAGTCGCTGCCATTGAGAGAAACCTCCACTCTGGCCTGGTCAAAGTCCCATTCGGTGATCAGATGTGAATCAAAGGAAAGCATAACATTTTCCGCGGCAGGGAGATAGATGGGGCTTGCGGTCTTGATCCAAACGTTGCAATTCATATCGTAAAAGCCATTGCCACCCCAACTGTCGGTAAGGGCATAACCAGAAGTGGAAAGCTCAGTTTGGCGTACCCAGGGGCCTTCGATTTCCCAATTGGATGTGCCATTTTCCCAATCTTCGCTGAAGTGGGTAGTAATCGGACTGAGATTGTATTCTACGTAATTATTGCCTTCACTCAGGTTTACGGTTCCCAACCAGGGATAGTATCCTTCAGCATAAACTTGAATGGGATACTCACCCACAAATCCCTGATAAACAAAGTCCCCATTCACCGTTAGAGTGTCTGGAAAAACGTCACCGATAATTATTCTGGCAGAAACGGCTTGATTACCATTGCGAACCATTCCGGCAAGAGCAGCTTCAGGTTTGGGAGTCATAGTTATGTTTAACGTGGGGCTCCAGGTAAAGCCAGGAACATTCACATTATTCATTATAACATCAGTATAGCCTTTTTTGCGGGCTATAACAGTGTAAGTTCCAGTTGCCAAAGGCCTCCAGAATCTGCCAAAGGTTGAATTTGAACGGCGAGGCTCAAACCAGGGGGCATTGTGCTGCTGGATTATGATCTCTGCCTCAAGCGGTTCGGAAGTGCCTGCCTTTAGCACTTTTCCAGTCAGCATCGAAGAAGTGGGAACCGCCGTGGAGAAAAACAGAGCCCGGTTTAACAACCAATATACCCCATTGCGACAGCGTTGAATTGTATTTACCATGATCAGCGAATCCGGCTGAATATCTCGTGTTCCGCATTCAATGAGCATGGCGATTGTTCCATATTGCTGATACATCCAGTCATGATATGCACCTTTACGGCTCAGATTGGGATATACTTCATAGGATCCGGTTCCATCCTGCTTAATGATCTGTGCGCCTACACCCTGGGCAATGGATGCGGCCATTGACAAATCCGGGCTGGGACGGATCTCTTTCCAGTTAAAGGGATAGTATACCTTCTCACTGAAATTACCGGTCCGTGATGAATGCCAGCAGATGGAATAGATGAATTTCTTCTGATCGCAGAGGTTTTTTATCGCTTGATTTTCACTCTCGCTCATGGGTGAGGGTCCACGATAATAGTCGTAAACCTCCAGTCCACCCGGCTGCATTAGGGTATCACCATGCACCCAGTTGAAACTGAAGTTGCGGTTGATATCCACCCCGTCAATATCATAACCGGTTGATTCCAGATAATCGAACATGCCATTATTGTTATTGTCATGCTTGTTTTTACGGTAAGATATATCCATATTTGACGTTACCACATTGTGCCCTTCAGGATTGACCGTGGGAACGAACCACATATCAAGCTGGTTGATCCAGTCTGTATACTGCGGTTCATAGCGGTGAGCCAGAATTTCCGAGATATTATTCATGGTGATCTGCACCCCCAGAACTTCTTCTGCGTGAACTTGTCCCACAAAGAGCAGGGCTGGTTCATCTTCATCATCGTCTACGTTATCCGAGATCCGCATGGCATAGATGGGGATGTTTTCCAGCTCGGAAAAGCCTATCACCACTACTTTGGCAATGTCGGGATTGGCATTGTGGTAGCCTTCCAACAGTGTATATATCTGATCATAGGTATAGTAGCAGGTGGGCAAAACCGCTGCCAGCCAGGCAGGTAGCAGCATGGCCAGAACGACTAAAAGGTATGCAGAGTGTTTCATGATCTCTCCAAAATTCATTGATCAACAAGGTCTAATGCAAGATTTAATCCAAAATCCCACTTCGCAGTTAAAGTGCGATCTTACCGCTATCATACCACATGATCATGCAGTATGATAGCGGTATGATAGCAATATGAAGGCAAGGCAGATAAGCCGGACTATTCCCGGTAATAGATGGCCTGAATGGGATCGATGCCTGCTGCTTTCCAGGCTGGATAAAGCCCCGAAATGAAGCCGATCAGCAGCGAAAAACCAATTCCAAGGGCAACTCCCTGCACCGGAAGATCCAGGGGAAATTTGATGGCTGAGCCGATCAAAATCAGCACAACCCACGCCAGAAGGACACCCAAAGCAGCTCCCATAAAGGCAAGCGATAAGGCCTCAAAGATGAAATAGAAAAAGATATCGTTCTCGGTGGCACCGATGCTCTTGCGGATCCCTATCTCGCTCATTCGTTCCTGAATGCTGATCAGGAGAGTGGAAAACAAACCTATACCCCCAACTATCAAAGAGATGGAAGCTATGGCAATGAGAGTGATATTCCACTTTTTCATAAAGCTGTTAATCTCATTGGTGATGGTAAGCATAAAATCGCCGATATCCATAAATTGAAAATTCGGAAACATGTTGTGCCGCGAAAGAAGTAGTTGCCTGGCTTCCTGTTTCAGCTTGGCATAGTCTGCCTCGGAGGATGCCTGCAAATAGATCTGATGGATCATGCCCCCAGTCCCGAAATAGCTTGCCCCGTAGGCCAAGGGCACATATACAGCCTTCAGGTCTTCCCTCCGTTCCCAGTTATTGAAGTTCATCCCGTTTCCATTGTTCAGAACGTCGTCCTGCAAAACCCCAATAATGGTAAAGCGGTGTTGGCCAAGCTGCAATTGCTCACCCAGGGGGTTTTTATCCTTATAGTATTGCTTGGCAAAACTATAGCCAAGCACAGCCACCGCTGCTCCCGCCTCTTCTTCGTAAGCCCGGAACGATCTTCCCTTGTCGATTGGATAGGATTTATTCCGAAAAAACTCCGCATTTGTAGCCCGTAACCGGACATTATTGGTCTTGTTTCCCATACGGAACAAGCTGCTGGTTTCGATCATTCCGTAAAGGCTCTTGGGTTTCAGGTTCTCCCGGATGGCCAGATAGTCTTCGTAGCTCAGTTCTGGAACGCTCTGCTTGGCCCTGCGAATCCCGGTTCGATTGGTTCCGTTCTCAGAGGTGGATTCATCGGTGCCCGGGGTAATGATCAACGACAGATTCCAGCCCATACCGTTCATATTCTTATTTATCAATGCTTTCAGGGCATAGACACTGGAGAACATACTAACCACGGCAAGCACCCCAATCACGATTCCCGTAAGCGTAAGCATGGATCTCAGCTTGTGGCTGAGGATGCTTTGGAAAGCGCTTTTAATGCCGTCGCGGAAATGCATTCCTTATTCCAGCTCTGTTTTACATTGGGGACAAACCTTATAGGTTCCTCTGTCCCGGCTGTATTTTTCAACTATGTAGGCATGTCCACAATTGGGACATGGCGTAGGAATGGGCTTGTCGTTGGTGATGTATTTACAATCCGGATAACGGTTGCAAGAATAAAATGCTCTTCCGGTCTTGCTTCGTCTGGAAGTAAGCTCTCCTAAGCCGCAATCCGGGCATTTAATCCCCAAAGTCAGAGGACGTGAATACTTACATTTAGGATATTTCGAGCAGGCTATAAACTCGCCAAATTTGCCATTACGTTTCACCAGGGGACTTCCACACTGAGGACAATTCTCCTCCAGAGTGGTGGGTACCGAGATCACGATATTGCCCTTTTCGTCACGTTTGAAGCTTTTACTGTTCTTGCAATCTGGATAGCGGCTGCACGAAAGGAACTCCCCTCCCCGGCTATGCTTGATAAGCATGGTGCCCTGATGGCAGAGATCACACTCGATACCACTGTCCTGCACAAAGCTCCCCTTTTCTTTTTTCACATCCACTTTGGTGATCAGCTCCTGCAACTGGTCGTAATAGCTTTGTACCAGATCATTCCAGGCTACCCGGCCATACTCCACCTCATCCAGTTTATCTTCCATGCCAGCAGTGAATTTCACGTTGAAAATACTGTCGAATTTCTCTACCAGAAAGCGATTCACATCGTTGCCAAGCTGGGTGGGAACGAAGGACTTTTTTTCCATGCCTACATATTTGCGGTTACGGATGGTGCTGATAATTGTGGCATAGGTGCTGGGACGGCCTATCCCTTTGGCTTCCAGTTCCTTGATCAAGGATGCCTCAGTAAAGCGCGAAGGCGGAGTAGTCCAATTCTGGTTGCAAAGCAGTTCGCTGTGCTCAAGCTGATCGCTTTTCGCATAAGACAAATCTATCTTTTCGCCCTGCACAATGTTAACATGTGGATAGGCTTTCAAAAAGCCTTCATCGGCGATCTGATTGCCCGTAGCACCAAATTCTGCAGCCCCGATATTGATCCTGGCGGTGGTTACGCTTAGTTTCACAGGCTTCATCTGGGTAGCGATAAACCGCTGCCAGATAAGGGTGTAGAGTTTTAGTTGCTCTTTGTTTAGATAAGCTGACAGGCTTTCTGGAGTTTTAAACGGGTCGGTAGGCCTGATTGCTTCATGCGCATCCTGAGCGCTCTGCTTATTTTTATATAGCCGCGTGTTGCCATTTAGCATACTTGCTCCAAAACGCTCTTTGATAAGGTTCTGGCAGGCTGCGTTAGCCTCAGCGGCAATGCGCGTGCTGTCGGTTCTCATATAGGTGATCAGTCCTGTGCTTTCACCACCCAGATCAATACCTTCATACAAGGCCTGGGCGATGCTCATGGTGCGCTGTGCCTGAAAGCCCAGAATCTTGGAAGCTTCTTGCTGCAAAGTACTGGTGATGAATGGTGGAGGTGGTTCCACAGCTCGACTGCTGCGCTTTATCTCTGTCAGGATGGCTTGTTCGGTCTTGATCTGCTCCACTATGGACGTAGCCTGAGTTTCACTGTCAATATCCAGCTTTTTACCGTCATATTTTTCCAAAACAGCCTTGAACTTGGGCAGTTTATCCTTCCAGAAATCAGCTTCGATTCTCCAATATTCCTTAGGGATAAAAGCTTGAATCTCCGCTTCTCTTTCGCAGATCAGACGCAGGGCAACAGATTGAACCCGACCGGCTGAAAGATCCTTGGCAATAACCTTCCATAGTAAAGGGCTGATTCCATAACCCACAATGCGGTCAAGCACTCTGCGAGCTTGCTGGGCATCAACCTTTGCCATGTCAACCTTGCCGGGATTATCAATCGCTCCGGTTATGGCCTTGGCTGTGATCTCGTTGAACACTATACGATAGACTTGTTTGCCAGCCAACTCTTTCTTCAAGGTTTCGCTAAGGTGCCAGGCAATAGCTTCACCCTCACGGTCATGGTCGCTGGCCAGATAAACCGCTTCCGAAGCATTGGCAGCTTCCTTTAACTCATTGATTACCTTGCTTTTCTTGGTATCAATCACATATTTTGGCTTGAAGCCTTTTTCAACGTCCACACCCAGTTCGTGTTGCGGTAAATCGCGAATATGCCCCATGGAGGCCTTTACGTTGAACTGGTTATGCAGAAATTTGCTGATCGTGCCTGCTTTGGCAGGCGATTCCACGATTATAAGTCCTTTTGTCATTTATATCCTTTGTAGGTTAATGGGTTAACGGGTTAGCTGGTTAACAGGTTAACAGGTTAACGGGTTAGCTGGTTAACAGGTTAACAGGTTAACAGGTTAACGGGTTAACAGGTTAACAGGTTAGCAGGTTAACAGGTTAGCAGGTTAACAGGTTAACAGGTTAACAGGTTAACAGGTTAGCTGGTTAACAGGTTAACAGGTTAACAGGTTAACAGGTTAACAGGTTAACAGGTTAACAGGTTAA
>CAZNGW010000015.1:18980-44010 GCA_964572925.1 uncultured Candidatus Cloacimonas sp. | reverse complement strand
AAAATCCAGCTTGACAGAATTGCTATACCTGCTATCCGATGCTTCTGATGAGAAAAATTATGTTGTCAGTTCATAGTGTGTAGTCTGTCCGAAAGATCGGACAGTATAAATAAATCCCGTCAAAAGAAGAGTTTAATTCCAGGATAAACCTTTACCTACGGCATTCTGGGGCTAAACAAAAAGTAATAACCCTAAACAATCAAAATATGGGAAAGGAGACTACTATGAAACGATTATCATTACTGCTCGTGATGATATTCATGCTCGGTATGGTTGCTTCTTTGCTTAATGCAACGGAAGTTACCATCGGTGCCGGCGATCAACAAGCCCGCGTCCCGGTTGACATGTATTGGAAGAATTCCCTCTTCGAATGCCTGTATTTCCAGGATGAACTTGGTTTCGCCGCAGGAACCATCAGCGAACTACGGTTCTACAACAACTTCACAACCAACCTCCCCAACGGTGCAACCAAGATCTGGCTTGGAACCACCACACAAACCAGTTTATCCGCAACTGCCTGGATTCCTTCCACCCAGCTTACCGCTGTGTTTGATGGCGTGGTAAATTATCCTTCCGGTGCAAACACCATCAACGTAACCCTTACCACTCCCTTCAACTATACTGGTGGAAACCTGGTTATGATGGTGAATCGCCCCATGGATACCCAGTATTACAGTTCTTCGGATAATTTCTACTGCCAGACTGTCGGCGCAGATCGTGCCTTGAAGCTTTACAGCGACAGCACCACATATGATCCTGCCGCTCCTGCTACCGGCGCTACCCTGTCCGGTCAGTTCCCCAAAACAACTTTCGTTTATAGCGGACAAGCTCTGGTAAACGATCTGGGTTGCATTGGAATTTCAGGAAACACCACCCCCAGCATGGGATCAGCTTCCCCCTATATCATCAGCGTTAAAAACAACGGAAGTGCCACCCAGACCAACTATCAGGTGAAACTCTTCAAACAGGGCGATGTGGAAATTGGCTCCGTTGCCGGAACCTCCATTACCACAAACCAGATCCTGCAATTCAGCATTCCCTGGACTCCCACTGCCACCGGCCCCACTTTCCTGTATGGAAAAGTCGTGATGACTGGTGACGAAATTGCGCAGAACAACCAAACGTCGAACTACCCTGTGGACGTACAGGCTGCCGGTGTTGTAGCCGTTACAGTTGGTGCTGGCGGATCCACTGGTCGCATGCCAGTTGACATGTTCTATAAGAACAGCCTTTTCGAAAGCATCTACCTGTCCACCGAACTGAATATTGGCGGTCTTTTAACCGGTATCCAATTCTACAACAGCTTCACCACCAACCTTCCCAATATGCCTACCAACATCTGGGTTGGTGAAACCACTCAAACTTCACTGTCTGGTGGCTGGATTCCCAGCACCCAGCTTACCGCTGTCTTTGCCGGAAACGTAAACTATCCCAGCGGCGCAAACAACATTAATATCACCTTTACCACCCCCTATGCTTATGGTGGTGGAAACCTGGTGGTGATGGTGCAGCGTCCTATGGATACCCAGTACTACTCATCTTCGGACGTGTTCGTTACTCAAAGCGGAACCCTGACTGCACGCTCACGCAATGCCTATAGCGACAGCACTCCCTTTGATCCAACCGCTCCGCCTACTGCCACTCCCGCTGCAGTGTTCCCCAAAACTACCTTCTTCTTCATTACTGAAGGCATGGGAACCCTCCAGGGAACCGTTACGGTCGGCACTACTCCTTTGGAAGGAGCCACTGTTACGGTTGCCAACAGCAGCCTTATCTATACCACTGGCGCAAACGGAACCTATAGCTTCCCCTACATTGCTGAAGGTGCACAAACCGTTTCTGCAACCAAACATGGCTACACCAACGTTAGCCATAACGTAACCATCGTGGAAGACCAGACCACCACTCAAAACTTTGTGCTGGCTCTGCTTCCTCAGGTTACCGTTACTGGACGCATCGTAGGCAGTGACAACCCCACTGTGGGTATTCAGGGTGCCACGATCGCCCTCAGCGGTTACGAACCCTATACTGCCACCACCAATGCAACAGGTTATTTCACAATCACCGGCGTGTTTGCCAGCCAGACTTATAACTATGTAGCAACCGCTACCGGTTATCAGAATGCTACCGGCCAGGCTGTGGTTGGAACCACCAACCTGAATATGGGAACCATTACCGTGAACGAAATGGCCTTCCCGCCCTTTGGCGTGGTTGCTACCGAAGCTGCCAACTTCACCAACTGCACAGTTACCTGGCAAGCTCCGAATCCCGGTGCTCAAGGTATCACCGAAGGCTTTGAAGGCACTACCTTCCCGCCGACTGATTGGTCTCAGGTGATCACCGATACCGGCGCTGCCGGAACTACAGGTGTGATGCCTACCTGGTGCAGGATTGGCACAGTAGCCCTCACTCCTCCCGTGCCTGCTCATGGTGGAGAATATCAGGCTGCCATGTGGTGGAGCTATGCTCACCAGGATGAATGGCTCAAAACTCCTCAGTTTGCCTGCCCGCCCAGCGGACTGCTTACCTTCTGGAGCTATGTGTATCTTGGATCCACCAATAGCGACCACTATTACGTAAAAGTATCCACCGACAACGGCACAACCTGGACTCCCTTGTGGGATGCCACTGCCCAAACAGGCGGTTGGAACTACTATGCAACCCCCATCACCGTGAACCTTAGCACCTATGCCGGACAGAACATCAAGATCGCCTGGCATGCCGACGATCCTGACGCTACCAGCGATGGAATGTGGTATTGCTGGTTCATCGACGATGTGTCAATTGCCACCCCCACCGGCGTTATGAAATTCAATGCTGACGAACTGGTTGCCGCTTCTCAGGTTACTCCTGAGGCCAAGGTTGTCTATCCTACCCTGCCTACCAGCCGGGCCAGAGTGGAAAATCCCAAAATCAGCGAACCTGCTCTCAGTGTTGCTACCAACAATGACCGTACACTTGGTGGTTATAAGGTGTGGCGTTTGCTGGCTGCCAACCAAGGTAACGAAGCTCTTTGGACCAGCCTGACCCCCACTGCCGTTCCTGTTGGAACCACAACCTATGTGGACAATGCCTGGCAGCCTCTGCCTTCCGGTGTTTACAAATTCGCCGTCAAAGCTGTTTATTCCAATAACGTGATGTCCACTCCTGCCTTCTCCAATGAAATTCACAAAGGCATGATGGGAACCCTTACCGGTTCCGTTACCGAATTCGGAACCAACGTTCCCGTAGCCGGTGCCACCATCACTGCTGGTGATTACAGTGGCGTTTCCAATGCCCAGGGCGTTTACAGCTTTGGCGTTTATGCCGGAACTTATAACGTTACCTGCGCCAAGGTTGGCTATCAGACTGCTACCCAGGCTGGTGTTGTGATCACCGGTATGCAAACCACCACCCAGAACTTCGTGATGACCGAAATCACCCTTCCCGCCGTGGCAGTTACTGCCGTGGAAGCTGGTGCCAATGTGAACGTAACCTGGATGGCTCCCGGAACTGGTGGCGGAGAATGGATCCATTATGACAGCGGCGAAAATGACGACAGCATCGGAACCGGTGCAGCCGCAGACTTCGACGTTGCCATCCGTTACCCTGCATCTGCCCTGCAAGATTATCAGGGAATGAGCCTTTATGCCATGAAAGTATGGCCTGCCCAAGCCGGAACCTTCTCACTCCGTGTCTGGACTGGCGGTTCTGCCACCGCTCCTGGCACCATGGTTACCGACCAGGCTTTCACCCCTGAACTCGATGTATATAATACCGTGTTGCTTACCACTCCTGTGGAAGTGCCGAATGCCGAACTTTGGTTTGGCTATCGCTGCAACGTTACCGGTGGCTATCCTGCCGGTTGCGATGCCGGTCCTCAGACCGAAGGCTTTGGCAACATGATTTACTTCCAAGGTGCATGGAGCACACTTACTGCCCTTGCTCCCAGCTTAACCTACAACTGGAACATCCAGGGTTATGTTGGTTACAGCGCTCCTACCGCAGCTCCTGAATTGACTGTGGTTAATGGTGCCCTGTTTGCCAAGAGTGCCCATCCTGCTGAATACGAAGGCGATCGCAGCCTCACCGGTTACAAGGTCTGGCGTCTGCTGCAAGGCCAGGAAACCAATGAGACCGCCTGGACCAGCCTGACTCCCAATCCCATCACTGCCACTGCATATCAGGATACCGGTTGGAACACCCTTCCTGACGGTTCCTACAAGTGGGCTGTGAAAGCCATCTACACTGGTGGAGCCATGGCTATTCCTGCCTTCTCAAACGTGTTGCCTCATTACACCCAGATCGGAACCATTGCCGGTATCGTGCGCAACACTCAAAACCAGGCTATCAGCGGTGCCACAGTTACCTGCGGAACCGTTACTGCCACCACCAATGCCAGCGGTGCATACAGCATGAGCGTGCTGGCCGGAACTCACAGCGTTACTGCCAGTCATCCCAACTACAATCCTGTCACCCAGACCGGCGTTGTAGTGGTAACCGGACAGACCACCACCGTGAACTTCCAGCTGCCTGCATCTTCAAATCTGCTGAACGATGGCTTTGAAACCTACACCAACTTCTCCATCCAATTCGCACCCTGGACTCTGGTTGACGTGGATCAGAGCACAACCTATGGCATGACCGGAATTACCTGGGAAAATGCCTATGCTGCTCAGGCCTATATCATCTTCAATCCAAGTGCAACTTCTCCTGCGGTTACCGACTTGGCACCTCATGGCGGAAGCAAGCTTGCTGCCAGCTTTGCAGCTACAACTCCTCCCAACAACGACTGGTTGATTACTCCGCAGCTTAACGGAGCCACTCAGATCAAGTTCTGGGCCAAGAGCTACACTGCACAGTATGGACTGGAAAGATTCAAGGTTGGTGTTTCCACCACCGGAACCAATCCTAACAACTTCACCATCATCAGTGGTGCCAGCTACGTAGAAGCCCCTGTGGAATGGACAGAATTCATCTATAACATTCCTGCCAGCCGCGTGCCGGTTTACATTGGAATTCAATGCATTTCCAACGACGCCTTCATCTTCTGCGTGGACGACGTTCTGGTAAACGGTTCCGACAATGATGATCCTGTGGTTCCCGTAGCGGCTACAGAGCTGAAGAACAACTTCCCCAATCCCTTCAATCCCGAAACCACGATTGCCTACAGCGTGAAGGAAGCTTCTCCTGTAACCATCGAGATTTACAACGTTAAAGGTCAGCTGGTGAAAACCCTGGTGAATGAAGCCAAGGAAGCCGGAAACCACAGCGTTGTCTGGAAGGGAACCGACAATAACGGTCGCAGCGTGTCCAGCGGTATCTATTACTACAAGATGATCGCCGGTAAATACAGCAGCACCAAGAAAATGATCATGATGAAATAAGTTAACTCCATTCCTCATTCCGGACTTGATCCGGAATCTCATGGAATTTGGGAGATTCCTGCTTTCGCAGGAATGAGGATCGGGAAAACTAATGTGAAAACCCCGGGAGACCGGGGTTTTCTTTATCATTGCTGTCGCTTAATATATGGGAGCAATAAGGGTGAACTAAGGGTCGCACCCATAATTCACGCTTATTGCTCCCTTGTTGCTACAGAGATTGGACAGATTTCCCTTTTTGCTTGACATTCTGGGAGCATCGAAAATTATGTGAAACACTGGAAAATTTGTATTTTCAGAGAGATTTAATTTCAGCCTGCAAAGGATAGAGAGGTTTTTGATGTCCATATTCGATTTTTTCGGCATGATGGCCAATGACATAGCAATTGACTTGGGAACTGCCAACACCCTGGTTTACAAAAAGAACGGCGGGATAGTGATCGATGAGCCTTCCGTGGTGGCTGTGTCCACCGACAGCAAAAAAATCATCGCCATTGGCAGCCCTGCCAAAGTGATGCTGGGTAAAAACCCAGACGAAGTGCGTGTGATCAAGCCCTTGAAGGATGGCGTTATAGCAGATTTTCAGGTAACCGAATTGATGCTTCGCAACCTGATCCTGAGAGCCCAGAAAAAACGCCTTTTGGTGCGTCCCAGAGTGATCGTCTGCGTCCCTTCCGGAATTACGGAAGTGGAAAAACGTGCCGTGCGCGACAGTGCTTTGCATGCAGGTTCCCGGGAAGTGCATCTGATTTCGGAACCCGTAGCTGCCGCCATTGGAGCTGACTTGCCCATTGATGAAGCCTGTGGTAACATGGTGATGGACATTGGTGGCGGAACCAGCGAAATAGCAGTTATATCCTTGTCACACATTGTGGTACATAACTCCATCAGAGTTGGCGGAGATAAAATTGACAGCGACATTATCAGCTATCTGCGCAAGAAAAACAACCTGCACGTGGGTTTGCAAACCGCGGAAAAGATCAAAATGGCCATTGGCAGCGCTTATCCACTCAAGCAGGAACTTAGTATGGATGTTCGTGGCCGCGATATTGTATCAGGATATCCGGTTACCATCAAAATCACCTCGGAAGAAATCCGTGAAGCCATTTCCGAAACAGTTGCCGCCATGATCGATGCCATAAAAAGGCTATTTGAAAAAACGGCTCCTGAGCTTTCTGCCGATATTGCCGAACGCGGTATTTTCCTTACTGGAGGTGGAGCATTGCTGAAGGGATTGGACGAAAAGATCCGCAAGACAGTCGACCTGCCTGTGCATGTGGTTCCCGACCCTCTGGAATGTGTCGTAAAGGGAGCCGGAAAGGTTTTGGACGATATTGACCGTTATCGCCAGGTTCTGATTAAACGAATCGAAGATTAGGTTCTGATCAGGTGTCAGGTTTCAGGTATCAGGTTTCAGGGGAGAATGAAAAGGAGACATTGAAGAGGAGACGGATAATGTCTTGTTTGCCTCTTTCCTGCGAAAGCAGGAATCTCCTGCAACAAAAAGAGATCCCGGATCAAGTCCTGGATGAGGAAATAATGACACCTCTTTCCTGCGAAAGCAGGAATCTCCTGCAACAAAAAGAGATCCCGGATCAAGTCCTGGATGAGGAAATAATGGCACCTCTTTCCTGCGAAAGCAGGAATCTCCTGCAACAAACAGAGATCCCGGATCAAGTCCGGGATGAGGATGTTACCTCTCGACCCCTCGACTTCTCGCCTTTCGACTGACTGAATGTTAAAAAAAAACCTCACCCCGCTAATTCTGATCTTCCTTTCGCTATTGATGTTGATCGGCAGTACGGAAAACCGGGTAATCAAAGCAGGATGGCTAGGGAATACGGTTTTCTTTCCATTCCTGCGTTCTCTGAGGGCGATCGAGTCCACGCGTCAGCTTAAGCAGCAAGTGTTCTCCCTACGGAAAAAACTCGCCGAAACAACTCTGGAAAAACTCAATCTGCAGAATGAACTGAAGCAGTATAACGGCGTGTTTTCCATTGCTTTCGATACGGGCTCGAACGATTTTGAGCTGGCTGAAGTGATCGGATATTCCGGGCAGTATCAGGAACGTAATCTGATCGTGGACAAAGGCATGGGCTCAGGAATTCAGATTGGCTCTGCGGTTATTTCCGCTACCGGCATTGTGGGTAAAATTATCCTGGTAAATGCGGATCATTCGGTGATTCTGCCTTTTTCAAACCCCAAATTCCAATTGCCCGTGATGGATTCCCGAACTGGAGTCCAAGGAATTTTGCAATCCGATATCAGCGGCACGGTTTCCATGAATCTGGTTAAGCTGGGTTCTGAGATCAGCGTGGGGGACACCATTGTAACATCAAATCTTTCCAGACTTTATCCCAAGAGCTATCCCGTGGGGGCGATCAAACGCATCCGTGAAAGCCAGGATAACCTGTTTATCAGTGCCGACCTTAGCCCCTTTACCCTGGTGGAAAACCTGGAACACGTATTTATCCTGAAAAAGAAGGCCAAAACAAATGAGTAACAGCAAAGCAACCCTACCGGTCATCACAGTTGGAGGAGTGCAGTTTGAACGCATTCCCGTAAAAACCCGGATCCTGACTCCAGAGGACGATATTTCCGGCATCGTCCGAGAATATGCCCTGCCTCTGATGCAGGAAGGCGATATTGTAACAATCAGCGAAAGCCCGTTGGCGATCACTCAGGGAAGGGCAGTTCCGGTTTCTGAGATCAGGATTAGCGCTTTGGCCAGACTTTTGAGCCATTACGTGGCCAAAGTGCCCTATGGAATTGGGCTGGGTGCGCCTACCAGCATGCAGTGCGCCATCGAAGAGACAGGTATCCTGCGCATCCTGCTTGCCGCTTTTGTCGGCGCAGTGGGAAAAGTGATCGGACGAAAAGGAGATTTTTACCGGGTAGCTGGCATGCAGGCAGCTTTGGTGGATGCAGCAACCACTTCCCCGGTACCACCTTACAACGAAACTGTGATCAAAGGTCCACTTAATCCCCAACATGTGTGCGAGGAACTGCATAGCGAGTTTGGCTACGGTTTTGCGGTAATGGACATTAACGACATTGGCGGAAGCTGGATGATCGGTGGCAGCCAGGGCGTAAACAAACACTTCATTGAAACCGTAATGAAGGACAATCCTCAGGGACAGGGAGCAGAACTTACTCCCCTGTGCATTGTGCGCAGGATTGGCTGATCGATGATCCTCAGCATTCTCTGGACTTTTCTGCTTGGCCTGGCCTATCTGTATGCGCAGTTATTGGTTATGCCGGTTTTGGAGATTTCCGGAGTTATACCCAATGTGCTTCTTCCCTGGCTGATTTATCTGGTCTGGACTCGATCCCGCGATCATGCACTAATCCTGGGTTTTGTGATCGGTACCATGTTTGATGCCACGCATCCCGACACCTTTGGCATGCATGCCTTGCTGTTCTGCCTGCTTACCCTGGCGATAGACGCCTTCCGCAAACCCTTTGAGGTGGACAGCATTGTGGCAAAGATTCTTACCATCGGATTGGCAAATCTGATCTTCAGCCTGGTGCAACTGGTGATTTTCGGCATGGCTTATGGTTTTGGCGGAAAACTGATGCTGCTTAGCCTGGGCGGATTTTTATACAATCTGCTGTTCAGTTTTGTGGTTTTTTGGGGCATGCAACTGCTCAGCAAGGTGCGATTAACGATCGTGCATGACTAAGTCCCAAGGTACCCTGGTTTTCACAGTTACTCTGGCAGTGTTGTTTTCACTGCTTTCCGGAGCGCTGTTCAGATTGCAGGTGGTGAAAGGCAAAAATTTCCAACGGATCGCGGAAAGTAATTTTGTCCGGATCAGAAGGATAACCGCAACCCGCGGCGAGATATACGATCACAAATACCGTCCCATCGCCCAAAATATCCCGTCTCATAATCTCTACTTAACCAGTGGAAAGATAAAGAATCTACCTGCTTTGTCCCGCTTTCTGGAATTCCATTTCGGGATTAAGCAGGAAGAGCTTAAAAGCCTGGTTTTCAAGCAACGTTTCAAGACCTACGAAGAAATCCTGCTTGCGGATAATATTCCCTATGAAACCATGCTGAGACTGTCCGAACAGCTAAACTATTATCCTGAGCTTGCCTTTCGGATCGGTTCTACCCGCAGTTACCTTTACCCCAATCACTTTACCGGCTATGTGGGACGTATCAATGAGGATGAATATGAACGTTTCCGCAGCGAAGACTATTCCCTGAACAGCTATATCGGAAAAACCGGTCTGGAGCGCTATTATGAAGTTTTGCTACGCGGAAAGGACGGCAGGGAGATCGTGCAGGTCGATGCGCAGGGACGCTCTTTGAACCTATTGGATCCCGGGGGAAACATCGAGCCCCTCAATGGTCTTTCGCTGGTACTTACCATCGATAATGACCTGCAGGATTTCGTGGCCAATACCTTTCCGGCCGGGATGAAAGGTGCCGTAGTAGTTAGCGATATCCGGACAGGTGGGATTCTGGCCTATGTCAGTAAACCCGATTATGATCCCAACCGTTTCATGCAAAAAATTGATGAAGAAACTTGGAAGTTCCTTAACCGCAGCGAAAAACCCATGTTGGACAGGGTGATTCATGCTTCCTACCCTCCCGGCTCAGTTTTCAAGCCCTTAACTGCCGGGGTGGGACTTGAAAGCGGTCTGGTAACGGCTTATACACGCTTGGCGTCCTGCGTTGGCGGTATGAAGATCGGCAACCGTTTTTTCCGCTGCTGGAACAGTGGCGGACATGGCAGCAACAACGTAATCGATGCGCTCAGGGTGTCCTGCGACGTCTATTTCTACGACCTGTCACTCAAGATGAATCTGGACAGGTTCTGCGACTACGCCAAGGATTCTCATCTTTTCGGTAAAACCGGCATTGACCTTCCCAATGAACGTAATGGCCTTTTTCCAACCACAGCCTGGTATCGCAAGCACTATGGTAAAAATGTAGGAATCATAGGCCACAAGGTGAATCTTGCCATTGGCCAGGGGGAAGTTCTGTGCACCCCCATCCAGTTGAATGCCTTTTATGCGGCAATTGCCAATAACGGACTATGGACGCAGCCTCACCTTCTGAAACAAACAGTGGGGCGCGGACGCCTTACCCGCGAACAGGTAATGCCTTTGGAAAAAAAGCATTTGCCCTTCACGCAAAGCACCATTCAGACCTTGCAGCAAGGTTTATGGGCAGTGGTAAATGCTCCTGGAGGAACCGGAGCCAATGCCAAAGTGAATGGCGGAACGGTATATGGTAAAACTGGCTCTGCGGAAAATGCCATGGGACGGACTACACATGCCTGGTTCTGTGGCTATCTGGTTACCACCAAACCGGAAATCGTGGTCACCGTCTTTCTGGAAAATGCCGGTGGGGGTGGAGCCATGGCAGCTCCGATCACAGCCAGGATCATGAATTACTACGTCGGAAATCTGGAGTCCATAAAACAGGCTGCGCCTTTACCACCTCAATTCAGAACAGCACAGGATGTTACAGATCAGGTTGTTCCTGAGCAGACCGAAGAAACCCAGGTTGAACAAAGTGACCGGGAAACAGCAACAGAGCATACCGGTACGGTGAATGATGATTAACCGCAAAAAGTTCGATTTTATGCTGTTAACGCTGCTTTTCGCTTTAATAGTACTTGGTTGTATCGCCATTTTCAGCGCTTCCACAACGGTTATTGGAACCCAGGTTCATATTGAGAACAATTGGTGGAAGCAGATCATCTTTGCGGTTCTGGCTTTTGGAGCGATCGCACTGCTTCTCAAGTTGCCCATGCCTATCTTTGAGGTGCTGATCCTGCCTTTGTTTTTGGTAAACCTGCTGGCTTTGATTCTGGTGCTTTTCACTCCTGCCGTGAACGGTTCGCATCGATGGTTTGCTTTGGGAGGGATCAATATCCAGCCTTCGGAAAGCGCCAAACTGCTTACCATACTGATGGTGGCCAGGATTATCAGTAAAGAGCACTTGAATGAATATCGGCAGATTCTCTATGGCTTTGCCATGGTTTTGGTTCCAGTCCTGCTGATCATGATCGAACCTGATTTTGGCACTACCCTGGTTTTCTGGACTTCCCTGCTGGCCATGCTGATCGCAGCGGAAGTGCCGCTGTTTTTTATTTTACTCATCATTTCGCCGGTAGTGAGTGTGGTTAGTTCGGTGTGGTGGCCGGCAATTCCGATTTGGATGCTGATCCTTGTATTATTGCTGATGCGGTCTCATCTTTCATGGGTAACTATAACTGTGGCAAGCATCGGAAATATCTTTATTGCACTTATCACGCCGGTTTTGTGGATGGCGCTGAAAGATTATCAACAGAACCGGGTGCTGACCTTTTTGGATCCAACCCGCGATCCCTTGGGTGCCGGATATCAGATCATCCAGGCCAAGATCGCCATAGGCAGCGGCAGCATGTTTGGCAAAGGCTGGCTGCTCGGAACCCAGAAGAACATGAATTTTCTGCCGGAGCATCACACCGATTTCATTTTTTCCGTGGTTGGCGAGGAATTCGGTTTTATCGGAAGCATGCTATTACTGGCCGTCTTTGCGGGCTTTTTTGCCAGACTGATCAGGGACGTGGGTGAGCTGAAGATCAAAGAAAGAAAGGTTGCCACAGCAGGAATAATGGCTTATCTTATGTTTCAGACCTTCATCAATATCGGGATGAACATTGGTTTGGTTCCGGCTACGGGAATTCCGCTTCCCTTTATCAGTTATGGGGGTTCGAATCTGCTGATCAACACTCTTTCCGTGGGAGTGATCCTGAAATATCTGAACGAACGAGGTTTTATTAAATGAGGATGCGCACAAGCTGCTTGATTTTATCGGTGTTTTTCCTGATAGCTTTGTCCTCCTGCACGGTTGTGTCAACATTGCGATTCACAGAACGGGATATTGACGACACAGCCAATCTGGTGCTAAATCCCGGCTTCAATTCCTATTCCATGATTCCTTCCGAAGCCCTGAAAGGTTGGAGTCTTCACCTGGAATCAGCAGGAACGGCTTCCAGCAATGTGGTTATTGATCCGGCTGAGGCCATCGAGGGTAAAACCTCATTGCGGATAGATGCTTCCGATAATTCTGTGCTGATCCTCAGCGATCCGTTTAAGGTTCGGCGTTACGGGGGATATTATCTGCGCAGCTTCTGTAAAACCAATTCCACCTTGCCTCCCAATGTACAGCTCAGGTTCATCGTTTTCAAAGAGAATGGCAAGATCGTGAACCGCTTTCGCTACAAGGCCAAGCCTAAAAGTGACTGGGCTATTCATGCCATCAGCGCAGGATTCATTCGACCAGGAGCTAAGTTCGGCAGGCTGGCGATCTTTATTCCTCCTTTTAAGGACGGTTCAGTCTGGCTGGATAATACGGGTTGCTTCGAAGTTCACGGCTTTAAAATAGACTGATGCGAATCACTCTGCAACGCGTCAGTAAAGCAATCTGCCGGGTGGAAGGTAAGATTACCGGACAGATCGATACAGGGCTCCTGCTATTTGTAGGCTTCACCGAATCAGATACAGGGGAGATTTTACCCATCGCACTGCGTAAATGCTTGGAACTTCGTATCTTTGAGGACGAAAATGGTAAACTGAACAAATCTTTGCTCGACCTGAAGGCTTCCCTGTTGGTGATCTCACAATTCACCCTTTATGCCAACTGTGCACGGGGTCGCCGACCTGATTTTACCCATGCGGCACCACCACAACAGGCAAGGGAACTCTACGACAAATTCATCGCACTTTGCCGGGAAAGCGGAACCCACACCGAAACCGGAATCTTTGCCGCCAACATGCAGGTTGAGCTGATCAACGAAGGCCCCATCACCATTAATCTGGAGTTCTGATACATCATTAACGGGCAGGAATTATTTACTGTCAATAGCAGTTGTGGCATGGGCTAACATGAACATGGCAGATAAAAGTGCAAAATCACTTTAAAATATTCTTCGGCTCCCAAAATTACCAAAAATAACTTGACAGTTTCTGTAACCTCACGCTAATAAGTTTCTTGGTTACCCTGGCTGTTACGTTGTGATGAAAACAATCCATATAAAAGAGACTCGACTTTTCATGAGGAGGTATCATGAAGCCTTTTATGTTCCGTATCGCATACTGGAGCATCATTACTTTTCTTGTTTTAACTTTCCTAAGTGCTTGTGATCTGTTCAAGCCCGAAGATGAACCTGAAGACAAAGGCAGCGTGGCCGGCTATGTTTATTCCATGGCCAAAAGTCCTTTACAGGGAGTTACGGTTACCATAGGGACAAATAACACAGTAACCGACGCAGATGGGCATTTCCACCTTACAGATGTCCAGGCAGGAAACTATGTGCTGGTAAACTTCAAAAAAAATTCATATATCGGCACGCAAAAGATCGTGGCAGTTACCAGGGATAATACCACAAACACATCCTGCACCATGTTTGAGGCCAGCCATGCAAATCTGAACTCAACGGTGCCAAATATCCTCAGCAGTAACGGAGCGGAAATCAGCATCCCAGCCAACGCCTTCGTTGCAAACGGAGTGCCTTTTACCGGTTCTGTTTATGCCGAATACCTGTATTTTGATCCAGGCAATTCTGTGAACCTGGATGCTTTTCCGGGAGAGTTCAATGGAGTGCAAACAGATGGCACCGAGGTGATGTTTGAGACCTATGGGTTTATCAATGCCTCATTTTACGATGCTGCCAATACCAATATTAAGCTTAGCCTGGCAAGCGGAGTAAGTGCGTTGATTACGGTTCCAATCCCTTTGCAACTGCAGTCCAATGCCCCAGAAGACGTTCCCATGTGGTATTACAATGAAAGCACTGGCAAATGGATGGAAGAAGGTGCAGCCACCAAAGTGGGAAATACCTATCAGGGAAGCGTAAGCCATTTCACCTGGTGGAATTTTGACGTCAAGATTCCGGTAAACAGACAGGCATTTTTAACCGGAAAAGTCGTGATGAACGATGCTAATAATACACCTGTGGCTGATGCCATGGTTGTCTGTTCCGGAGTAAGCTATTTCGGCAATACTGGAGCTGTTACTGATGCCAATGGCAATTTCAGCATTATTGTCCAAGCCAATTCCCAGGTGCGAATACAGGCCTTCGAAGGAGAAAACATCAGCAATCCCAGCTCGCCTATCAATTCTCCTGCCCCGGGAGTAACATCCAACATCGGCAATGTAGTGTTGAATGAATCCAGCGTTATTAAGGGGACAGTGGTTGATGAAAACAATGTGCCTTTTACTAACGTATTGGGTAAAGTGTTCGAAATGAATCCCCCTTCCGATCTGGATATCTTTGATGTGGAGATCAATCCTGATGAGACAGGGCATTTTTATTTCCTGGCAAACAATTTCGATCCCGGCGATGAATTTACTTTTATAATAAACCTGTTTACGGGAAACGGACCTTATTCTTATTCTTCGCCGATTACAATCACTATCCCCCAAAACGGACAGGCGGTAAATCTGGGAAACGTTGTTATTCCAGGTCTGGCTCAGATCAGAGCAACAGCCATGGATATGGATGGTAATGTGCTGGAAGATATGGCGGGAAGCGGTAGATTCTTCAGAACCGGCGAACCGAACGAAGGTGCGCAGATTGCAGTATATTGCATGCCCGGGGGCGAGATAGTTTTAGTTGGACCCCCTAATGCCAGCCTGGAAAACATGAATGGCGAATTATGGATTCAGGGGCATCGCTACACCTGTATGGCCATGACTCTGAATTTTCCCGGTTCTGAACAAACAAACAATATTGGAAACGTGTATTTCCTTCCATAAGTAGCCGTTGAAATCGCTGTTAGCGAAACTGCGAACCTCTGCCAGGGTCAGTGTCATCCCTTGGGGGATTTCGTTGCGTTTGTTTTAAAGGATACCTCCTTCCTCCCTGCCGGTATGCCACGCCAAAGCCTCCCGCTATCCTCCTTAGTCCGGCACGGGTGGCATCCGGGTGGAATTCGAGTGGCATTCGGGGGTCGAGAGAGCAAGCACAATGTCCTAAATAGGTTGACAGTATTAGTATAGACAGATATATTGATTTAACTGTTTACGTTTTATCTTCAGAAGGAGAAAAAATGCCGGATTCCAAGCGTCTTAACGCATTATTACTCTCAGGTTTATTGCTATTGATTGTCAACCTGTTGCAGGCTGCTTATTTACATAATATGCCGGTAACTCCGATCCAGCCCGATGGCACCAAACTGGAGCTTCTGGCCAGCGGTGACGAATATCACAATTGGCTTCACGACAAGGACAACTATACCATCATCCGCAATCCCGAAACGGGTTACCTTTGTTATGCCGTTCAGGACGGCGAAAACGTGAAAGCAAGCAGACTGGTGGTAGGTCAGGCAAATCCGCAAAGCATGGGGATTCTGCCGGGTGTGAATATCAGTGAAAATGCCTACCGGCAGCTAAGACAAAGCAGATTCAGCGCTCCGGCTGAACGTGATGCACCGACAATCGGCACCATCAATAACGTGGTGGTTTTCATCCGGTTTTCCGGAGAAAGCGAGTTTGGTCAAAACATCAGTGTGTATGACGGATGGTTCAATAGTGGAACCAGTTCGCTGAAGAACTATTTTACAGAAGCCAGCTATACTCAGTTGAACGTGGACACCAGTTTTTATCCTGCACCCCTGAGCAGCATGGTGGTTTCCTGGCAGGATAGCCATACCCGGGCTTACTTTCAGCCCTATGATGCCAGCACGAATCCAAGTGGTTACAATGGCGATGATCAAAGAAGGGACAGGGAATTCACCCTGCTGCAAAATGCCATAGCGGGAGTAGCTTCACAGGTTCCTACCGGTTTGAACATAGATACCGACAATGATGGCCGGGTGGACAATGTGGTTTTTATCGTCAGCGGTTCAGCGGGTGCCTGGAGCAGTTTGCTCTGGCCTCATCGCTGGTCAATTTATGACCGCTATGTATATTTGAACAGCAAGCGGGTTTATGATTTCAATTTCCAGCTCAAAGACTTTTTAGCTTCCAGGGGAGTGGGAGTTCTCTGCCATGAGTTTTTCCATACTCTGGGTGCCCCGGATCTTTACCATTATACCAGCAATGGGATTTCTCCTGCGGGAAGCTGGGATATCATGGAATCCGACCAAAATCCTCCTCAACACATGACAGCCTTTATGAAATGGAAATACGGCGATTGGATCAGCAGCGTCCCCACTATTTCCTTGGGGCAACAATATACCTTGAATCCGCTTACCTCCTCCACCGGCAACTGTTTCAGAATTAATTCCAATAACCCCAACCAATACTACATGGTGGAATTCCGTAAAAAAACCGGAACCTATGAAAGCAGTATTCCGGGATCCGGCATGCTGATCTACAGAATAGATACAACAGCCGGAGACGGAAATGCGGACGGGCCACCAGATGAGCTTTATATCTATCGACCCAATGGAACCACCACGGTAAACGGAACAGTCAGCTCAGCACATTTCAGTTTGGAAACAGGACGTACCAGCATCAGCAATAGCACCAATCCCACGCCTTTTTTGCAGGATGGTAGCGAGGGCAATCTGAATATCTATTCCATAGGCTCTTCCGCAGGGACAACCATGACATTTTCTCTGGGTGTTCCCACCATAGATTTCAGTTCCAACCCCTATACCGAAAGCTTTGACGACGCTACTTTTCCTCCCACAGGCTGGATAAATCCTGTTGTATCCGGAAGCTACCTCTTTGAAAGGGTTACCAGCGGAACCTATCCTACCACCACACCCCAATCTGGCGCTGGAATGGTTTGCTACAAAAGCTATAATGCCGCTTCTGGCAGTGCAGCAATTCTGGCTACACCGCGCTTGAGCTGCACCGAAATAGAAAACTATGGCTACAGCTTTTCCTTCTATATGTATCGTGATACAGGCTATAATACCAGGGCTGACCGCATCGAACTATACCTTTCCACCTTGCCCGACATGAGTGGAACCAATACTCTGCTCGGAACAGTCAACCGCTACACCGGCTATGATCCAATCGTGGCAACGGCAGGCTGGTATCAGTATACCTATGACTTGCCTTTGCCTTCCTCAGGCTTTTATTACGTAGTATTCAAAGCTGTCAGCGTTTATGGTAACAACATGTTTCTGGATAGTTTCAGTGTTCGCAAGTCAGTTTTACCGCCACCCGCAGCCATCAATCCTGCTCCTTTGGAGGGAGCGCAGAACATCAGCAGCTCACCTGCTTTTTCCTGGAGCAGCGGAGGAGGCTATCCGACCCATTATCTGCTGTATCTGGGAACCGACAATCCTCCAACTAATGTGATCAACGGACAGAATCTGGGCAATGTACTCAGCTTCAACTATCCGGGTTCGCTGAATTATCTGGCTCAATATTACTGGAAAGTGGTGCCGGTTAGCGAAGGCGGTGAGGCTGCCAACTGTCCGGTTTGGAGTTTCAGCACTGCGGCTGATCCCAGGATAGCTACTTTACCATTCAGCCAAACTTTTGACACGGTTACAGCTCCGGAAATCCCTAATGGCTGGACGGCATACCGTAACTCCACCAACGTAAACGCCTATGTAAAAACTGCCCAGACACCCAATACCTATGCCTATAGTCCGCCCAATTGCGTTGTCCTTACCAATAGTTCGGATGCTGTGGCTGATCTTAGGTTGGTTTCACCTGAGATTCTGCTTCCCATGAATATCCTGCGGCTCAAGTTTTATGCACGGGGTGTTTCAACCGGGTTCACCTTACAGGTGGGCACCATGAACAGCCCAACCGGAACCTTTACCCTGCTTGGCTCATTCACCCTTACCAATGTCATGCAGGCCTATTCACTTTCCCTATCCGGTTATAGCGGAACAGACCGGTTTATTGCTTTCAAACACGGACTGGGAGGCACCACACGCAGCATATATGTGGATGACATATATCTGGAAGAGCTCCTCAGCAACGATCTGGCCATCGGTTCGGTGCAAAGCAATGGTCTCGGGATTCCAGGTCAGGCCATGGATTTTGGTATCACGGTTACCAATAATGGAGTTCAGAGCCAGAATAGCTACACCGTGCAATTGCTGTCGGCTGAAACCAGAGAGTTGTTAAGTTCGCTGGATGTTAATGATCCTTTATCCGCTGGAGCTACGGCAAGCCATACCCTTAGCTGGACTCCTGTTAGCCAGCAAGTCCTGTCGGTTTATGGGCAAGTGGTTCTGGCTTCCGACAGCTATTCTGGGAATAACAGCTCCCAACCAGCAGCGATTTCAGTAAGTGAATACATTCCCGAAGTGGGTGACACCCAGGCTGGAACCAAGGCAAATCTCTTTCCCTTGAATTTCAACCAGAAGAACAGCCTTACCGAAACCATCTATCTCGCTTCGGAATTGCAGATGAGTGCAGGGAATATCAGTTCCATAGCCTATTTTAACAATTTTTTACAGAGTCTGGAAGGCATGGCCGTTAAGATCTGGCTGAAAAACACTTCTGAAATCAATCTTAGCTCAGGATGGCTACCCTTCGACGGCTATACCCAGGTTTTTGATGGAACCCTTGATTTTCCCTCTGGGACAAACAGTATCGTGATTAACCTCCAAACGCCGTTCTATTACAGCGGTAACAACCTGGCGATTCGGGTGAATCGTCCTTGGGATAGCTTTAACTATAATACCAACAATCATTTCTATTATAATAACTCCTCAACAGCACCTTTCCGGAGCAGGTATCTTTTCAGCAGCAGTGTTACCTATGATCCCATCAGTCCCAGCGCAAATGGAACTGCGAGCAGCTACATTCCGGTAACTGGCTTTGCCGTAAGCGAGTATGTTCCTCTAACTCTGGCTGTGCCAGTTCTGCAGGGCATCCTGAATGATCAGGGCATGCTGTTGAGCTGGAATGCGGTTCAAGGTGCCAATCTGTATCGGATTTACGCTTCCGACAATCCTGTAGTTTGGCCGGATACACCTTTGGCAACGGTGAATCAGAATACCTATCAGGCAAGCCTCACGGGTAACCGGAGATTCTTTAAAATAATCGCGGCTTACCAGACCCCCTGAACATCTCAAGCCTTCATGCATTGAGGGAGCAATAAGGGTGAACTAAGGGTGCGACGCTTAATTCACGCTTATTGCTCCCTCAATGTCAGACAGAAACCCCTGGATTACAAATGACATTACATAAAATAAGGCTCAAGAGAGATTCTTGAGCCTTATAACAATTGGCTTGCTATGCGTTAGTTGGCTTGGTTTCTGGCCCTTTCCAGGCGTTGCAGCTTGGCCTTCAGCATGCTTTCGTAGGTGGCGCCAACTCCCTGAGTGGTTGTAAGATAGCAGGTTCCTGAGAAATAGTGGTTATATTCCAGTATTCCCAGTTCGTAATCGGTTCCCACTCCCATGCTCTGAACGGCATTGGCAGGAATGGTGTAGCTGCGGGAAGAATTGCTCACCTGATACAGCTCTTCGTCATATTCAGTGGAAGTAGGATAATTTGAAGAACTTACGCTTACAAATTGGGATTGGTTATTGTTTGCTACCGTCCAGTTCAAGGCCGCAGCCTGAGTTGGATCATAAGCGGTTGGGAAAGTACAACTGACAGGATAGCAGGTCTTTACGGATTTTTCTACGATTAGATTGCCATTTTTGAAGAACTTAACGACATAGTCGGTTCCGGTGTCCAAGGGGAAATCATAACCGGAGATAACCCATTCACCACCATAAAAATAAGATTCCAGCGGAACGCTTGTTCCCCCAACTGAGGCGGTAAAAACGTCTGCCTCGGTAATATCTGTGGCAGCGCCATTCCACCAGGCTTCAAACATAAAGCCGGCTCTGAGATTATCGGGGATCTGGAACAGGGTGATAACCCAATCAGCATCATCCGGATTGGTGATGTTATTGTTGTCATCATCATCACCGCATGCGGCTAAGAACAAAGACATTGCGGCAAGTATTACGATTAATGGTAACCAAAGCTTTTTCATAATGATCTCCTTGAAAATTTCGTCTTGTTCATATCATTTAGGGTTTGGGGGTTCTGTCAATAGAAAATTCCAAGCTGGAGAGATTGTATAAAATTCCTGGCGATAAACACTGGTAAATTGACTGGATTTAGCTGAGCAGAAGCTGTCTTGTCCTGGGCTTGACGCTTCTGTACAAATGACTTAACGGAATGCATCGGCATATTGCATTATTTAGTTGACGAAATAGGGTATCTGTGTAAATTTGAAATTGAGGGGGTATCTCCCTCTTATGTAAATATGTTTAGAATTTATTATGGTGATTTCTCATCAGGTGATGAGAAGCGAATGACAATAGGTTTCTTTAATAAGCGATGTTGCGAACACGAAGCAATATCATAGATTTGTAATAACTTAGTTTTAATCAAGGAGATGAACATGCTGAAAAAACTGCTTTTAATCTTCGTTGTGGCTCTTTCTCTGAGCTACATCTTCGGCCTGACAGCCGGCGATATTGCCATCCTGGGCGTTAATACAGACGCCACGAAAAGCATGGCCTTCGTTGCGCTGACAGATATTCCAGCCAATACCACCATCACTTTTACCGATAATGCGTGGAATGCTTCAACCCAGGTTTGGCGAACCGGTGAAGGTAGCTTTACCTGGACCCACACTGCTCTGGTTGCCAAAGGAACGGTTGTAAACATTTCCCTCGGCACCACTTTTACAGTTGACTTGGGCACAGTTACCACCAATGCCAGTTTCAATCTTTCTGCTTCCGGGGATCAGATCCTTGCCTATGAAGGCACAACTGCCCCCACAACCAATGCCGATGCCACCTGGTTGTTCGGTTTTTCCATCGAGAACTGGGTTTGGGCTAATAACCCCAATACTTCAGATATTCCAACAGCCTTGGTGGGCGCCAGTGTAGGTCTTACCAGCTCGACAACTGAGTTTGACAATGGCTATTTCGCAAATGGAAACACTGCTCAAACAGCTGTTTCCGTATCCGGAACCAAAGCCGCATTGCTGGTATTGTTCTGTGATAACACAAAATATTATACTAACGATACCGGCCCCCTGACCTTCCCTACATATACTATTACCGTAAGTTCAGGCGTTACTCCCACCATCAACGTTTCCGGAACCTTGAATCCCTTCAGCACTACAACCGGCACACCTTCAGCTTCGCAAAGCTATAACCTGAGCGGAAGCAATCTGACTGCCAATATTATCGTTGCAGCTCTGGCTGGTTTTCAGTATTCCACCGATAACAGCACCTGGGTCACCAATCTATCTTTGGCCAATAGTTTCAATGGAGCAGTTTACGTCCGTTTATCCGGTGCAACTGCTGGAAGTTTCAGCGGAAATATTGTCCATAGCAGCACAGGGGCAGTTGACGTTAATGTGGCAGCCAGTGGAACTGTATCGGCTCCCACGCCCACTATTCATGTAGTTGGAACCCCTACGGCCTTTACTGCAATTACCGGAACCCCTTCGGCATCCCAAAACTACACTTTGAGCGGTGCTTTCCTTACGGCTAATATAGTGGTTACCCCGCCTGCAGGATTTGCGGTATCCACAGACAATACCACCTTCAACAGCTCGTTGAGCGTCGCAAGCAGCTATAATGGCCTGATCTACGTTCGTTTAACCGGTGCCACTGCAGGTAGTTTCAGTGGAAATATCACCCACACCAGCACTGGCGCAACCCAAGTTGACCTGGCTGTAAGCGGAACCGTTACCGATCCAGCTGCAGCCACAACATTCATTCAGGAAGATTTCAATTATGTAGCCGGAACCTACCTTACCGCTAATGGCTGGACTGCTCATAGCACCGGCTCTAATCCAATCCTTGTAGGAACTGGAAGCCTGGGCTATACTAACTATCCGCCTTTTTCTGGAAACAAGGCAGTTGCGATGAATACCGGCGAAGATGTCAACCGCTTGTTTACCGGCCAGACTAATGGTGCGGTTTATACTGCTTTTGTGGCAACCATTACCTCAGCTACCACAACTGGCGACTATTTCTTCCATCTGTGTTCAAACCCGATCAATTCCTCTTTCTATCGAGGCCGGTTGTTTGTCCAGAAAGACGCCTCCGATAACCTGAGATTCGGTATTTCCAACGCTGGCGCCATTGGAACGGCACAGTTTACGGCATACACATATAGCCTGAATACAAGCTATTTGTTCCTGTTAAAATACGAGTTTGTTGATGGCGCTAATAACGACATTGTTAAATTGTGGATCAATCCTGATTTTTCTGGCAGTGAACCTGCTGCCCTGGCAACCACAAACGACGCGATAACTTCTGAGCCTTCCAATATTGGTGCCGTTGCTTTGCGTCAGGGAAGCAGCACAGCCGGAGCCGCCTTTGAAATCGACGGTATCCGCGTTACCAACGACTGGGCTGAACTCTGGAGTGGTGAAGCTCCTCCAACCCCGGTTATTATTGTAACCGGAACGCTTGATCCTCTTGCTTGCATTGTTGGCTCTCCTTCTGAAGAAATTACCCAATATACTTTGAATGGAACCGATCTTCAAAGTGGGATTACGGTTACCGCTCCCACCCATTTCCAGGTCTCGCTTTCGGCAACTGAAGGCTGGGCACAATCGATCCTGGTGCCTGCAACCTCACTTCCTGCAACTATATATGTTCGCATGTATGCCACCCTTGCTGGAGACCAGGCAGGCAATATAGTTCACACCAGTCCCAATGCCGATCCAGTCAACCTGCGTGTAGAAGGAACAGCTTACAACCCTACGGTTATCTGGAATAATCCAGCCAGCCTTCCTGAATTCAGTTCTGAAGCTAATACTCCCTCAGCTGCACAATCATACACTCTCAGCGCTACCAATGCTACTGCAGACTTATCGTTGAATACTGCAGCTCCCTTTGAGATCAGTACTTCGTCAACCGGACCCTGGGGCTATACGCTAACCCTGCCCTTCAACTTCAATAGCAGCATCTATGTGCGTTTCAATCCAACCAGTGCTGGAACCTTTAATGGTGAGATTTTACACGACACTGCCGATGCCACTCAAGATGCAGTTCTCTTAACCGGAACAGCCACTCCCCAAGCCGGAATGGCAGTTGACCTCTTCTTCTCCGAATATATTGAAGGCAACAGCAGCAACAAAGCCCTTGAGATTTTTAATGGTACAGGCGGGGCAGTTGACTTGGGAAACTACAAAGTCTATCTGTATTCAAACGGAGCATCAACACCCGGAAATACTCTTACCTTTACTACCGGCACCATGCTTGCCCATAACGATGTTTATGTAATAGCAAATGCAGGAGCAAATGCCACTATCCTTGGTCTGGCTGATGTAACCAGCACTGTAACGTACTATAACGGCGATGATGCCGTAGCTTTGGTTAAAATCGTTGGAGCCGAAGAGCAGTATGTGGATATCTTTGGTATGATCGGACAGGATCCTGGCACAGCTTGGACTGCCGATGGCGGATATTCCACTCTGGATAAAACCTTGGTTCGCAAACCCAATATTAACCAAGGCGTTAGCGTTAATCCTACAGGCTATGCAGCAGGTGACGTAACAGCATTTGAAACTCTCGCTTCTGAATGGGACGTTTATGCAGTGGACACCATTAGCTACCTGGGTTCACATACCTTTAATCCCGGTGGCAATCCCATGGTTGCAACTCCCACCTTCAATCCTCCTGCGGGGAACTATTTCAGCCCGATCAATGTTACTATAGCCACCACAACTCCAGGAGCTACGATTCGTTACACCACCAATGGCGATGTGCCCAATGCGAGCTCCACGCTCTACACAGGACCGGTTGCTATCAGTGCCACTACCACCCTGAAAGCCATCGCTTTTGCCACTGGTTATGATCCTTCCTCTGTTGCCATAGCCAGTTACAGCTATCCAACCGATGTAGCCAATATAGCCGCATTGCGTGCCATGCCTACTGGAGCTACGGTTTATCGCCTTACCGGCGAAGCCATCCTGACTTTCCAGCAAGCCAACCGCAACCAGAAATATATTCAGGACAGTACTGGCGGCATGGTGATCGACGATCCCAGCGGAATCATAACCTCCACTTATGCCTTGTATGACGGAATCACCGGCATCGCAGGAACCCTGAACAACTATAGCAGTCTATTGCAGTTCACGCCAGTTGCCAATCCCGGGGCTGCCACATCACATGGCCATACTGTTACCCCTCTGGTAAGGACTCTGGCTACCATAACTACAGATGACCAGGCCAGATTGCTGAAAATTTCGAATGTAACCCTCACTCCACCAACTTCCGGCTTGTTTGCCGCAACTGCCGAGAACATTACGGCTACTGACGCATCGGGAACCGGCGTTCTGAGAACCTTCCCTGCCGCTGACTATGCTGGAACAGCAGTTCCTGCGACTCCCGTGGATGTTGTTTGTTTGGGAGGACAATTCGGAACGACGATGCAGTTCAGTCCTCGTTTCCTGGCAGACATTACACCTGCAGCCGGAATCCTGGAAGCTCCGATTATCAATATCAGCCAGGTGGGCGGAACGATCAGCCTTAGTTGGGAAGCTGTGGCAGGAGCCACAAGCTATCGGGTGGAATCCAGCAATGATCCTTATGCGGGATTCACCCTGCTTACTACTACCACAAACCTGTTCTATTCCGGAGCAGCGACAGACAAGAAATTCTATCGCGTTATTGCTCTGAACTAACATAAGATAAACAAATATAAGAAGATAAAGGGTGGAACCGCTTTGGCTCCACCCTTCTATTTGGGGGACTGGAATTCCCGTCTC
>CAZNGW010000015.1:14576-18880 GCA_964572925.1 uncultured Candidatus Cloacimonas sp. | reverse complement strand
GGAATTCCCGTCTCTGACGGGAAAGGCAATCCGGTCTCAGACCGGATAGTGCCGGTCTGAGACCGGCAAACCTTGCCCGTGAGACACAGGCATTCCAGGTCTGAGAACGGCAAACCTTGCCTGTGAGACACAGGCATTCCTCAAAATCAGCTTCGCAATTGACAGAAATAGCGAACTATGTTTAAAGGCAACAAAGCTATAAGGCAATTGAAAAAGGAACATTGAATGATCAAGCTGAGCGAGCTGGTAAGCGGATATGGTGATACCCCGATCCTGAAAGGGCTGTCTCTGACGATAGCCAAAGGGGATTTTTGCGCTTTGTTGGGTCCCAATGGAGCTGGGAAATCCACTTTACTTTACACTCTCATCGGTTATTTAAAGCCCGAAAGCGGACAGGTTTTACTGGACGGAAGGGATATTGCCACCTCCAAACGCAGTTGGATAGCCAGGCAGCTTGCTTTTGTTCCTCAGGAAAGCCTGCATGAATTTGATCACACAGTATATGAAACGATTCTGATGGGACGTTATCCCTATCTCAATCTGTTCCAGTCACATAATGCAGAAGACTACGCCATGGCAGACCGGATTTTAGCCAGGTTGAACCTGGAGGGGCTGAAAGATAGGTGGTATTCAGAACTGAGCGGAGGTGAAAAACAGCGGGTGCTGATTGCCAGAGCGCTGGTTCAGGACACGCCTTGCCTGATCCTGGATGAAAGTCTTTCCCAGCTTGACATCAATCATCAGATCGAGATCATGGCTTTGTTGAGGGACATTCACCGCAAGGAAGGAAAAACCATTCTGGTGGTTTCGCACAATCTGAATCTGGCTGCCAACTATGCTGAAACCCTGATCTTCCTGAAAGCAGGTCAGCTTCTGGCAAAGGGCAAGGCGACGGAACTGATGCAACCGGCAACTCTGTATGAGCTCTTTGGGCTCTATCTGGAAACCTCCATAAATCCTAATTCCAAACGCCCCAATATCGTGTATCCCTGAACCGGTAACCAACAAAAAGAGACAACTGAATATCCCAAAGGCAGAAAAAGCTTGACGAATAACGTAAGTCCATTTATTTTATAGCTATAGCTCGAACTGATATTTAAAACACCCGTTCGGCTAAAACTTCGTAAGAGAGGAACCCTATGAGAAACAAAATGTTACTCGCGTTAATCGTCGTGCTTGTCATCGTGGCAGGCAGTCTGTTTGCAACCGATAGCCGGATGGCAGCCTTGGGCAGTCCCTTTGGCTATATTCGGGACAGTTCTGATCTTTCATCATTTCCCGGTGCCATAAACCGTTACAACCGCCAGTTGGTGGGAGAGCTTTATTCTTCCGGCAGCAGCAGCGATTGGACGATTGGTGCCAATCTGCCAATAATGAACTATATCTGGGGTGTTTATCTGAACACCAATACCGGCGTAAACGTAGATAGCTACATTAATACAGCTCCACCTAACTATTACAGCCCCGGCGATCTGGACATCAGCAAAAAGATCCAGTTCTACGTTGGTTTGATGGATCATTTCGGAGCGGGATTTGCCATGGCCATCGACAGCAAAAAAACCGATATGGCGGATAATCCCAATAAGTTCTATGAAGCCGCTGCAACCTATCTGGAATTCAGTGGTGGAATGAGCACCGATAAGATAGATGCGGGTGGCAAACTTTCAATTGCGGGAGCTTCGGTTGAAAACGACATCAACGAGAACACCGAAAAATATTCTGAAATGACCCTGCAAGGTTCCGGCAGATACTATCTGATGGACAATAACTCCCTGGCGGTAATGGCAGTGGGAAACCTGGCCATCAACACCATCAAGGAAGAAAGCAAGGTAGTTGCCGCCAGCACAATAACTGGAACCATCAAGGACAGCCACATGATGGTGGATGTGGGAATTGGCGCCAACTATAAAATGGGTGAGAAAAACACTGTGATCTTTGGCGTTAAACCTCTGCGTTTTGCCACCTACAACAATGAGGAATCAGGTTCCAATCAATCCGGACATGATGGCACCAAATATGGCTATACCTATGTGCCGGAATACAATCTGGCGGTGGAATCACAGATTGCCTCCTGGCTGGTGGGCAGAGTGGGTGCCCGTCAAAACTACCTGTTCTATTCCAGAACCTATGATCCTACTGGCGATTGGGACGATGTTTCCGGGCAGGAAGAGGACACCGATTCCTATTATACCTCCAGCTTCAACATGAATCTGGGCTTGGGCTTCAAGTTCGGCAAATTCTGCATCGACACGGTGCTTTCCAAATCCTTGCTGCATGATGGACCCTATTTCATCGGCGGCACCGGCAGCGGACTTGCCACCCAGGTTTCCGTAAGCTACAGAAACTAAACAAACTTAGCTGCAAGACAGGGGATGCCGCAAGGTATCCCCTTTGCTCTTTCTTCCTTTCTCATAGCCGGAGCGCCACGCACAATCCTCCCGGACTCCTCTCTTATCTCATTCGGGAGGAAGTCGGGTGGGATTCGGCAGGCATTTGGGAGGCGAGGAAGGAGGGAGCAGGGAATCTCTTGACAGAATTCACAAGGCAGGCAAAAGGTAAAAAAAGAAATTCAAACACGCCAAACCCCGATGCTACGTGAGGAATGATGAGAAAACTCGTTGCCACGCTTGTTTTGATTCTGCAGGGAGTATTTTTCCTGAATGCGGAAAGCTTCCCGCAGTTTCGTGACCGTTTAATAGCACAGGAAGGCTGGGAAAATGCCGTGCAGATGATCAAGGACTACCTGGCTAAAACCGACAAGGTGGAGGAAATGCGTGACCTGCAGGATATCTGGTTAGACGTCAATCCCGAGGAATGTGCTGCCTGGTTTGAGGAAGTCCGCAACAAAAACTCTGATTCCCCAGCTTATGAATACCTTTGCCTGCGTCTGGAAGAGGATGAAGAACTGCAAATGCAGGGGGCTTATAACCTCTGTAAAAAGCATCCTGATTTCTACTGGGGTTATCGGCTGCTGCTGCTTGACCTGATGTCGGTGATCCTGGAGGATGAATTTGAAGAAAACAATCCATTAGCCGACAAAGGCTATCTGCTTGAGTTGATCGACAACGGGCAAAAAAGATTTCCCCAGGATGATTATTTCAAGATTTTTCAGTTCCACCGCTATCGGATCACCAAAAATGATAACAAAGCTGAACAAGCATTGATGGGTATCAAAGACAAATCTTTACTTCAGGCAAACTGGGAAAAGATTATGTATACCCTGGTGTCGGCCAAGAATAAAGCCCTCTATGTCAAAGTGATGCCAGGACTCATCTCCAATGCCGTAAAATCTGGGGAACTAAGCCCTGCCGACAGCCTGTTAAGGTTTTCCGGCGGTTACATTAGCATTTTGGAAGAAACCGGAGATTGGCAAGCCATACTGGATTACCTGACCAAAAACCCCAAACTCCTGGAAAATTATACGTATTGCAGTGCCTGGGTGGATGCTCTGGCCGGCCAAAAAAAATGGAAACAGCTAAGCCATGATCTCTTGAAATTCGCCAGAGAAAAGAGATTTGACGAAAAATGGTTGGATGATAAGCTTCAACAATGGTATACGGAACTACAGGGCTTTCCGGAATGGCCACAGCTTTTGGAACTGTCCGGCAATCCCGAATCCCAACAATCGCCCTTGGATTAGGCTATGGAAAATCCCCTGAGGAATTTGCTGACCCCTTCCGAACAAAGGATCCTGCTGTTTTTGCTGACAGTGCTGCTGCTGGGGAATGTGCTTTCGCTGATGGGATGGACTCCCTCTGCTGCAGAAGCCACCGATCCCGACAGCCTGAGCAAAGCCGTGGAGAAAGATGCTGTGCTGCGATTGGACATTCGGACGGCTACTGCAGATGAACTATGCACCCTGGCCGGAATTGGCGAAAAACGGGCTGCGGATATCATCGCTTATCGGCAAAAAAGTCCCTTCACTTCGGTCAATCAGCTTCTGCAGGTAAAAGGAATAGGCGCAAAAACCTATGCCAGGCTGCTGCCCGATTTGCTGATCTTCGGAGATAGCACCAATGTAGAATTGCTTGGCGAGAAGAGCGTTAAATCTGCAAAAACAAAGAAGGATAAGCCGGATAAAGCCAGCCTGAAACCAGTAAACATCAATACTGCAGGTCTGGAAGAGCTATGCAGCTTGTCCGGCATCGGTGAAGTGAAAGCCAAAGCGATAATCGAATGGCGCAAAGCCAACGGAACATTTTCCAGTATTGAGGACATTACCAAGGTAAAAGGGATAGGAGCCAAGACTCTGGAAAAAAACCGGGATAGACTGAGAACAGACTAAATATGTAGAGAAAGATTTA